>CAYYAQ010000285.1:0-1606 GCA_964469555.1 uncultured candidatus Brocadiaceae bacterium | reverse complement strand
CGGCGTCGCGCTGAACTGCGTCGGGAACGGTCGAATCTTGCGCGAGGGGCCGTTCGACAACTTGTGGATCCAACCCGCGTCCGGTGACGCTGGCGGTGCGTTGGGCGTCGCCCAGTTCATCTGGCACCAATTGATGAACAAGCCGCGCGTCGTCACGGGCATGGATACACAGAAAGGCAGCCTGCTCGGACCGGCGTACCCGAACGCCGAGATCCGAACCCTGCTCGAGACCGAGAACGTCGAGTTCGAGAGCTTCGAGGGAGACCAGGCAGGACTCGTCGCGCGCGTCGCCGAGCTGATCGCCGACGAAAACGTGATCGGTTGGTTCCAGGGCGCCATGGAGTTCGGTCCACGCGCGCTCGGTTCACGCAGCATCATCGGAGACGCGAGGTCGCCGAAGATGCAGACCGTGATGAACCTGAAGATCAAGTTCCGCGAGTCGTTCCGACCGTTCGCGCCGATCGTGTTGCGCGAGGACGCGCACGAGTTCTTCAACATCCGCGAGGATCAAGAGAGTCCCTACATGCTGGTCGTGGCGCCGGTGCAGGAAGCGATCCGCAAGCAGGTCGACGCATCGAAACACGGGCTCGACAAGTTGCATCAGGAGAGGTCGACGGTTCCAGCCGTGACGCACGTGGACTTCTCCGCCAGGGTCCAGACTGTCGACGACGATCGCAACCCGCGACTCGCGGCGTTGCTGCGGAGATTCAAGGAGCTGACGGACTGCCCGGTGCTAATCAACACGAGCTTCAACGTGCGCGGTGAACCGATCGTGTGCGACCCGGCGAATGCACTCCGCTGTTTCTGGGGTACCGAGATGGACGTTCTCGTGCTCGAGGACTTCGTCATCTGCCGCACGGGACAGAGAAACGTTCCGAAGGTGGACCGCAAGGAGTACTTGTCGGCCTTCGCTCTCGACTGAAACACACTCGACCATGATCAAGATCGACCTCAAGCCCGACACGAAGCAACTCCGATCGTTCGGATTCATCGCGCTGTTCGGGTTCTCGGCCATGGCCACGATGGTCCTGTGGAAGTTCACCGACTGGAGCTTCCACTGGAGCGTGATCCTCCTGCTCTCGCTGGCCGTGATCTGCCCGGTGCTGGCGCTGACCGCGCCGATCGCAAACAAGCCGATCTATCTGACGATGATGATCGTGGCGATCCCGATCGGCTTCGTGGTCTCGGCCATCGTTTTGCGGTTGATCTACTACGGCATGTTCACGCCGATCGCGCTGTGGTTCCGGATGAAAGGCCGCGATGCTATGGACCGGGAGCTTCAACCCGAGGCGGAGACGTACTGGAAGGACCACAGAGACCGAGAGAAACCCCGCGTTCCGTCGAGCTATCTGCGGCTATACTGATTCAACGAGGATCCCATGAGCGACACTCAAGACGAACAATCCTTCGACGAGGCCTCCCGATCCGATGAGGGTGGATTGTTTTCCGATCTCATCGCTTTCATGTCTGAGAACAAGAAGTGGTGGCTGATCCCCATCCTGGCAGTGCTAGGCGTGCTGGGTGTGCTCATCGTGTTCGGCGGCACCGGTGCGCTTCCGTTCCTCTACTCGTTCTTCTAGGCCTTCCGGTCCGCGCCTTGTGCGGT
>CAYYAQ010000284.1:0-1669 GCA_964469555.1 uncultured candidatus Brocadiaceae bacterium | reverse complement strand
CGTGCGGAGGAGCTCCAGCTTCCGCATCAGCCGGTCGAAGCTCCCGCCGATCCGAATGCTCTCGTAGGTCTCGCGTGTCGCGGCATCGACGGACACGAACAGGGTGTTGAAGCCGTGCTCGATCATCGACTCGATCAACGGTTCCCGCAGCAGCAGTCCGTTGGTGTTCATGAAGGCGTAGGGAACCTCATGACGCGCCAAGATCGCGAAGAACTGCTCGATGTCGTTGTGCAGGAGCGGCTCCGTTCCGAAGCTCAGCGAAACCCGGTGCACGCGGGCGAAGAGTTGATCGGCGAGGTCTTCGAACTCCTCCACCGAGAGATGCCGTCGCGGTTGCGAGTTCATGCTCGGATGACTGAACGCACACATCACGCAACGCAGGTTGCATTGGTTCGTGATGTCCATCTCCATAGCCAGGGGGCGAAGATGGATGGGCAGTCCTTCGATGATCGCCCGACGGAGTTCCTGATCACTGTCAAACTTGCTGCGAAACCGCCCGATCGCCGCCGCGAGTTCACCGCGGGTGGGCTCGCGAAGCAACCACGATCGACCGTCGCGACGCAGCAACGCTCGCAACAGCCCAACTATCTCTCGATGCTCGGTGCACGCTCGGAGTTCGTCGACCAGACCCACGTGACCAAGACCGCTATCCATTGCGCGACGAACTTCGTGGTCGTGCGGTTCGCGAAAGAGGGTCTCCTCGAACGCCTCGACAAGCGTGTGTCGCTGCAAGCGCGAGTTGATATGAATGGGATCGCCGTGGGCCATCGCCCGGCGCAGGTCTTCGTCGTTCTTGTAGTGGCCGCGCAACCGCCCGATCGCCGCCGCGAGTTCAGCGCGCGTGGGTTCGCGCCGCAACCAAGATCGCGAGTCGCGGCGCAACAACGCCCGCAACAGCCCGACGACTTTCCGGTGCTCTGCGCAGGCGCGAAGTCCGTCGACCAAGGCGGCCCGATCAAGACCGTTGTCCACAACCTGGCGGACTTCGTCGTCGCGCGGTCCGCGGAAGAGGATCTCCTCGAAGGCTTCGACGACGGTTTGCCGATCCAAGCGCTTGTTGTTCCGCGATCTCCACTTCAAGACCGCAATCCTAGTTGGAATCGAGGTGCCCCACCAGTCGCGGCGCGCATCCTCTATGATCCCCACTCGACACCCCGACGCTCGTATGAGACTCAACCGACTAGGGCAGACCGATATCTTCCTCAGCGCGATCGGATTCGGCAGCGCGCAGTTTCGGATGCTGCCAGAGTCACAGGTGAGCGAAACGCTCCTCCGTGGCTTCGAGCTCGGAGTCAATTGGGTCCACACCGCACCGGACTACGGGGGTGCCGAAGAACTGGTGGCCGATGCCATTCACAGATCGGGGCGCGACGATGTGATCATGGCATCCGGCTGCTACGGCGACCGCGCCAACGTGGAGGCGTTGTTCGAAGAGACTTGTCGAATCCGGGGGAAGAAGCGACTCGAGATGTACGGCATCTGCTGCATCGACGATCGCGAGTTCGTCGGCGAGAACGTCTGGGAGCCGGGAGGCATGGTCGAATTCCTGATACAGAAGAAGACGGAAGGGCGCATCGGATCGATCTTCTGCACGACGCACGGCAATCCCGAGTACGTCACGAAGCTGATCGAGTGCGGCGTGTTCGACGGGATCATGTTGGCCTACAAC
>CAYYAQ010000283.1:0-1880 GCA_964469555.1 uncultured candidatus Brocadiaceae bacterium | reverse complement strand
GAACGTCTCGATCTGGAGACGCGGGAAGTGCACACTCGCACCGACCAACTCGTGGGTAGCCGACCCGAGTCTCTCATCGCACGAACTTCGACTCCGTCGGCGGCGCCGATCGTGGAATCCGGGGCGGGTCGCGAGGCGCTCGCCGGTCCGCCGCCCCGAACCAAGCTGCTGGTCTACAGCTGCCCGACCGCCCACCGTGCATTCGTAGCCGCGTTCGAAGCACTGGAGACGGGCATCGACCTCGTCCTCTACGCGCGGAGTGATAGGGACAGCATCGGGCATCTGCTGATGGGCAACGCCGACCTCGCGATCATCAGCTCTGCGCTCTCCGAATCGGAGCGTTCGCACGGGTTGACCGAGCGAGTGATCGCTCACCAAATCGTCGTGCCCATCGTCCACGCATCCAATCGGAT
This sequence comes from uncultured candidatus Brocadiaceae bacterium, assembly GCA_964469555.1. Lineage (GTDB taxonomy): Bacteria > Planctomycetota > UBA1135 > UBA1135 > UBA2386 > CAYYAQ01. The sequence goes on along the minus strand of CAYYAQ010000283.1, from coordinate 1,467 downwards.
CCAGTCGATACCGGAGGGCGACTTCCAGCGGCTCATCCAGGGCCAGCTCTCGAATTGGCAACGACTCGGTGGCATCGATCTCGACGTCCAGCCCGTCTGCAAACACCGACCGCGCATCAACGACGCCGCAGATCAGGCGTTGCGGGTGAAAAGCAAGGCAGAGGACAGGACCGTGTTCCTGGCTACCCCCCGCGAGATCCTGGCGTACGTGTCGAACCACCCGCGCTCGTGCGGGCTTGTCTCCTTGACCCACTTCCAGGGCGTGAGGGGAGTTCGCGGGTTGGAGATCAACCACGTCTCGGCGACTCGAAAGAACTTCGAGCGCGGCGCCTGGCCCGTGGGCGCGACCATCCGCAGCGTCTCGCCACATGATCCGTCGGTCGACGCCCGCGCTCTCCTCGACTACTTGAAGAGTGAGTCGGCGCGAAACGTGATCGGACTCAAGTTGACCCTTCCGAACTAGCTCAGGCTAGAAACTGACTCCGCCGCCGATGTACCAACCGGACAGCCGGAGATGGGTGTCGAAGTCCTGGTTGTCGACGTCGCCGTCTACGTCGATCAAAACGTTGCGGTAGCCGGCGACCAGCTCGAGGAACGGCAACGGCTTCACCGAGATCATCGCGTCGAGGTCGAAGTAGCTCCCCACCGCGTCCCCGAGGTCGATGTCGAGCCAGCTCACTTCGAGCTTGCCCGTGACGATGCTGATCCCCGCGGTCGCCCGCGCGTAGAGAAGTGGAGTGGGGGCGGTGAAGGAGAGGTTCTCGAAGGCGGTGGCCGACCGGACGTCCATGTCCACCGAGAAGTAGTCGAAGCAGACCCCGGCGCTGACATCGAGGATCTCCAAGTCGAGGACGTTGTACGCGACCGCTCCCTTGACGTTGAAGACCGTCAGATTCGTCGAGACCGGCGTCGGGCTGGCCTGCGATGCCGTGATGTCCCCAAAGTCCGCAGTCAACACCGCTGGGTTCGATTCGTCGAAGTGGAATCCCGAAACGATGACGTCCCAGTCGCCCAGGTTACCCTCCCCCCTGAGGAAGGGGGTCCCAGCATCCTCGACGCTGAAACCGTCCTCCACGTCGATCCGCACGCTGTTCACGTTGTTCGTCTTGGCGGAATCTTGCAGCCCGAAGTTGCCCGACGGAGTGATGTTCATGTACCCCGCGTGCACGTTGCCGCCGAGATCCGGCAAGACACAAGAGGCGAAGAGGGCGGGAAGAGCCAGGAGTGCGGTTGACGTTTTCATGGACGTGTTCGGGGCCGACATGCGCACCTTAGCAAATCAGCACTGAAATCCCGATAGCACCAGTGGAATCTGCGGGAGATGAACTCGCTGCACACGGATCACTGTCCTGAATTGAGCCTCCAGCATGCCCGTCCGCGACTTTCGCTCCTCGCCGGCCGAAGAACTGACCATCGCAGTCCGTGACACTTGCCAGAGAGGAGGCCGCCATTTTCGGAAGCACCAGA
>CAYYAQ010000282.1:0-1901 GCA_964469555.1 uncultured candidatus Brocadiaceae bacterium | reverse complement strand
CCGAGGGTCAAGTGCGCATCGAGCGCCTCGACCACGGCCACGTCTTGAGGCGCGAGCTACCCAAGTATTTGTGAGGACGCGACTTTCAGCTCAGGGGTTCCCTCTTCCAGAACCTGGACGATGGCCTTTAGGGTCTCATTCATGGGCACGTAGACGAGAGCTGCGGATGTTCCCGTCTGGCGCGATTATGTCAGATGAATCGGGAACGTCCAGCCCGATCGGGGTCTGGGCCATTCCTCCCAGATAGACCATTGCCAAACACAAGCCTTTTTGGTTCCATTGCTTACGGCACACTCTCCGGCCCTGTATCGGACTGTAGAATCGGGCACCAAGCGACGGAAATAGCACAATCTCCGACTCGAACCCGAATCCCGCCGGTTTCCGCTCCATCCGAATGCGTGTTCTCCTGGTCAGCCCGTTCCAACCACATCCGGATGCGGATCACGGGGGCGGGGTGTACCTCGGTTTGTTGATTCGTGAGTTGGCGCGCCACGCCGAGGTCGCGACCGTGCACTACTCGCACCGCGGGGATCCTCCGGCGATGACCGAAACGCGCACGTTCACCACCCCCCGCGCGCGCACGCCCGAGGTCTCGTCGACCACGCGTTGGGGACAGCGGCTCCGCTTCCTGTGGGAGTGGGGCGTGCGCGGCAGACCCCTCGAAGTCGCGAAGATCGAATCCACCGAGTTTCGACAGTTGCTGCGTCGCTCGGTCGCGGAGTTTCGACCAGATGTCATCTTCGTGGAGTTCGTCGTGATGGCCTGGTGCCTCGCCGAACTCGAAGGCTCGACCACGATCCTCACGGACCATGAGCGAGGCGCATCCGTACCACGACACTTCGGCCCCGGCAACATCGGCGCGTGGCGCGACCGCCGTCTCTGGAAACGCTACGTCCGCCACTTCTACCCCATGGCCGACCTCTGCCAGACGCTGACGACAGAAGACGCCACGGCGCTGCGTGAAGCGACCGGTCTGCCCGTGGAAGTGCGCTCGCCGATGATCCACATTGCGGACACATCACTCGACCCCTCGACCACCGATCCGGTGATGTTGTTCTTCGGCGACTACGCCCACCACCCCAATCCCGAGTCGGCCCGCGCCCTCGCCAGGGACGTACTTCCGCTCGTGCATCGAGAGATTCCCGACGCAGAATTGTGGTTGGCCGGCCCGCGCGCTGGCGAATCCGTGAAAGAGCTCGGCGAGCTCCCCGGTGTTCGCTTCCTCGGTTTCGTCGACGACCTCACAGATATCCTGGCCAAAGCGCGATGTCTCGCGGCACCCGTGTACTCCGGTTTCGGTGTGCGCAGCAAGTCCATGCTCGCGATGGCGCACGGCCTGCCGCTCGTGGCGAATCGACTGGGATTGCAGGGCATGGCACCGCCGGCGGAAGCGATGGCGCTTGGAGAAACACCGGAGGAACTCGCGGCGGCCTGCGTGAAGTTCCTCGCCGACAAGGATGCAGCGTCGCGAGCCGGAGCCGTGGCCCGCCGCTACATCATCGACAACCTCAACGGTGAGAAGATGGCGCTCCAACAACTGGATCAAGCCCGATCCCTGATCCGATGAGTCAGCTCGCGGGATTCATCGCCGGATGCATCGTGTTGGTGGTCGTCGCCGTCGTGTTCATCCCGTTCGCGATCGTGTGGTGCACGATCCTCCTTCTCGCCGGACTCGTGTCCCGCCCGACCGACACGGGCACGAAGCCCTCGGACGATGCTCCGGCGCGCCGCACGGACGCCGCGAGCATCATGATCCTCAACTGGAACGGTCGCGCGTTCCTCGAAAAGCTGTTGCCGTCGCTCCGCGCCGCGATGGCACACCACGGAGGGGATCACGAGGTCATCGTCATCGACAACGGGAGCGACGACGACTCCGTGGAGTTCGTCGAGCTCGAATTCCC
>CAYYAQ010000281.1:0-1961 GCA_964469555.1 uncultured candidatus Brocadiaceae bacterium | reverse complement strand
GTAAAGCGTTGTGAGTCGTGATTGTGTTGTGCGGTTGCAGACCTCTTCCACGCTGCGTTCGCGGCAGCCTCTGGCTCTCGATTCCCGTCCACCGATTCGGCGCGTCAGCCAAACGGCAGCGCCTGCACCACCTCGCGGGGTGGCGCGCGCGTGGGCGGCGGCGTCGGAAAGGGGCGCAGCAATCCATGCCTCTCGTCGGCGGGTAAGGTGGACAATCCCAGTCTTCTGACCGTTCCGAATCACCCCGATTCCCGCCTCAGAGTCCGAGTCGCCGTTCCGCGCGTCGACCGCACCTGCGCCCGCGCACTGCGTACGGATCCCAACCCGGACCCCGCTCAGGCCAGGCCCCTACGCAAACTCCATAACCCCCTGCACCGCCCGCGGCGAATGGAGTGTTCCGGCACCCATCGCGGCGGTGCTTCATGACAGTCGCCACGGATCCCGCCTCGGGAAGTCGAGCATCTTGTTGGCGGCGTCATCACCGACAAAGACCTCGTTGGTGGGGTCCCAGGTGAGCTTGCGGTCGAGCTTCATCGCGATGTGCGTGATGACGCAGAGGCTGTTCGATCGATGGCCGACCTCGACGGGACAGATCGGCTCCTTTCTCGAGCGGACACACTCGAGGAAGTTCCGGTAGTGATCATCGCTGACGTAGAGTTTCGTCTCGTCGTCGCCGATCTCTTCCTTCAGGAGCGACGCAGGATCCGCCTGGATTCCTCCACGCCGCACGAAGATCGAACCTTCGCTCCCCTTGAAGTGGATACCGGCCTGTCTGTTCGTCTCCTGGATGAGTTCGACACCGTCCGCCCACTTGCCGACCGCACGGAACTCGGTATGCACGTTGAAGATGCCCCGATCGGGGAACTTCGCCGTCGCTTCGATCTCGGTCAGACCCGTGAGATCGCTGCCGTGTCCCCACTGCGCCGTGTCGTTCATGTGCGAACCCCAGCCGGTGATCATCCCGCGACAGTAGCCGTCTCGTTGCAGCCAGCCTGGCCGACCGAAACCCTTCTTGGGGTGCACACCCTTCTCGATGTAGGGGCGCGCCATCGTCGGCCCCATCCAGAGGTCGTAGTCCAGAGCCTCGGGAGCAGGCTCTTGCCGATCCTCGACCTTCCCGCGATCGGATGGCAGCCAGACGACCACGCGCTCGAGCTTGCCGATCCTGCCGTTTCGCACGAGCTCGCAAGCCTGGCGGAACCGACGATCCGATCGCTGCTGCGAGCCGACCTGGAGGATGATGTCATTCGCCCGCACGGCTTCGACGAGTGCCTGGCCTTCGCGGACCGAATAGGTCAGGGGTTTTTGGATGTAGATGTCCTTGCCTGCCTTGGCCGCGGCGACGCCGTGCTCGCCGTGCCAGAAATCAGGGCTCGATACGTGTACGGCATCGATGTCGTCGCGGGCGAGCAGTTCGCGGAAGTCCCGATAGACCGTGATCTCCGGAGCTGATTCACCCTGCAGCTTGTCGCGGTAGATCTTCTCGAGATCCTGCTTCGCGGTTCGAGCGCGGTTCGCGTCGACATCGCACACCGCGACGAAGCGCGCATCGAGTTCCTTGGAGAGTCCGCGGTTCAGAAGCGAGCGCATGTCCCCACGACCCATGCGACCGCAGCCGATCGACGCGAGGCGCAGCGTCCCGTTGCGGCGCGTGCCGCGCCCGATCGCGCAACCGGTGAACACGACGGGGAGAGAGCCGAGGCCGTACTTGAGAACCGTGCGGCGATCGAGGGAGTTGCCTACCATGGATTCCAACTGTGCTGAGGACCGAGAGAGCCACCAAGCGTAGAAAGCGGCGACAGTCCGTTCGAGCTGCAATTGGGTCTTCCTTCGGTCGTGCTCGCATCTGATCCTTGCGGTAGAGGGACATGTCGAAGTACGGACTTTGATCAAGAGGAGGTCCAACCATGAGCACTCGATCCCTCTCGCGCCGGCAGTTCCTCCTGTCGGCAAACCATGCC
>CAYYAQ010000280.1:0-2099 GCA_964469555.1 uncultured candidatus Brocadiaceae bacterium | reverse complement strand
TCAGGCCGCGCGGTGATAGCTGCGTAGCAGCCCACCGAGTCGTTCACACGCGACGACATTGCCGGTGGCTCGCCCACTGGTCGGACCGGGCGTGACCAACTCGTTGCCCAGACCTTGGTGCGGCCGGTCTTTCAGATAGTGGGTGGTGAACGCGCCAAGGCTGCGTTCGAGGTGGGCGTATCCGAGGAGTATCAGCCGATTGAGACACTCTGATTTCACCGTCAACACGAAGCGTTCGGCGATCGAATTCATGTTCGGGGCCTGGTAGCAGATCGGCACCACCTGCACGCCGGCGTCTTCGAGGATGGTCTTGAACTGGTCAGTGAACTTGCTGTCCCTGTCGAGGATGAGGTAGCGCATCCCGTTCAGGAATCCGTCGTCAAGCGCGGTCAGGTTGCGTGCGACCTGCGCCATGAACGCAGAGTTCGGGTTCGGCGTGATGCCGGCGATGTGGACGGCGCGGGTAGCGTGGTGGACGAGGAAGAGGATATAGTGCGTGACAAGTCCGCGCTTGGTCCAGACCTCCACGGTGAAGAAGTCGATCCCGGCGATCACGTCGGCGTGCGACCGGAGGAAGGTGCGCCATGTGGTCGTGCGCTCCGGCGCCGGGAGAATGCCGTGTTCTTTCAGGGTCTTGGCGATGGTGGACCTCGCGACGCGGTGGTCGAGCTTCTTGAGTTCGCCTTGGATCCGGCAGTACCCCCACCCCGAGTTTGCCGTGGCCATGCGGACGATCAGCTCGCGGATGGCTTTCATGATCCCGGGGCGACCGACTCGCTTGCGTGTGTATGTCCACTTCTGGGCGATCAGTCGAGTGTGCCAGCGCAGGATGGTGTCGGGTGTCACGATGGTCGCGACGCGCGCGAGGAGTCGGCGCCCGATGATCTTGCCCTTGGCTGCCAGTCTTCGGCGTTGGTCATCGGTTAGTCGCAGCCGGCGCTTGCCGATCTGTTCCTTCAGGACCCGGTTCTCCTCGATCAGGTATTCGATGACCTGGGCCTGGTGGCGATTGACCCAGCCGGCGAACGTGGCGAGTAGCAGTTGGAGTCGGAAGATGTCGGGCACGATGCAGCCATCGTACCGGTGAGGCGCAAGGTCGTAAGTCCAGCTGCGGCAGTGCGGACGAGTATTCGGACACCACGGGCCTGCGCCGCCCGCGCAACGAACGGCTACATGTCCTCGAGGAGCGGGGTTTCGAGGCGCTGCACAAGGTCGCCGGCTCGCAACGCGCGAACGACGAGATCGCCGGCTCGAGCAAACATCTCCAGCGTGTGGGCCAACGTGCTGTCGTCGTGCGCGAAGCACGGAAGCATGACGCCGTTGTTGTAGATCGAGATCCCCACGCGCAGCAGTTCTTGCTGCAGCATCGTGCGCATCTGGAGTTTGACCGTCGGATCCGTTTCTTCGACGAAGATCGACATACGGAACGGCGGCCCCTTCATGAACGCGGGGAAGCCGACTTCGCGGAATACTCGCTCGATGCCTTCTCGCAAGCGGGTGCCGTGGTCCCAGATGAACTGCGCGACTGGTTCTCGGCGGCAGACCTCGATCGTTGCCTTCGCCGCGGCGAACGAGAGTGCCTCCGCTTGGAACGTCGGTCCGTAGTGGGCGCGATGGAACGAGGCGCGGAAGATGTCCTCCGAACCGAGGAGCGCCGACAACGGCATGCCCGAGGCGAGTGACTTGCCGAGGCACGTCTGGATTCGAGGTATCGATACCCTGTGACGATCTCGTCGAACACGAGCAGGGCGCCTGCCTCATGCGTCTTCTCCCGGAGCGTATGCAGGAAGCCGACGTCGATATCGGGGTCGTGGCCGATCTCGTTACCCGCCCACGGGCCGGACGGTTCGAGCATGACGCAGGCGAGGTCGTCGCGGTGTCGATCGAACAGTTCGAGGAAGTCAGCGACGTTGTTGAACGGGAACCGGAAGATCAGCTTCTCACCGCGGTCCGGGATGCCGCTGTTCTCGAATCCGGCTTGCTCCGCCCAGAAGTCTCCCCAGCCGTGGTAGCCGCAGTAGAGGATCGTCTTGCGACCGGTGTGGACTCGCGCCATCCGCGCGGCCAACGTGCACACGTCCGAGCCGTTCTTGCCATAG
>CAYYAQ010000279.1:0-2218 GCA_964469555.1 uncultured candidatus Brocadiaceae bacterium | reverse complement strand
CCTCGTCGCGCAACAGGGCACGGCCGTCTACGAGGCCACCTTCACTTCGACGTGGAGCAAGACCACGCACCCGGTGAACTTCCCCTCGAATCCACATTTCTCGCCACTGATCGGCGCCACGCACAATTCGAAGACCAGTATTTGGATGCCCGGCGAGATCTCGTCTGCGGGCATGGAGGTCATGGCGGAGACCGGCGCCACCGGCACCCTCACGACCGAGATCAACAAGTTGATCAACTCGGGCGGCGCGAAGACCCTCGTCGCGGGGAGCGGCATGCCGAAGTCGCCCGGCTCCGTGTTCGTGCGGTTCACGGTCTCGGCGTCCCATCCGCACCTGACCATCGTGACGATGCTCGCCCCCAGTCCCGATTGGTTTACAGGTCTGTCAGGATTCAACTTGATGGACAAGGGCCGGTGGATCAAGCAGGCCGTCTTCCCGGCGACGATCTGGGATGCGGGAACCGACAACGGCACGACCTACACGTCTTCGAACTCCAACACGAGTCCGAAGCAGAAGATCGTGATCGTGACGACCGCCTCGGGACCCTTCAAGGGCTACTCGACGAGCGTTGGTACCTGGACCGTCAAGCGTGTTGCCGGCGCGAAGATCTACGGGTGTGGAGTCAATCCTGTAGGAAGCATGACCGTGTCCAGTGGCGTTCCGCTGCTCGGACAGTCGGTGACCCTCGAGTTGCACGATCCTGGCAACTCGATGGGCAAGGGTTCCAAGACCCACTTGTTCATCTCCGCGGCCCCGGACGGCGCGTTTCCCTGTGGCGCGAAGATCCCGGGTTTCGGGATGAAGGCGCCTGGGTCAGTGGGTGAACTCCTCATCACCACGATCCTTGCGCGCATCGACGGTCCCGCGTGGCAAGGCACCCCGGTCCCGTTCAAGCTCTCCGTGCCGAACGATTCCAACCTCATAGGACTCGCCGCGTACGTGCAAGGAGCGCTGAGCAACGGGAGCCGCATCGGTGTGACCGACGCCGTCGAGCTCCATCTCGGGAAATAGCGTCGTGGCGACGGGAGGGGAAAGCTCTCTCCCGTCGTCCGTCCTAAGCGAGTTCGAAGAGGACCTGCAGGCGGAGGAAGTCGACGTCTTGAATGCAGACGTCGATGGAATAGCCCTCGGTGAACGAGAAGAGCTTGCGACCGGCGCGGATCTGTAGCGTCGGCCCCTTGAGCTCTGGCTTCTCGCCGATCGAGCGCGTCGGGAGGAAGCCCGTGATGTTGAAGTGCGGTACGTGCAGTTCGATGCCGAACCGGGACACCCGCGTCACCTTGGCCTTGTGACGCTCGCCGACGTGCGGCGAGAGGAACTGGCAAACCTTGAGATCGCCGATCGCCTGCTCTCCCATCTCTGCCGTCCCGGCTTGGATCGACGAGTGCAACGCCATGTCGTTCATGTCGGCGAGGAAGTCCTGTGCTTTGAGTTCGGCCTCCGCCTCGCTGCCGCGGGTCTCGATCGCGTGCAGCCACCGGTGTACGAACAGATCCGGGTAGCGTCGGATCGGGGACGTGAAGTGCAGGTACGCCTTGCGCGCGAGTCCCCAGTGGTCCGCTACGTCTTCGTGGTCCTTCACCGCGTAGTTTGCTCGCTCCACGAGACCCATGATGCGCTGGATCAGCGCTTCGGCATTGGGGCGCCGGCGCGCCATCCGGATCAGCCCGCCGACGTCGCGGCCCGTGAGGTTCTCCTTGTTCGGCACGCGGATCCCGTGCTCCGAGAGCATCTTGACGATCGACTCGATCTCCTCGAGGTCCTTCTGCGGATGGACACGGTAGATCGTGGGGAGCCCGCGCTTGCGGAACAGGTCGCCCACCGCCTGGTTGGCGGCGAGAGCCGTTTCCTCGATCAGGGTCATCGAGAAGTACTTCTCCGCGTTAACGATCGCTTCGACCTCGTGATCCTTGTCGAACACGAACTTGCGTTCCGTCGACTGTGTCCGCAGAGACCCCTTCGCGTCGCGAATCTTCTGCTGCCGAAGGGTCCAGGTCCGGAACTTCTCCAGCGGTCCGCGCAGGTGCTCGATGGCTTCGACTTCGGCGGTTTTCTCGCCGTCGAAGAGGGCCTGCACGACCTTGTAGGTGTTTCGCTTCACGCTGCGAATCACGCTCTTGTGCACGCGGGCATTCACTCGGCTGCCCTTTGCGTCAAACTCCATGATCACGGAGTACGCCAACCGATCGCGGTCGGGAACCAGTGAACACAGACCGT
>CAYYAQ010000278.1:0-2504 GCA_964469555.1 uncultured candidatus Brocadiaceae bacterium | reverse complement strand
TTGTTGCGGTCGCCCTTCTGGCCACCGGTGCAACCGGCGAGAACGAGAAGGCTCGCGCCGGCGAGGACGCACGGATGCCCTAGACGAGCTAGTGGAAAGCGAATTGGAATGATCATGAATGCTCTCTGCCGCAGACCTGAGGGCCAGCGGTTGAAAGGGGTCCTGGGACGCGCGAGTGCTGAAGCTGAGGAACTTACACTATGGCTCCTCCCACTCAAGAAGCCCGGTTTCAGCACCCCGATGGATGGCAGACTGATTACAAAAACCGAACGCCACGATCGAAGACGACCCCGGCGCCACTGGGGAGATAGCCGGCGCATGGGGTTTCGTTAGCATCCAGGGAAAAAATCCCGAGAGCTCCCCGGGGCGCGCCAACGACCGCGGAGGATTGGTGGCTTCCCGTGACTCGGACCCCTAGGGTGGGGTTCGCGGTCGCGGCGGCACCATCGGCGCCAGCCTTCCGGGCAAGAACGGTCGCAACCCCTTTTCGACCATGATCTTCCACGAAGGCGAGCAGGCAGAACCCGACGTCGACGACCAGGCCTACGACCGTGCCCTGAGGCCGCGCAACTTCGCGGAGTTCATCGGTCAGGAGAGACTGTGCGACAACCTCTCCGTGGCGATCAACGCGGCGCGGGAGCGAGGCGAACCCCTGGACCACGTCCTGTTCGCCGGGCCCCCGGGCCTCGGCAAGACCACGTTGTCCTATCTGATCGCCGCCGGCATGGAGTCGCAAATCACGGTGACCTCCGGTCCCATTCTCTCCAGCCCCAAGGACCTGATGGGTCCACTGGCCCGGCTCGAGCGCGGCGACGTGTTCTTCGTCGACGAGATCCACCGGATGCCGCGGCCCGTGGAGGAGTATCTCTACGCCGCGATGGAGGACCAGGCCGTCGACATCGTGATCGACTCGGGTCCCGGGGCGCGGACGGTGCGCGTACCGGTCGCGGCGTTCACCCTGGTCGGCGCGACGACGCGCGAAGGGTTGCTGACGGCCGCGTTTCGTTCACGATTCGGATTGATCGAACGCCTCGAGCCATACCCGGTGGAGGACATCCATCGCATCCTGCAACGCGCCGCCGGCCTCCTGAAAATGCCTCTCGACGACGACGCCGCCGAGCTGCTCGCGCGCCACAGCCGCGGCGTGCCCCGCCACGCTTTGCGCATCCAACGCCGCGTGCGGGATCTGGCGCAGGTGCAAAGGAGGGATCGCGTAGACATGGACGTCGCTCGTCAGGGTCTACAACGACTGCGGATCGACGATCTCGGTCTCGAAGAGATGGACCGCAAAATCCTCCGCGCGCTGACCGAACGCGGGGAACCGATCGGCCTGAAGACCCTGGCTGCGATGGTCGACGAATCGGAGGACACGTTGGAAGACGTGTTCGAACCCCACCTCATCCGCTCAGGTCTGATCGCCCGCACACCCCGCGGTCGCGTGGCGACCGCGAAGGCGTACGAGCATCTCGGAGCGGAGCCTCGGTCGAGACCCGGTGAGACGCAGTTGCCGTTTTCGTGATCGGCTAGAACCCGATGCGGAACCGCTTCGCGCGCGGGGCGGAGACGACGCGGGATTTGTGAAGGTGGCCAAACTACGATATCCGCCAAAAGAGACCAAAACGGTTCGCGCAACTCATCGAACGAAAGTGCGCCCCCGCCGCACGATCGTACGCAACCAACACACCGACCTTGATTCCCCACTTCGAACTCCTGTCCGAGAGAGACGGTGTGCGCCGCGGTCGGTACCACACCGTCCACGGCACGTTCGAGACGCCGTGCTTCGCTCCCGTCGGGACCTACGCGACCATCAAGGGACTGACACCTTCGCAAGTGCAGGCAACCGGCAGCGAACTCATCCTCGCAAACTCCTATCACCTGCACGTACGACCCGGACCGGACGTCGTCCGCGATCACGGCGGGCTGCACGAGTTCATGGGTTGGCAGGGTCCGATTCTCACGGACTCCGGCGGCTATCAGGTGTTCTCGCTGGACGACCGATGCAAGATCGACGACGCGGGGGTCACGTTCCAGTGCGTGATCGACGGATCGGATCGCCACCTGACACCCGAGAAAGTGCTCAAGATCCAACGCGATCTCGGCCCGGACATCGCGATGGTGCTCGACCACTGCCCGCCCGGCGATGCCCAACCGGAGCTCCGACGCGCAGCCCACGAACGCACGCTGCTCTGGGCTCGTCGCGCCCGTGACCTGCACGACAGCTGGGGCGGCGCGAGTCGAGGCCAGTCCGTGTTCGGAATCGTGCAGGGAGGCATCGACCCCGAACTACGCGCGGAGTCCGCGTCGGCGCTGACAGCGATGGACTTCGACGGCTACGCGGTCGGCGGGCTGAGTGTCGGCGAGACCAAGGAACAGATGCAGAACGCGCTGGAGAGCGCCGTACCGATCCTTCCGGCGGACAAGATCCGGTACCTGATGGGCGTCGGCACGCCGGCGGACTTCCTGCTCGCCACCCGCGCCGGGGTCGACCTCTTCGACTGCGTGAC
>CAYYAQ010000277.1:0-2526 GCA_964469555.1 uncultured candidatus Brocadiaceae bacterium | reverse complement strand
CGGCGCGACCGGCGCGCCAACGATCGTTGACGATGCTCTTGATCGCGCCACCCGACGCCGAGCCACCGCCACCCGAGCCACCTGCGATGTAGTGGTCCTGGCGGGAGAACGCGATCGTGTAGTTCGGGAAGGCAGCCGGGAACGGGAAGCCAGTGCCACCCGCTGTCGTTCCCTTCGCCAGGTACTTCTGGTTCGCCGAGTTCGGCCCGGTCCACTTCGCGGAACCGACACCGCCGGGGGCAGTGAACCCACCGCCACCCCCGCCGCGATTTGCCTGCTGGCAGATCAGGTTGAAGTACGAGTAGATGATCGACGCGTTTGTCCCGGCGATCGGGAACTGCCGCGAACCAGCGCCGCGAGTACCCGCGTAGTTGGTCGAGTAGAAGTGACGCGGAATCAGCTGGACGATCTTGCCCGGTCGACCGTCGAACGCCGGCTTGTTCCCGAGGCCGTCACCCGGGTCCCCGCCGTCGCCGCCGGCGCCACCCATCGCGCCGCCGCGACCGCCCTTTTCGCCGAATCTCGCGGTCTTGAGCCTGAGCGCGAGTTCGGATCCGGGACGCCCAGCCGTGGGAAGGCTCTCCCCGTTCGCCGACAGCAACCCCCCGATCGTCGTAGTACCCTGCACGGTGATCCGCGCCGCGACCGAACCGATGAAATGCACTTCGACACCGACCGGCACCTCCATTCGTTGGAAGAAGAACCGTCCATCATGCACGAACTCGTCCTTGCCGGACTTCGTGTGGGTCAGCGGGATCTTGAATCCACCCGGCTTGCTGAGATCCCACTCGTAGACCTTGACCGGCTTCGTCCCATCGGTGATGTCCTTGCCCAACTTCGGATCGAAGACTCCGTGTCGGCCATCTCCACCGAACGGGCTGAACGTGAGACTACCGCCCCCCCAGGTTCCGGACGAGCGATCCTGATCCAGGAAGAGACTGGACGTGAAGTTCTCACTGGTGCTGAACCACTGGCAGAACGTGCCCGCCAGTGCATTCGTGAAGGCGACACCGAACGTCGCGAGAGGATCCGCGATCAGACACTGCGCCGTGAGACAAATCGCCATCAACCGCCGATCCTTTGGCAGGTTGATCGCGAGAGTGGCGTTACCTCGCGCATCCGTCCTCGAGACGACGACGATGTCCGGAGCCGGGACGAGCGTGCCTCCTAGCACCGAGAGGATCGCCGGCTGTAGACCGATGAAGAACACCGCGACGGAGTTCGGTCGCGCCGCGAGGACGGAAAACGTCAGCACCGCGCCGAAATTCGGCGGCGTCGCGACGAGAACAGGAACACCGAACGATCCCGTCTTGCCGGATCCGAGATTCGTCCAACTCCCCTGCGCGCTGACGGGAGAAGAGACGAGGGCCAAGAGAAGGGCAGGCGCGAACGCCAGGGCAAGCTTCATGGGAGAGTCTCCAATTCGAGGAAACTCGGGGACGAAGCGGATGGTAGCAACTCCGCGCGGGCCTGGACATCGCGTAAGATCCCGGCGGGCGATACCGCTCGTTGTCACGTCCGAAGATGGCCGGCGAGACTACAACGAGCCGTGGTTCGCAACCGAAAGGAGCCCTGCCGTGGCAGGGCTCCTGCACCGTTGTGCGTATCCGGTCGCCGAACTACTGCTTGCCGATCTTGCCGGCACCTGCGTTGCTCAGCACGAAGCCGATCGGCTTCGCCGAATCGCTGACGACGTACTGGTTGTGGAACAACACACCCACCAACGCCGGGTTGTTTGGCACCGCGAAGTTCTGGGTCACGGTTCCCGCCGCGTTCGTGGTGAACCCGACCTGTGCCTCACCCGAAGCGAGCACCTTGCACCCAGGAGCGAGCGTGCCGAGATCGAATGGGAGCGTGAGTGCGCCCCAGACCGACTTCGATACACCAAACAGGAGGAGCGACGGAGAGTTGGTCTTCGCGTACCTCAGGTTGAGTGTGAACGTCTGGTTGATCTCGGGGATATCGGTCGTATGCAGATCCGGGATTCCACCAGACGTGCTACCGCAGTGGACGAGGAACGACGGTCTCGACACGACGCCTGACCGCGCCCAGGCGCCGGTGCCCATCGGCGGACGACGCCAGTACGCACTACCACCCGCCCCGGAGGTGAGAGTGGAGACGTGCGTATTGCCCGCACTGTGATCCACGGAGACCCAGAATGGTCCGGCGGGAATGTTCGCACTCAGAGTGGTCCGGTAGAAACCGGCGACCGAACCGATCGTCATCGTCCCACTCGCAATCGGCGTCGTGGACGGAGTCCCGTTCGAACTACCGTAGATCGCGGTCCTGACGGTCACGTTGCCGCCGCTCGTGTTGCGGGTGTAGATCGAGAAGCCCGAGACCTTGATCGACGTCGTCGTGGTCGCGGAGTACGCATACTCGTTGGTCGTTGTCGCCCCTGTCAAGGTCCCACCGGTCGGGTTGTTCGACGCGCAGTTCGCGTTGCCCTTGCCGCTGCCGACGCAGCCGGCACCGTAGTTGACGTACGAGCCGGCGTTCGGGTTGACCCTCTTGGGGTACGGAAGC
>CAYYAQ010000276.1:0-2554 GCA_964469555.1 uncultured candidatus Brocadiaceae bacterium | reverse complement strand
TGGTTCGACCACGTGGTGGAGACGGTGTTGTGGCCGAACGGAATGACGTTGCACGCGCCGACGGCTGGGTTGTTGTCAGGGACGTAGACGTCTTGGGCGTTGACGGTGGTGGTGAGAATCAGAGCAGTGGTGAGTATGCGCATTCTGAGCATTGGGTACTCCAACGGATGGGGAACGTGGTGGCAAACGCGAGGCAAAGCGCGGTGCAGGGATCCGCGCGGCTCAGAGTACCCCATGTTGAGGGCGAGATCCACGGCTCTCAACGAGAGGCCTAAAACGAAGAAGGCGCGCACCCGAGGGATGCGCGCCTTCTTGCGTCGAAGGATCGACGGTGGGACTGATTACAGGCCCGGCAGGATGCGACCGAAGTTGGACGCCGTCCTCCCCCAACTGTTTGCATTGGGGTCATTCGGGAACACTTGGGTGTAGATCCTCAGGCAGATGAGGGCCCTGTCGTTCGGGACCTTGGCCTTGAGACTGTAGACCCCAGACGCATTCGTGACACCTGGAAGCACGATGTCCACCGTCTCGTAGAGCGTGCAGCCGGGGGCGCCCGCGAAACCCAGGTCGATCGCTGGCTCGTAGCGCGCCAGTCCGAATACGTGCAGGACGAGGTTGTTGGCTGGGCAGTTCGTGACGGTCATACCGATGGAACCAGTTCCGATCGTTGCGCTGCCGGAGAGGTGCAGGTCGGGAACGCCGGCGGTGCCCTTGCAGCCGAGGCCGAAGTCGTTCAGGTCGCTCGTGCCGATGACCAACTCGATCTTGGAGGCAGCGTTGCCGCTGGTCCCCGTCGTCGGGGGCGAGCCGGTCCAACCGAAGTTGTAGATACGCTGCCGATCGCCGCGACGGTAGCCAGGGAATGCTGTCGAGGATGTGTGGAGCACGGCGCCGGTCACCGTGATCTGGATGACGAGATTGCCGTTGGCCTGCAGATAGAGATAGGACTTGTCGAGTCCGATGCGGGTCCACACGTTGGCGAGGTCGTTGTGCCAGTCCCAGCCCTTGGCCCGCAAGACGACCGACGGAAGAGTCGCCAGGTTCGTCGCGAACGTCGTCGAGAGCGTGCCGGCCGTGGTCTGCGCCATGACGATTTCGATCGTGTCGAAGTGGCGGATGCCGGCGACGCACGGGGCGAAGCCCAGGTCACAGATATTGGCGGCGCTGGTGCTGGCGCCCATGTCGGTCGTGGTGATCATGCACTGGTAGCGCTGGTTCGACCACGTGGTGGAGACGGTGTTGTGGCCGAACGGAATGACGTTGCACGACCCGACGGCTGCGTTGTTGTCAGGGACGTAGACGTTTTGGGCGCTGACGGCGCCGGCGAGAATGAGAGCTGTTGTGAACAGGTGTGTTTTCAGCATGGATTGGTGCTCCAAGGAAATACGGGGAAACACGGAGGTGAAAGCGAGGCAAAGCGCGGTGCAGAGATCCGCGCGCCCCATACTACCCCGTGTTGAGGGCGATCCCACCTACCGATCGCTGCTAGTACGGATGAGCGATAGCCCTATGCCCCCTCCGTGATCGAAACTCCAGTGCGGTGAGGAGAACAAGGTTGTTTCTCCACGGAAATGGGCCGCTACATTTTCTGGTCATGTCCGAGCCACCCTTTCGCCGAGTGCTGGTTGCCAACCGTGGGGAGGTCGCCGTGCGGATTTGCCGCAGCCTCCACGAGATGGGGATCGAGACGGTCGCTGTGCATAGTGATATCGACGCTACGGCACCACATGTGTCCGCGGCCACGCTTGCGGTCAATCTCGGTGGTCACGACGCGAGCTCGTCATACCTCCAGGTGCCGCAACTTCTCGATGCCGGCTGTGACGCGGAGTGCGACGCGATACATCCTGGCTACGGGTTCTTGAGCGAGGACGCGAACTTTGTGCGCGCACTCGAGGCCGTGGGCTTGGAGTTCATCGGACCCGAGGCGGACTCGATGGAGATTCTCGGCTCGAAGCAAAAGGCCAAGGAGGCTGCCATCGAAGCCGGTGTTCCCGTGATCCCCGGGTTCAACGATGACCGCGGCGATGATCAGCAAATGCTCGACGAGGCGCGGAAGATCGGTTTCCCGATGCTGATCAAGGCGTCTGCCGGCGGTGGCGGGAAGGGTATGCGCATCGTCCGTCAGGAGAGCGACTTCCTCGAAGAGATCGCCGCGTGCCGGCGGGAATCCCGAGCCGCGTTCTCCAGCGACGAGATCCTCCTCGAGAAACTCGTCCAGCCCGCGCGACACATCGAGATCCAGGTGCTCGGCGACGCGCACGGAAACGTCGTCGCCCTTAACGAGCGCGAATGTTCCGTCCAACGCCGCCACCAGAAAGTCGTCGAGGAAGCTCCGTCACCGGCGGTCGACGCGGATCTTCGGCAGCGCATGAGCGATGCCGCGCTGAGATTGTCGGAGCACGTGGGCTACAAGAGCGCGGGTACGGTGGAGTTCCTGTTGGACCAGGACGGGGAGTTCTACTTCCTGGAGATGAACACGCGGCTCCAGGTGGAGCACCCGGTCACCGAGATGACGACGGGGCTGGATCTGGTGCGCTTGCAGGTGGAGATCGCG
>CAYYAQ010000275.1:0-2610 GCA_964469555.1 uncultured candidatus Brocadiaceae bacterium | reverse complement strand
CATCGAGATGAACGATGCGGCGCTCATCCAGTCGGCGCCCGTGGCCATGCCGTTCAGGATCGCGGGGACACCCTGACCGGCGACGTAGAAGCCCTTCGTCGTCTTCACCTTCGACCAGAACGCGATCCCGATGTACAGCGAAAACGTGATGCCGACGATGATCCAGGTCCAGGTCGAGGCCTCCATCAGTCAGCGTCTTCCTTCGCGGCGGAGTCGAGGGACGATGCGAGGCGCGCGTCGAGTCGGTCGAGGAGAATCGCGTAGGCGAGGATCAGCAGAATGAAGACGTAGATCGCGCCCTGCTGTGCGAACCAGAACCCGAGAGGGAAGCCTCCGATGTGGTAGTGGTTGAGCGGCTCGACGAAGAAGATTCCGAGCACGTAGCTGACGACGAACCAGACGATCAGCAGGGCGACGAGGATCTGGATGTTCCTGCGCCAGTACAACTTGGCCGGGTCGGGGTCTTGCATGGGTTGCGCGACCGGTACCCTATCCTCAGATGGCGTCGGAACAACCGCCGGGCGCGAAGTGGCGCAGCCATCGTTCCTCTCCGGAGAAGCAGACCGCGGCCGCGTGACTCGGGAAGGTGCGGACGGCCCGCATGAGGCACCCATCTTGATGATCGTCCGGCATGTCGGTGGTGAGGACCCGAGGCGGGCCTGCCCCGGAGTAATCTATCGCGAACTTGTTCGAAGGGAAGGACAGGCCGGTCCCCCAGGCTTTGAGGTACGCCTCCTTGCAGGCCCAGGCCCGGTAGAAAGCAGCTGGTCGCGATTCCTCGGCGAGCGCCATCAGCGCTGTGTGTTCGGGTGGGGCGAAGAACCGCGCGGCGATGCCCTCGAATCGGCGGCGCGGCTTTTCCAGCTCGACGTCGACGCCGAGTCGCGCGCCGAGGGTCACGCCGAGCAGGCCGGCGCGACCGGAGTGTGACAAGTTGAACTCCAGGTCGGGATGGTCGGGCAGCGAAGGCTTCCCGTGCTCGCCGTACGCGAACTGAAGTGCCGCGGGATCGGCCCCGACGTAGCTGGCGAGGATGCGGCGCATCTGCGAGCGCGCGGACAGGAACTGGACTTTCTTGGTGTCGATGCGGAACCGGTCGAGCCGTTCACGCTCGTCTGCGCTGAGAAGGGCGTAGTCGGAGCGTTCCCGGGTGAGCGGCAGATGCCACACGTCGATGGCTTCTCCGAGTAATGAGATGTCAGGCATGACCGCCCTCGGACTTCCACCACGCCGCCAGTCGTTTCATCCCATCGTCGAGAGACACGGCGGGATCGTAGCCGAGGTCGCGTCGCGCCGCACTGATGTCGAACCAGTGCGCGGTCGACAACTCCTCGACGACCCAACGCGTGAGCGGCGGTTCGGATTGGATGCGGCAGAGACCGTAGACGAGCTCGCACACAGCACCGGCGAGGCGGGCGGCGCCGGGAGAAATGCGGCGGGTGATCGGCGGCTGGCCTGTGGCCTCGAGCATGCGGTCGATCATCGTCCACGTTCCGACGGGTTCGCCACCGCTGATGAAGTAGACCTTTCCCGCGACGGTTTCCCGATCCGCACCGCGGAGCTTGTCGGCGGCCAGGAGATGGGCCTGGACCGCGTCGTCGATGTAGGTCGTGTCGATGAGCTTCTCGCGAGCTCCGATGCGGCGCAGCTTTCCCTTGCGCGCACGGCTGACGAGACGCGGGAGGAGGCTGGTGTCGCCGGGGCCCCACACGAGGTGAGGGCGCAGGCAAACTGTGCGGAGGGCGTCGTCGCTCGCTTCGCGCACGAATTTCTCCGCGATCGCTTTCGTGGCCGGGTAGTGGGCGCGGAAAGACGACGGGTACGGCTGTGATTCGTCGACGCCCTCGAGGTCGGTGCCGCCGGACACGACGCTCGGAGTCGACGTGTAGATCAGGTCGGATACGCCATGTTGTCGGCAGGCGGCGACGACGTTCTCGGTACCGCGCACGTTGGCGTCGTGGTACGCGTTGTAAGGTCCCCAGGCGCCGGGGCGGGCGGCGACATGAAAGACCTGGTCGCAGCCTTCCATCGCTTTCGAGACGGCTGCGGCGTCGGCGAGATCGCCGCGGTGTTGCGCGACCCCGAGGGTTTCGAGCTTCGGGTGGGCGCCGCGGGAGAATCCTTGGACCTCTTCGCCACGTGCGACGAGTTGCTCGGCGACCGCGAAGCCGAGAAACCCACCTGCACCGGTCACGAGGACTCGCATCGCGGCGCTACGGGAGTTGACCCGCCGCCCACTCGGCGAGGCGTTCACGGAAGATCTTGGCGTTGTGCCGGACGTCGACCGGGAATCGCTTGTGAAAGAGAATCGTCGAGATGGACCTGGTCAGATCGTTTTTCTGGCCAGCATCCGCGAGTTCGCGGCAGAGGCTCTCCGTGGGCCTGATCCCTGGCAGGAGTTCGACGCAGAGCACCGGTCGCTGGCTGCCCCGCGGCCCCAGACCGACCAGCGCGGTGCGATGGACGGACGGGTGCGTGTTGAAGATCGCTTCGCACGGGATCGTGAAGAGCGTCTCTTCGCCAGTCTCCACCCGGTGCGACTTGCGACCGCACATCCACAAGCGGCCTCGATCGTCCAGGTAGCCCACGTCGCCCATGCGGTGCCACACG
>CAYYAQ010000274.1:0-2613 GCA_964469555.1 uncultured candidatus Brocadiaceae bacterium | reverse complement strand
GGCTACCGCAGCCCGTAGCGCTCGAGCTTCTTGTATAGGTTCGAGCGCTGGATCTTGATGGTCTCGGCGGTCCGCTTGATGTTCCCGCCGTTCTCTTCGATCTTGCGGCGGATGAACTCTCTCTCCGTGGTGGCGCGAAATTCTTCAAGGGTGGGCAGGGTGAAATACTCGGTGTGGCCGGTCGCCCCGGCGCGCTTCTCCGTCACCATCCCCTCGACCTCGGCGGCCGTGATCTCATCGCCCTGGGCGAGTATGGCGGCGCTCTCCATGAGGTTCTTCAGCTCCCGCACGTTGCCCGGCCAGGGTAGCCGGCGCAGCGCCACGAGCGCGTCCTTGCCCAGGCAGCGTTTCGGCAGGCCGTTGCGCTTGCACGCCTGGCGCACGAACAGTTGCGCCAGGGTCTCGACGTCGGCGCCGCGGTCGCGCAGCGCCGGGCAGTGGATCCGGATCACGTGGATCCGGTAGTAGAGGTCCTCGCGGAAGGTCTTTTCTTCGACCATCGCTGCGAGATCCTGGTTCGTCGCGGCGACCACCCGCGCGTCGACCGCGACCGTCTTGCTCGAGCCGATGGGGGTGACCACCTTCTCCTGCAGCGTGCGCAGCAACTTCGCCTGGGCGGACAGGGCCATGTCTCCGATCTCGTCGAGGAAGATCGTCCCGCTGCTCGCGTTTTCGAAGTGTCCCCGCCGCGCCGTGTTCGCCCCGGTGAACGCGCCCTTCTCGTGACCGAAGAGCTCGCTCTCGATCAACTCCGCGGGGATCGCCGCGCAGTTTACCGCGACGAACGGGCCCTGGTTCCGCGTCGAGCGCCCGTGGAGCTGTCGGGCGACGAGCTCCTTTCCGGTGCCGTTCTCGCCGGTGATCAGTACTGAGGCCTCCGTGGGTGCTACGCGGTCGATCGCGCTCAGCACGGCCTTGATCTCGTCGCTGTCGCCGATGATCTCGTATTCCCGCGCCAGTTGCGTGCGCAGCGCGTCGTTCTGCTTGCTGAGATGGCGCAGCCGCAGGGCGCCCTTCACCGATACGAGGACCCGATCCGTGTCGAAGGGCTTGGGCAGGAAGTCACACGCCCCCTGCTTCACCGCGACCACCGCCGTCTCGATGTCGCCGTGCCCGGAGATCATGATCACCGGTAGGTTCGGGTGGTTCTTGCGCAGTTCGGAGAGCACCTGCATGCCGTCGAGGCCGGGCATCTTGATGTCGAGAAGGACCGCGTGGAATTCCGCGTTCTCCTTCACGGCAGTCTCCACCGCGGCGAGCGCGGTATCGCCGTCTCGGGCCTCGAAGGAGTCGAAACCCTCGTACTTCAGGGCGTAGGCCAATTCCTCGCGGATGGCTGCCTGGTCGTCGACGATCAGGATGCGGGAGGGTGACATGCCGGGGATCGTATTCCGCGGAGGGCCAAACCCCAGGCCCCCTGCGAATTTGCGCCCGCCGCTGCGAGACCGATTCGCACCGCCCGCCCGTGCGGCGGTCGCCCTGCAGACGCACCCGTTCCCCGTGCCAGACCCCCGTCTCAGCGCGATTTCGACGGACGCCGTGGAATCCGCAGGACCGATGCTATGCTCCGTGGCCATCGATTCTGCCGAAGATGAGTCCCCTGCCCGTCTTGACGGTGTCGCTCTGACCCCTAGGATTGGCTCCCCCCCCTACGTCAACCTATGGTAGTTTTCGGGGTGCCGACTGCGCCGCGCGGTCGGGTTTCCCGCCGTCCCTGAAGCCGACCCCCTCGCACCCGCCACTCCGGCATCAATCCTCCCCAGGAGTCCATTTTCATGGCGATCCTTCGTAAGTCCCTCCTCGGTCTCACTGCACTCTGCATTGTCCACGGCAGTGCTTTTGCACAAGACGACGATCCGAAAGCGCTGATCAAGCAAGCTTGGCGTCTGGTCATGACTGGCCAGAAGGACAAGGCCCTGCCGATCCTCGAGAAGGTCATCCAGCAAGACCCGTCCCAAGCGGTCGCGTACGAACTCTGGACGACCATCGACACGGACATCTGGCACGAGCTGATCCTCACCAAGGGAGAAGTCGGCAAGATCGCCAGGAGCATCATCGGCAAGGCCCGCGCTGAGCGGGAGAAGATGTCTCGGGACACGGACGCGATCGCCGCGCTCGTCACCAAGGCACTCGATGCTGACCACGAGACTCGCGACAACGCGGTCATCGAACTGCGGACCAAGCACGGTCAGTTCGCGATCCCCGCCTTCCTCGAGAAGCTCGGTGATCACGACGACGACAAGGGTTCCCTCTACGCCATGCTCGGCGTTTACGAGTTCGGCCGGACCGCGACCTTGCCGCTGATCGAAGCCCTGCAGAGCAGGAGCCCCACGCTGCGGCAGAACATCGCGTCGATCCTGATCAGGACCCGCGACCACCGCGCGATCCCGGCCTTGACGAGCCTCGTCAAGGACAGCAACGAAGGCGTGGTCGCCACCGCCAAGGCCGCCCTGGCCGCGATGGGTGCTTCCGCAACCGGCGACCCGGTCGCCCTCTACCTGCAGCAGAGCCAGAACTTCCTGGTCGGCATCGGTACCCAGGGCACTGACATCTCCGACGTGGTCTGGTCCTTCGCTGACGGCAAGCTGGTCCACAAGGACTGCGATGGCGCGG
>CAYYAQ010000273.1:0-2702 GCA_964469555.1 uncultured candidatus Brocadiaceae bacterium | reverse complement strand
AGATGGGCAACAACAACCTGCGCGGACCGCAGAGGGGGCAGGCAACCGAGCACCAGGTCACCCTCAGCGACTACGAGTTGAGTGCAACGGAAATCACCAACGCGCAGTACGCAGAGTTCCTCAATAACGCGATCGCGGCCAAGCTCATCACCGTGCAACTCGGCACGCGCGGACCGGACGCGGGTAAGAAGCTGATCGTCGGAACGGCGCTCTCGAAATATCCCGGCATGTCCTTCTACTGCCTGGAGGGAACCCGCGTCATGAAAGACCACGACAACGCGGACAGAGACAACCATCCGTTCACGGGAACGATCGAGCCGGAGAACCCACTGAACATCTCCTTTGTGGGTTATGACTCTTCCGTTGGCGCTAGTCAGAATCCTTTGTGGGTTACGACGCTACCAGGAAGAGTCCGTTCTACGTGAAGGACCCGTTCTCCCCGAATGACTTCGACTGGCACGCTCTCTGCAACTACTACAACTACACGTCCGTGCCGCGTCAGCTGGACAAGACGGTCCTGCTCAACGACTTCTCGGCATGGCCGGAGCTCACCGGCTGGACAAAGAAGAACCCGAAAATGGCCGTCAACCTGCCCAATCAGCAGACGGTCTCGGCATACCCCGTCGGTTTCATCCGCTGGTGGGGAGCCCAGGCGTTCGCCGAGTATTATCTCGTTCAACTGCCGACCGAAGCGCAATGGGAATACGCTGCCCAGGCTGGACGGAGCTACTACTACTCGGTCTACGACGGCACGACGATAGCCGACGCGAACTGGAACCAGCGGCAGATCAAGCCGGCTCTCCACCACGTGCGGGCAGCCATGGGCGGGAAGGCGAATCCGTTCGGGCTCTACAACATGGGTGGCAACGTCTGGGAGTGGATGTGGGACAACTATCTCCCGTATGGGGCCGCCGCCGTGAAGGATCCCCTGATCCTCGTGTCCGGATCGAAGCTGCGGTCGTGGCGCGGAGGGTCCTGGAACTACCATCAGGCGACCCTGGAAAGCAGCGGTCGCTTCTTCGACGACGTAAACCACGGCAACGATCACTTCGGCTTCCGCATCGCACACTCGCCCTAGGAGCGCCTCGCCGGGACCGGCCGTTGCCTGGAACATCTCGGGTTGCCGACGCCGCCGCCCACGCGTGCGCCACCCCGCGAGGTACTGCTGACTGGCGCCGGCGTTCGACTCCTGGTTGTCATCCAACCGATGGTCACGCGCCTGGGCGACGACTATCCGTACCTGGGCCTGCACGAAATGGTACGCGAGTTCTGCGCCGAGGCCGGGATCGAGTGTCTCGACCTGCTGTCCGGGTTTCGCGGTCGCAACGCCGAAGACCTTCAGCTACATGCGACGGATCAGCATTCGTCACATTGCTGATCCTGATCGTCGCGGCGCTGTTCGAGCCCCTGTTCCTGGACGCATCCCTGCTCAGTGTCGACAACCGGATCGTGCCGCCGCTGCGCTACCACGCGAGCGTGGACGAGCCGCGGCGGGCGATGAACGTTGTCACGACCTACATCAACGCGTTCATCCTGCCGGGAACCCTCGACAGTCTCGAGCAACTGCGCGACGGTCGCGTACCGCTCTGGAACGAGTGCCAACTGCTGGGTCAGCCGCAGCTCGCCAGCATGGGGTTCGCCACGTTCTACCCGACGACGGCGCTGTACGCCGTCTTCGCCCCCTTGCGCACCCTGGCGATCACCGTCGCGTTGCATCTTCTGTTGCTCGGCTTCGGGGCGTTCAGGCTGTTCACCGGCAAGGGACTGCCGTGGCCGGCAGCGATGCTCGGTGCGGTGACGATGTTGTTCTCCGGCTTCGTCGCGCTGCACATCCATCTGCCGTGTTTCGTGATGGCCTACGCCTGGTTGCCATGGCTGATCGATGCTGGCGATCGCCTTCTCGCGAGTCCAGGACGACGTGAGATCGCCGTGCTCGGTCTGCTGATCGGCATGTGCCTCTTGGCCGGAGCACCACAGATCTCGGTGCTGGTCATCGTCGCCACCGGTGTCGCCTTCCTCGTCGGCTGGTCGTCGGATCGCCAGCCGCGGGGAATCGTGTGCGCAATCCTCGCGGTTCTGCTCGGCGCGCTGCTGTCGGCGTTGCTAACCCTCCCTGGCATCGGACTCCACGCCGCGGCGTGATGGCCTGGGCTGGTGCGTCGCCCTTCGTGTGCGTCTTCGCGACGAGGCTGATCCCGGCGGGAAGATCGAACCAGTGCAACAGGCGGTTCTCCACGCGAAGGACCCACCCGTACAACTTCAGTGCGAGCGAAGGCCCCAGTCCGACGTCGCCAGCGTCTTCGTTCTTGCGGATGCGCAGCCAGCGGACCAGGCACGCGATCGGGAAGCAGAACATGTTCCAGTAGCTGAAACGCTCGATCTCAAACCCCGCATCCGTGAGCTTGTCGCGGAGTTCGCGACGCCGGTAGCGGCGCTCGTGTTTGTTGACGACGTCGTGCGGTCCCCACAAGAACGGGTGTGCGGGAACCGAGATGAGGAACTGCCCACCGGGTCGCAGGATGCCGTGGATCCTCGCCAGCGTGCCGGTGTCGTCCGCGATGTGTTCGAGGACGTCCAGCATGAACACGGCGTCGAACGTCTCGTCGGGGATCGACGGGTGGACCGGGATCTCGTCGTCGCGGAACCGTTCCCGCAGTCGCTCCGAGGTCTCGACGCCGGCCAGGTTCCGGAAGCCCAGGCTC
>CAYYAQ010000272.1:0-2752 GCA_964469555.1 uncultured candidatus Brocadiaceae bacterium | reverse complement strand
TCTTCACCTCGCCGGCCCCGGCGCCGATCAGGACGTCCGGGCGAGGTACTACGAACTCGGCGTGCGCGCGGTCGTACGCCCGGTCGTTATGGACATGGCGAGCCTCTACTCCGCGGCAGATCTCGTGATCTGCCGTGGCGGCGGAGGCACCATAGCCGAGTTGATGGTCGCCGGTCGGGCGTCGATCATCCTGCCGTATCCTCACCACCGAGACCGCCAACAGTGGCACAACGGTCGAGTTCTGGAAGCGGCGGGTGCGGCATACCTGCGCGATGAAGCCGATATCGAGGGGGGCGACTTCACCCGTCTCGTCACCGAACTCCTCACGAACCCCGCGCGTCTGTGTGCGATGGGGGAGAGTGCCGTCGAATTGGCGCAGGACGATGCCTGCGATCAGATCATCGCGGATCTTACGAAGATGGGAGCCCTCGATTGAAACTCGGCAGTGATCGCTACCACCTGGTCGGAATCGGTGGCGCGGGCATGTCCGCTCTCGCGCGGTTGCTCCACGGCATCGGCAAGGAAGTGACAGGCAGCGACGCCGTCGTCAGCGACGTGCTCGCTGCGCTCGGACAAGACGGCATCACGTGTTGGGCGTCCCATCGCCCCGAACGCATCGTCGGGGAGAATGGCTACGTGGTCCGTTCCGCCGCGGTGCCGGCGAGCAACGCCGAAGTCCGCGAATGCGAGTTGCGTGGTTTCACGTCGCTCCTCTACGCCGAAGCCGTGGGCCGTCTCTCCGAGGGGAAGCGGACCCTCGCCATCGCTGGAACCCACGGGAAGACGACCACTACCGCCCTGGCCGTCGCCGCCATGCAGGCCGGCGGACGCGACCCCTCCCACCTCGTGGGCGGTGACGTCCCGGAGCTTGGCGGCAACGGCTACGGCGGCGAGGACGATCTGCTCCTCGTCGAAGCGTGCGAGTTCAACCGCTCGTTCCACCAACTGCGACCGACGGGCGCGGCGATCCTCAACGTCGATCACGACCACTTCGATTGTTACCCTTCGAATGAGGACCTGCTCGAGGCGTACGCGGGCTACCTCGCCCGAGTCCGTCCCGGCGGCACGGTCTTCGTCGAAGAGTTCGTGCCGGAGGACGTGCTCCAGGGCGTGAGCGACGACGTGTTCGTGCTCCGCGTCGGCTCGGGGCTCTTCGCCGAAATCCGCGCCGTGGACGTCACCGACGACCTCGGTCGTTACTCATTCGTTCCGATTCTGAAGGAGCGCCGGTTGCGCCGGGTGCAACTCCAGCTCCCCGGTCGGTTCCAGATGAAGAACGCGCTCTTCGCGCTCGGACTCGCGGAGCTCGGTGGGGCGGATCCCGATCTCGCGTGCGACGGCCTGTCCGCGTTCGGTGGCGTGCGTCGCCGATTCGAGCTTCGCCGAGGCGCGCGCGGCGGCGTGCTGATCAACGACTACGCCCACCATCCCGCCGAGATCCGCGCGGTGCTCCGCGCCGCGCGTCGCCGGTTTCCCAAGCAACGCATCCTCGTGGCCTTCGAACCGCACCAGCACCAGCGCACGCTGCAGCTGCTCGACGAGTTCGCGGACGTTCTCAAGGACGCCGACCAGTCGATCGTTTCCGACATCTACGGCGCGCGAGAGGCCGCGGAGATTCGGGCCAAGGTCTGCGCACGCGACCTCGTCGAAGCGATCCGGTCCCGCGGCGGATCCTCGGAGTCGGGTGGCTGCATTCGCGAGCTGCCCGACCGCGTTGACGAACTCCGCAACGAGAACGACCTCATCCTGATGCTCGGGGCCGGTGAAATCGACGATGTCGTGGAGGATGTTCTTGCACGTCTATGAGCTTCGCCACGCGCTACGTGGCTTCCAGGGGGCCGTCCGGGAAGCCGTGCCTCTGGCACCGATGACACACCTCCACATCGGCGGCCTCGCGGCGTTCTTCCTCGAGCCGAAGACCGAGGCCGACGTCGGCATGCTCGTGCGCGCGGCCAGGGAGTTTGACCAGCCGATTCACATGCTCGGCGGTGGCAGCAACATCGTCGTCGCGGATGATGGAGTTCCAGGTCTGACCGTTTCACTCGTTCACCTCAACCGCGTGATGCGGGACGAGTTCCGCATCACGGCTGGCGCTGGAGTGACTCTGCCCTCGTTGATTCGCGGCACCAAGGACTTGGGACTCTCCGGTTTCGAACTTCTGATCGGGATCCCCGCCGTCGTGGGTGGTGCTGTGGCCATGAACGCAGGTACCCGGGATACCGAGATGTTCGAGCGTCTCGTTTCCGTCACGGTCGTCGACGAGTCCGGCGAGATTCGCGTGCTCGCCAGGGATCAGACCCAGCCGAAGTACCGCAACGGCGGTTTCGGCAAGATGATCGTGGTGCAAGCCACGTTCGAACTGGAGAAGGATGACCCGTCCGCGATCTTCGCGCGGATGGATGTCTCGCTCAGACGGCGAAATGCGACCCAGCCGGTCACCCAGAAGAGCGCGGGCTGCGTCTTCCAGAACCCCGAGGGTCACGCCGCCGGGCGCCTGATCGAAGAGGCTGGTTGCAAGGCCTTGCGCCGCGGGAAGATCGTGGTCTCGGACAGGCACGCGAACTACTTCGTCAACGAGGGGGGCGGCACGAGCCAGGACTTCCTGGACCTCGTGCAGGACGTGAGGGATCGCGTCGCGGCGAAGTTCGATGTGGACCTTTGCCCCGAGGTCAAGATCTGGGGTGGGTAGGCGGCGCGTCCACGGATTCTTGTTTTGGCTCCCAGCCGGTCGACGCTCGATCGGACTCGCAAA
>CAYYAQ010000271.1:0-2816 GCA_964469555.1 uncultured candidatus Brocadiaceae bacterium | reverse complement strand
TGTGGCCAAAGAGGACGGACTCGAGCAGGTTCTCCGGGATGGCCGCGCAGTTCTCGCCGACGAACGGTCGCCCGGCGCGCGGGCCGATGCCGTGCAGGATCTTCGCCAACACATCCTTGCCGGTGCCGCTCTCGCCGCGCACGAGGATCGGGACATTCGCGTCCGCGAACTTCTGCGCGTTCACACGGAGCTCGAGGAGCGCATCACAACTGCCGATCATTCCGTGCCAGACCTCGGGATCACTGTCCTCGGTCGGAGGTTCTGAGGGCGACTCGATCGCATCGACGCGAAGGCGAATCTGCGCCAAGAGCTCGGCATCTCCGCGCGCCTGCTCGAGCAGCTCGTCGAGTCGCCTGAGAATGCCATCGCCGTCGTTCACCATTCCTCACTCCCATCGATCACTTGAAGGCCGGCGTACTCCGGAATCAGGGTCTTCTCCCGCCCGTCCTGAAACAGCACGACGACCTTCATGCGAATCCCGCTACCCGAGAGCCGTAACACCTGACCAGGTCCGTACTCCGGATGCACGACGTACGCGCCCTCACACAATTGGACGGTGTCGTCCTCCAGCTGGTCTCCGGGGTCGTAGTCGATTCCATCGTCGGCCTCGTACACGGTGTCACCATCGCCGTCGGCCTCGTAGCCCCAGGGCATGCCCATCCGCGTCCCGCACTCGTCCGGGATTTCGCCCAAGAAACGCGACATGTCCTGACGGCGGGTCTCGCCGTTGATCATCCGGAAGGACACGTAACTCAACGCGAGGGCTTTCCGGGCGCGAGTCATGGCGACGTACATCAACCGTCGCTCCTCCTCCATGCCCTCGGGATCTTCGAACGACCGGCTGTGTGGGAAGAGGCCCTCCTCGAGGCCGATCGTGAAAACGTAGTCGAACTCCAACCCCTTGGCGGAATGCACCGTCATGAGGGAAATCCGCGGCCCCTCACCGTGCTGCTCGTCCTGGGACGTGAGGAGGCTGACGTGCTGGAGATACTCGGCGAGCCCTTCGTCGCTCTCCTCGGCGAACTGCGCGGCATCGTTGATCAACTCGAGGATGTTCTCCTCGCGGCTGGCATCTTGGGGGTCGCCGAGTCCACCGGCGTATCCGAGGTATTCCGTACCCTTCAGCACGATGCGGACCGCCTCTTCGGGATTCTCTTCGCCGCGCGCCTCGGTGAGAACCTTGGCGAGGGATTCGAGTCCCTTGCGCGCCTTGCCGGAGACGACGCCTCGACAATCCGCGTCGCACACCGCCTCGAACAACGAGAGTTCCGCGTCCGCCGCGCGGTCGATGATCTTCTGCAAGCTCACGTTGCCCACGCCGCGAGGCGGCACGTTGATGACCCTCAACATGCTGACATCGTCGAGCGGGTTGACGAGCACGCGCAGGTACGCCAACACGTCCTTGATTTCACGGCGTTCGAAGAACGTCAGTCCACCGACGACGTCGTAGGGCAGTCCGCGCTGCCGGAACGCCTGCTCGATCGTGCGGCTGAGGGAATGCGTCCGGTAGAAAACAGCGACCTCGCCCAGGTCGATCCCGTTCGACATGAGCTGCCAGATCCCGTTCGTGAGCTCTTCTGCCTCTTCCTGTTCAGACCCGTACCGACAGATCGAGACCGGCGCACCAAACTCGGCGTCGGTCCGCAGGGTCTTGTCCATCCTGCCCTTGTTGTTCTCGATCACGCCCTGGGCGGCGGCGAGGATGCACCCGGACGAGCGGTAGTTCGTCTCTAGCCGAATCGTCACCGCGTCCGGATAGTCGTCCTGGTAGTCGAGGATGTTGCGGATCTCGGCCCCGCGGAACTTGTAGATCGACTGGTCCGGATCGCCGACAACGCACAGGTTGCGGTACTTCGCCGAGAGCCTCTTGAGGAGGTCGTACTGGACGAGGTTGGTGTCCTGAAATTCGTCGACGAGGAGGTATCGGAATCTCTCCTGGTACATCTCGGCAGCGTCGGGATGCTCCACCAACAGGTCGCGGAACCGGAGCAACAGGTCGTCGAAGTCCATGGCGCCCAGGTCACGCATGCGGACGAGATAGGGTGAGTAGATCCGCCGAACCACGGCGTCGACTTCGCCGAGCCCGGAGACGAAGTCCTCAGGCCCGACGCCGAGGTTCTTCAACCGTGAGATCCGCGAGCCGACCTTGTTCGGCGTGACCGCGCCGCCGACCTGGATGTGATGGCTCCGCAACAGCTGCTTGATGCACGAATCCCGATCGTACGTGTCGTAGATCGAGAAGTTCTGTGGATAGCCGAGGAGGTGGCCGTCACGGCGCAGGAACCGCGCGCAAGCGGAGTGAAACGTCGCCACGTGAACGCGATAGCCCCGCAGGGACTCGACGCGGTTCGCCATCTCGCCAGCTGCTTTGTTGGTGAAGGTAAGCGCCAGGATCTGTCCCGGGGCGACGCCCTCCTGCAGCAGCCAGGCGATCCGGCGGGTGATCACCCTGGTCTTGCCCGAACCCGCGCCGGCGAGGACCATCAGCGGTCCGTCACGGTGCGTCACGGCATCGCGCTGTGCCGGATTCAGGTCTTCGAGGTATTCACTCATCGTGGATTTGAAGCGATCAAGGCGCAGCATACCTCCGAAGCGCGGCATGTCGACGTGCCCACGACATCGCCGATACGCGACCTGATCACGGCGCAGCGATTGCGCTCCCGATAGTGATCAACATGCTCCGGTTGGTTTTCATCGCGAGCCTTCTGTTCGCCGCGAGCCACGCATCCCAGGACGCGGGGCGGCTCGCCTTTCGCCAAGCCTCACGCGCGCAGGCGGCTGAACAAGCCGCACGCCCGCACATCGAAGGCAGACCG
>CAYYAQ010000270.1:0-2912 GCA_964469555.1 uncultured candidatus Brocadiaceae bacterium | reverse complement strand
ACTCCTGTCGGTGCGCGAGGACCAGCACGGGTCCCTTGGCAATGCGCGCGATCTCCGCGAAGAGAACGGTCTTGCCCGTTCCGGTGGGCATCACGACGAGCACGCTGCGGTGACCCTTTCGGTAGCACTCACGCACCGCGTGGAGAGCATCGTCCTGATAGGGTCGTAGTTGCATCGGGCCCCCAGTCTAGCGGGGCATCTCCGGCGGCCTCAGGCGTAGACCCCGCGGACGCGCGCCATCTCGGAGACGCGGTTGACTGCGAGCATGTACGCGGCGATCCGCTGGCTGACCTCGAACCCCTCCGCCATCTTGTGCACGTCGTGGAAAGCGCCGACGATGATGTTCTCCATCTTGCTGTCGACCTCTTCCTGGCCCCAGAAGTAGGCGATGCGGTCCTGAACCCACTCGAAGTAGGAGACCGTCACGCCACCGGCGTTCGCCAGGATGTCCGGGATGACCGTGATGCCCTTGCCCTCCAGGATCGTGTCGGCGGCGGGCGTGACCGGGCCGTTGGCGCCTTCGACGATCAGTTGCGCCTTGATGCGATCGGCGTTCTTTCTCGTGACGACGTTTTCCGTCGCCGCGGGTACCAGGATCTGCACGGGTAGCTCGAGGAGTTCGGCGTTCGTGATCCAATCGCCGCCGGCGTAGCCCTGCAGGTTGCCCTGTTTGTCGAGATACTCCTGCAGTTTTTCGAGATCCAGACCCTCCTCGTTGACGACCGCGCCGTGGATGTCGGAGATGGCGATGACCGTGCACCCCATCTGGTTGAGGTACTTTGCCGAGACCTGGCCGACGTTGCCAGCGCCCTGGATCGCGACGCGGCATTCCTTCGGGTCGATCTTCAGCTTCAGCAACGCTTCGCGCGTGCAGAGTTGCAGGCCTCGCCCGGTGGCGTCGATGCGTCCGAGGGAACCGCCCAGTTCGATCGGCTTGCCGGTGACGATCGAGGTACACGTTTGGCGTTTGTGCATGGAGTACGTGTCCATGATCCACGCCATCACCTGGCTGTCCGTGCCCATGTCCGGGGCTGGCACGTCCCGGTCCGGGCCGATGATGTCCATGATCGCCGCGATGTAGCGTCGGGTGATGCGCTCGAGTTCGCCGAGGGAGAGTTTGTTCGGATCACAGATGACGCCGCCCTTGCCGCCACCGAACGGAATGTTGACGACCGCGCACTTCCACGTCATCCAGGCCGCGAGCGCACGGACTTCGTCGAGGGTGACGTTCGGGTTGAAGCGGATGCCACCCTTCGCCGGGCCGCGGGTCGTCGAGTGCTGCACGCGATGGCCGGTGAAGACCTGCAGCGTCCCGTCGTCCATGTAGGTCGGGATCGCGACGGTGAGTTCACGGTCCGGCTGCTTGAGGATCTGGTAGAGCCCAGGATCCAGGCCCAGCTTGGTAGCGGCCAGGTCGAATCTGGCGTGCATTGCCTCGAAGGGATTCTCATCCCCGAGAACCTGATTGGGATTCATGTGGCGGTTGCTGGAACGTGTGAAGTCGCGCGAAATCTAACTCGGTCGATGGTGGCCACGGCATGGGGAATCCGAGGAAGATAAGAATTCTGTCGGCCCACGGCCGCGCCCCCAAATGCTCAGATTCCTGCCCCACGGACTCGCGACTCAGCTCGAGTTCACCGTCGATGGCGGTCATCCCGTGCGTCAGTACTTCGCGTACGGGGATGCTGGGGACGCGCTGCGGGATACACGCGGCGTGACTGTGCGGTGGGCACCATGGCGTCGGACGGTGATGCACGATCTGGGCGGGCGGCTGGTGTTTTGCAAGCACCGCCGGGGCCGAATCTGGGACGCTCTGAGGGAGAAGGCTGCCCTTCGCCAACTCGCGGGGCTCGGGCTCAACGTGCCGCGGTTGCTCTTTTTTGGTGCGGATGGGCGCGACACGGTCATCGGCCTCGAGGCGGTGCCCGGTCGACCGCTCGATGCGCTTCTCGCCGAGGGTCTAGATGTCGACCGGGCGCTCGCGGAGATGCCTGTGGTGGTTCGGCGCCTCCACGAGGCGGGATGGGTCTATCGGGACCTCTACTGGAATCACGTCTTCGCCCAAGAGGGTGGATCCGGGCTCTGGCTCGTCGACGTCGAGCGTGCTTTCCAGCCGCGATTCCGGTTCGAGCGGTGGAGGATCAAGGATCTGGCCGGAATGGTCTCGTCCTGGCCCGCGGCGGCGCCGATCTCCCGCGCCGCCGGATTGCGTTTTCTGCGCGACGCGCTGGGGGGACTGCCCCCCGGCTACAAGGACCTGACTCGCCGCGTGATCGCGAAGGCCGGTCGCATCCGCGGCCACGTGACGAAGTATCCGGGCTGAGACAGCGGAATCCTCCCCGCGGGGAGGATTCCGGGTCTGGGATGAGTGTCCGACCCCCGTAAGCCGGGTCTTGCTCCCGGGCAAATGCCCGGTGACGATCATTTCTCTAGGACTGACCTCGCGGACAGTCTCGAACGACCTACCCGAGGGTCTTGGCGCGGGCCACGCGACCCTCCTATTCGGTCTTTCTCCGGGTGGGGTTTGCCGTGCCGGTGCAGTCTCCTGCACCGCGGTGAGCTCTTACCTCGCCATTTCACCCTTACCGTTGTCGTGCCGAAGCGCGACCAGCCGGCGGTTTGTTTTCTGTGGCACTTTCCCTGTTCAAAGAACGGTGGGCGTTGCCCATCACCCTGCCCTGTGGAGCCCGGACTTTCCTCCGACCCCGAAGGGCCGGCGATCGCCCGGAGGCCGGACGCGGGACAGAGTAGCGTCCCGACTGGTTTACGAGCCTAGAAAACGCTTCAGGATCACCAGCGCCGCGACGCTGTCCGCGAATCGCCGGCGCTGGGCAGCCTTCATTCCGGACTCCGCGAGCAGCGCGTGGGCCTCGTCCGTCGTGTTCCGTTCGTCGTATGTCGCCACGGGGCAG
>CAYYAQ010000269.1:0-2928 GCA_964469555.1 uncultured candidatus Brocadiaceae bacterium | reverse complement strand
GTGGGACGACTGGATATTGACCGATGGGGGCATGCGACCCCAGCTTGCGCGCTACGAGCTCGGTGCAATGCTCGGTGAAGGTGGCATGGCACGGGTGTTCGAGGCGACGGACCGGGACATGGGCGACGTCACAGCGCTCAAAGTGCTAAAGCCGACACTGTGCAAGGATCCGACAATCGTCTCCCAGTTCATCGCTGAGGCCAAGCTGCTGATCGATCTGCAGTGTGAGCACATCGTTTCGGGCCAGCGTGTAGCCCGAGAGGGGGATGTCATCTACTGCGAGATGGAGCTTCTCGAGGGGACGTGTCTCCAGGACGACCTCTCCGAGAAGAATCCGATGCCCGAACTCCAGGCCCTGGGGGTCGTGGTGCAGGTCGCGAAGGCGCTCGACTACCTGCACGGGCGTGGGCTCGTGCACCGCGACATCAAGCCCGGCAACATCATCCTTTGCGAGGACGGTCGCGCTGTATTGATCGACCTCGGCTTCGCCGTGACCGGAAACAAAGGGGAGGGCGAGACCACTTCGGGCACCGTGCACTACATCTCCCCGGAGCAAGCGAAGGGCGCCGGCGACCTGGATGTCCGCGCAGACATCTACTCGCTGGGTTGCACGCTCTACCATCTGGTCACGGGGTCGCTCCCGTTCGAAGGCGATTCGAACGAAGAGGTGATGGCGCGACAGGTCCTCGACAATCTGTCCGACGAACGAATCCGCAACCTGGAACTCTCCCAGCACACGCACTTCTTCATCGAGAAGATGATGGCGAAGGAAAAAGAGATCCGTTTCCAGAGCCCCGCGGAACTGATCATCGACATCGAGGCCTACATCGAGTCCGTGCAGATGGACGAAAAGCTGAAGCAGGACGCCGAGGCGAAGTCGAAGGATCGCCGTGGGCGAACACTCCGCTCTCGCGAAGCGTCGCGTTCGACAAGGAGTACGCGACGTCCGTCCGGTCGAGCCGGTAGTCGCCGGCGACGGCCACGATAGTCCGCCCTTCGAGCTACTTGCCGGTGTCGAGTTGCGACCGGACCATCAGTTCCATTCCCCTGGCGATTTCCTGGACTTGCGCAGGCGTGTGATGCGGCGGCTTGCCAGTCGCCGACGAGCTCATCACCAGGACGCCCAGGACATCACCGATCCCGAATGTCGCGATGGTCGAGTCGCGGAGCCCCTCTCGGGCCTGGGTGCTCAGCCATTTTCGATCCGCCTCATCTTCTGCTTCGTAGAGGAAGACCATCCAGGTCGAGAGCGAATCTCGCGGGCCGATCATGACCGCGCCTCGGACCCGGGCGAGTCGACGCTTGAGTTCGGGCTGGGATCCATCGTCGAACCACCGGAGAGGATTCTCGGGTTCAGTCGTAATGACCTCGCCAGGTGGGAGGCGGGACTTGTCCAGGGATGCAGCGATCGCGAGGCCGATCTTGGCGAGATCGTGACGGGGTCCGCCCGCAGCGTCTCGACCGAGGCTGAAGTCCTTCTCCTCCATGGCTGTCGGCGTGAGTCTCGCGCTCTCGGCCTGGTTTCCCGTCGTGTAGGCTGCCTCGAGCAACCGCTCCGCTTTTCGGCGCTTGTGATACGTGAAGTACGTGCCGAACCCCACGAACAACAGGGCGAGCAGGACGATGAGGGTTACGAGGGCGCGCATCGCCCCACTCTATCTCCGGATCTACCACGGGCTCAGAAGATCCTCGCAACAGAGTCCTCGATCCAATGCCTCGTCACTGGGAAACCCGGTCCCAGCGCGCGCGCCAGAGGTCCAGGCTTCGCGTGGACAGGTCGCGTGCCAACTCGACGTCGACGGTCACCCGCTTGCCGTTGACGTGGACGCGTTTGACGGCGCACAAGCCGAGGCCGCGCACCTTGATCCAGTCGCCGCGTCGAACCGGTGAGTTTCCTTCGACGTCCTGATGGGATGGCGCGGGGCTCGACCCAATCGCCGTCCTCTGGGACTCGGGCAACGCGGACGCCAGCCACGCGGCGCGCTCCAAGCAGACGTCACATGAGCCGCAATTCTCGGGGCCATCGTCGAATCCGAAGTAGCCGTGGATGTGTTTCTTGCGGCACTCCACGCCCTTGGCGTACTGCACCATGTGCAGAAGGCTCATCAGGTCGCGCTTGTGCTTGTCCTCGGGCAGCCACTCCGCGATCTCCGCGCTGGAAGGCGTCCGCAGCCACGAGAGGTCCCGACCGAGATCTCCTTCGCTGCAGCCCGCTGAGCGGAGGAGGCGCAGGCACGTCTCCACGCGACCGTCGTGGCGCTGCTTGACGAGGAACGTGTCCCGAAGATCGTCGAGGTCGATGCTGTTGATCCGCTCGCCCAGTCCCTCGAGATGCTGCACGAGTTGCACCATGAAGTCCTGGTTCGGG
This sequence comes from uncultured candidatus Brocadiaceae bacterium, assembly GCA_964469555.1. GTDB lineage: Bacteria > Planctomycetota > UBA1135 > UBA1135 > UBA2386 > CAYYAQ01. The sequence goes on along the minus strand of CAYYAQ010000269.1, from coordinate 560 downwards.
TTGGCCCACTCCGTGAAGTTGCGCTGGATCGAGACGTCCTCCTCCAGGTAGACCAACTCGCAGTAGCTGCCGATGCCGTCCCGCCCGGCGCGACCGATCTCCTGGTAGTAGGCCTCCAGCGTGCGCGGGATCTGGAAGTGGAGAATGAACCGGATGTCCGGCTTGTCCACGCCCATTCCGAACGCGTTCGTCGCGAGGATGACGTTGTTCGAGGTGTCCAGGAACTGCGTCTGGTGGACCTTTCGCTCGTTCGCCGACAGCTTGCCGTGGTAGATGATCGGCTCGAAACCGCGTCGTCGCAGTTGATCTTCCATCTCGTGCAGGTCGCGGATGATCGCTGAGTAGACGATCCCGGGACCACCGACCTCCTCCATCTTCGCGACGATCCTCTCGAACTTCTCTTCCTTGGTCTCCACCTCGTACACGGACAGAAACAGGTTCTCCCGTTCGATGCCGGTGTGGAACATCCGGGCGCCGTCCATTCGCAACGCCCGCATGATGTCCGTCTGGACATCGGGGGTCGCCGTCGCGGTCAGAGCGAGGCACGGCGGGGGGCCAGC
>CAYYAQ010000268.1:0-3018 GCA_964469555.1 uncultured candidatus Brocadiaceae bacterium | reverse complement strand
GTGAGAGCGGCAAGACGTTCACCGCCGATGTCCACCTCGAGGACTACTCGGGGACGACGGGAGCGAGGATTCCGGGGGTCTTTGAGGTCTCGTCGCGTGCGGGCAGTTCGAGGTGGGAGGTCTTGCCTTGGGGTGTGTTCGCGGATTACTACAACTCGTACAAGACGTCCAAGTCGCGGGATCCGGAGGATTACGGGCACTACAAGATGTTCTTCGGACTGTTCAAGTACAGCTGGGGGCCACGCGGTTCGAGCACGCGCCTGTTCTGGTTCATCGAGTTCCAGTAGACGTCTTCCGCCGGGACATTCCGACGCGGGCCATCGGTTACCATCTCCGCATGCCCCGAGTGTGCACGGTTCCGATGTTTCCTCTCGACGGGGTGCTCCTCTGCCCGGGGTTGCTCCTGCCGTTGCACGTGTTCGAACCCCGCTATCGGGTCCTGCTCGAGCACGCACTCGATGGCGAAGGGCTCATCGCGATGACTCACCCCACCGTCGGGCACTCGGTACAGGACGAGTTCGATCCGCCGGTGCACGAGATCTGTGGGTTGGGAAAGCTCGTCGAGCACGAGTCCCTACCGGACGGTCGCGCCAACATCCTCCTGAGAGGAGAGACACGCCTCCGCATTCTCGAGGAACTTCCGAAGATCAAGGAGTTCCGGATGATTCGCACGGAGGAGGTGCCGGATGTGCTGCCCAGCCGCGACTTGACCGACGAGCTCGCCGAATTGCATGATTCGTTGAACCGTCTGGGCGTGGGCGGCCTTCACGATCTGCAGGAACTGCCGCCCCAACAGTTCGTCGATTCCGTCCTTGTCGGACTTCCGTTATCACCCGAGATCAAACTTGAACTCTTCAGCGAGCCCCTCGTCGACGCCCGTCTGCGCCGACTCATCGACAACCTCCCCGGTCGAAACACACCCGACATCGACATCGAGCCCGGGGATCCCCGCCTCAACTGACTCTCCTGGGGCTAAGATCTCCGTCACCCCGTCTTCGCGTCAATCGATGTTCACTGTGATCCCCCTCCTCTTCTCTTCTGGACTTGCCACGATTCTCGCGCTCGTCGCGGTGGTCGCTCCGCTCGCCGGGCAGGCGCCGCCAGGTCAACCGACACCCGCCCGCGCGGGCGTGCTCGATGCCGCGTTGGAGAAGGCGCTCAAGAGCCGAGTCGACCTCGGTCGCAGCGCGCTGAAGGCCGGTCGTCACGCCGAAGGCCGGGACCACTTCCTCTCCGCGCTCACATTCGGACCGGCTTCGCCCTCCCTGTTGCGCGACCTCGTGAAGGTCAGCATCGCGGCTTCCGACGAAGACGCGCGACTTCTCTGGGCCATCCGCTACTGGGCTGCCGCCGCCGACGAGCGTGGCCGCGTCAAGCTGGCGCGCGAGGACCTGCGCCTGCTTCCGCGAGGCGAAAAGACTCCGGCGACGCTGGCCGCCGCGCGGGTGGCAGCGGTCGACGAACTAGCGAAGTTCGCCAGCAAGCGACAACGCGGTCGTGCGGGAACCGGTCGGTCAGTCCTCGTACGCTGGGCGAGCGACCTGGCGTGGGAATTAATGCGCGACGCGCCATCGCTGCAGGCGAAGTACGGTCCGGTGTTCAACAAGGCGTGCGCCGACGAGGTCGCGGACTACGCCACCGTCATCCAGACGCTGCGCAAGATCGCCGCCGGAAGCATCAAGCCCAAACCCGCGTCGCAAGAAAAGGACGGGGGAGATGCGGCGTCGATCCAAGCGCTCGACGAGGCGGTCATCCGCGCGACTCGTTGCCTCACCGGGATGGCGGCACAGGCGCGGTTCAAGGATCGCAAGGGCCCACCGCCGCCGTCGATGGATCGTGACGCCGATGCCGCGAAGCAGGCTCGTGCGAAGATCCGGGAGAAGATCGGAGTTCGCGTTGGGGTGCCCCTCACGCTCGCGCAACTTCGTGCGATGCCGAAGAACGACCGCGAACGTTACACTGTGGAACACGCGACGTGGGCGAACCCGGGCTTGTCCGTGAGTCCAACCGGGAAGTACCGCATCGAGACGATCTGCGGTTTCGAGACGCTGCTCGGCGTGACCGAGACCGTCGAGATGCACCACGCCAGGCTGGCGGGTTTCTTCGGCAAGGATCCTTTCGTCGCGAGGCAAGGTCTCGTGCGCGTCGTCCCGGCGTCGTCGGGACTGGAGTCGGAAGACGCACCGTTCTGGTGGGCTGGCGGGTTTCAGTCGGGTGATCGCACGACGGTCAAGTTCAACTGGAACAACCACGAAGCGCTCGGTCACCTGCTCACCCACGAGTTGACGCACCGGTTCGACGGGACGATCTACGCGTTCCTCCCCTCGTGGCTAGTCGAGGGCAAGGCGGTTTGGACGGGCGGTAGCTACCAGATCGCCGAGGACAAGACGTTCGTCGAACGGCTCCTGAGCACCGGTCCGTGCGCTTCGGCGTTCATCAAGGGCTACGGGGGTCAGCGCAATCTCGAGAAGCTCGTGACGGGGAAACTCGACGACTACCGCGACAACTACACGGCTGGCTACGCGCTCTACGTCTTCTTGTCGACGTGGAAGGTGAACGGCGAGGAGCTGTTCGCGACGCGACTCCAGGAGTTCATGCTGAACGCCCGGGCCGGTCGCAAGAAGCCGCTCGCGTGGTTCGTCAACAAGTTTGCCGATGGGAAAGAAGGGCGACCGAAGAACCTCAAGGTATTTGCCCGCATGTTCCACGACTTCCTGCACGGCTGCTACCAGACGAGTTGGAACAACGCGCCAGCGTGGATAGGCGATTATCGGCGGGGTTTCGGCAAGCCGCGGAAACGCTCGGGAGCACGGCAGACCGGCTACGTCATGGACGAACCCACGTGGGTCTGGGTGCGTGATCGCGCGGAACCCTGGTTCGGGCAGCGCCATGCCGCCGACGCAGGGCGTCTGTTTGCCGAAATTGGAGAGCCCCGGCCAGCCGTCGCGGCGCTCTTGTGGTCCTTGGGAACGGATGATTGGCAGCTCGACGCCGCTCGACTGCTCGCCCGCTTGCTCG
>CAYYAQ010000267.1:0-3028 GCA_964469555.1 uncultured candidatus Brocadiaceae bacterium | reverse complement strand
TGGATGAGCGGGGGGGGGTAAAGCGTTGTAAGTCGTGATTGTGTTGTGCGGTTGCGGACCTCTTCCACGCTGCGTTCGCGGCAGCCTCTGCCTCTCGATTCCCGTCCACCGATCCGGCGCGTCAGCCAAACGGCAGGATTCTGTCTATACTCCCTTCGATTGCTGTCTACACACACGGGAGTGCACCATGGCCTCACGCAGCGCTTTTTCGATCTTGAGCTACGCGTGCCTCGCTCTGACCTTCATCAACTCACCGGCCATGGCCGACAGGCAGCAGCAGTCGGCGGGAAATGTCGACGGCGTGTTGAGTTGGCGATTGAATGAGTCGGGGAAGTCAGATGAGTTGGCCACGGGCAGGTCGGCTCGTGCGACCGTCCTGTTCGTCACTGCCGTGAATCGCGCAGCGGCGGCCGGGATGCTCCGCAAGGCGCGGCGTAGTCATGGTCCGCGGTGGAGCGACGCGATGACAGCCGATTCCTCGAGACGAGAAGCCGCCGGCGAAGATCTGGATGTGTGGCTCACGAATTCGGCGACAGATTTTGCCCTGGCTCCCGATGGGGCGTTCTTCTGGGAGGTCGGGCAGAGGCAGTCGCTCCGGCTAGGCAACAAGCGCCAATTGAGTCGCGTCAGTTTCTACGTCCACTATCGAACCGACGAGGACCGGCATGCAGGGATCCGAATCAACGGCGCCCCGCGACTGGACGGGATTAAGGTCCTTCGCAGAACAGAACAGACCGCTCCGGATCGATGCATCACGGAGTTGGCAACCACCGACGGGCAACTAAAGGTCCAGATTCGCACGGCGATGGGCGACGGATCGCAAGTGGCGCAGGAGTACGTCGTCACGAACGTCGGCGGGAAACCGGTCCGGGGTCTGCGTCTGAGTGTCTACGCCAACTGCGAAGCCGATCACAGCCATGACGACGACCGCGGCTGGCTCGACCCGGAGTTGCAGGCGCATGTGACGATAGACCCACGGAGCAAGGTCGTCTGCTTACTGGCAGGGGTCGAGTCACCCGAGTCGGGAAGCTCTGGCCGTTGGGCGTCGCAGCCACAACTCGCCAAAGGAGACGGGCTGCCACTGCGCGAGTGGGTCGCTTTCAAGAACCTGCCACAAGTCAAGGTCCTTGCGAAACAGGCGAGACCGGGCTCACCAAGAACCGTGGAACCCGAGACGCGCACACTGATCCAGAAGGAAGCAGACGCGGTTCTTCAGGCCGACTGGATGCTCCAGGCCGAAGGGGGATCGCTTCGGGTTCGCGCGGCGGAGGAGATCCGCTGGACTCGCGAAATCGCGAATCGCCTCGCCGACAAACAGGAGGAGTCTGTCCTGCGCGATCTGCGCAACCTGGAAGAGCGACTGGTTCAGCTCAACTCGACGCCACCGGATCCAGACGCCGACAAGGCGGTCTACCTGGCGGCTCGACGTATCAAGCGACGGGTCGTCTTCAGCAATCCACTCCTCGATTTCGATCAGATGCTCTTCATCGATCAGCCGTATCCACACGGCGGCGAGTGGCAGCACCAGGCGAGGCACCGCAACGGCATGATGGCGACACCGGGCGGTCGGTTGTTGTTCCTGGATGGCCTCTCACCTGCGGGCAAGCTCCGCAAGATCGGGGACCTGCCGCTGGGGAGCTACTGGAAGCCAGACGTCTCGTTCGACGGCAAGCGAGTGTTGTTCTGCTTCAAAGCAGCCGACGAGAAGGCGTTCCATATCTACGAAGCCGATCTCGGGGGCTCAAAGGTGCGACAGCTCACGCGCGGTCCGTTCGACGATCTCGACCCGATCTACCTTCCCGACGGCGGGATCGCGTTCTCGTCGACGCGGACCCAGACCTACGTTCGCTGCATGCCCTACACGCATGTATACACGCTCTTTCGAATGGACGCAGACGGCGCGAACATCCGCTGCATCTCGCACAACAACGAGCCAGACTGGGCGCCGATGCTCCTCGACGATGGTCGTCTGATCTACTCGCGGTGGGAGTACACCGACAAGGCGCTGTGGCGAATCCAGAGCATCTGGACCGTGCGGCCCGACGGGACCGCCCACGAGGCCTTCTACGGCAACCAAAGCGTGTGGCCCGATCACCTGGGAGAAGCGCGACAGATTCCAGGCACACAAAAGGTGCTGTTCACCGGGCTGGCTCACCACAACTACTTCGCCGGCTCCCTCGGTATCATCGATCCCAGACGAGGTCGTGACTATCCACACGGCCTGACCCAGGTCACTTCCGAAGTCACCTGGCCCGAGTGCGGCGCTGGTCCCGATGATCGCAAGATCACCGTTGCCGGATACCACCATCGCGGGCGCAAGGGTGACTACAAGTCACCCTTCCCGCTGTCGGAGGAGTACTTCCTGGTCTCCAGCAACACCGGGCCGTTCAACCTCTACTTCATGGATATCTACGGGAACAAGGAACTGATCTACCGTGGAACCCACAACATCTGGTACGGCATGCCCGTTCGATCGCGACCGGTACCACCGGCGTTGCCCAATCGTGTCGATTGGCCCATTGCGGGCGGAGTCGACGGAGCAGGCCGTTCCGGTCAGCGGCCGGGGACCCTGTTCTCCACCGACGTCTACGAGGGATCGAGCATCCCGCTGGGCCTGGCTCGACACCTCCGCGTGATTCAATCCGATCACAAGACGTACACCACCTGGGACCGGGACTTCCGCACGGCTGGCCCGGCGGTGAGCGCCGTCCAGGAGGATAGCGTCAAGCGTATTCTCGGCACGGCCCCGGTGGAGAAGGACGGTTCCTTCCACGTCGAGGTCCCATCGGGCGTGGCCCTCCATTTTCAACTATTGGACGATCAGTATCGCGCACTGCAGACGATGCGGTCATTCACCGGCGTGATGCCGGGCGAGCGCCGCGGCTGCGTCGGTTGTCACGAAGGGCAGAACACCACACCGGTCAGCTCGGATGCGTTGGCGCTACGCCGACGCGCTTCCGTATTGGCCGCACCGCCGTGGGGTACTGAGAGCATCGGATTCGAACGGCATGTGCAGCCTGTACTGAAC
>CAYYAQ010000266.1:0-3229 GCA_964469555.1 uncultured candidatus Brocadiaceae bacterium | reverse complement strand
CAGACCTCGCGACGGGCGTGCACGAAATCCAGCGTCACCTGGACCGCAGAGAATTCGAAAGGGCGACCTATCGCTTCAAGATCCTCTCGATCCAGAACCCGGAGGTTCCGTTCTCCGCGGCGCTGAACTTCCACGACGTCCAGACGCCGGGCACATCGCTGCCCACCCCGGGACGCTGATTCCGCGCGGGTGGCTCAGCGACCAACGGGAATCGTGACTTGATCAGCACTCGGGACTCGCGACGGCCAATCCGCCGGCGCTGGTCTCCTTGTACTCCGATCGCATGTCGAGGCCGGTGCGGCGCATCACCCGGATGACCTTGTCGAGGCTGACGACACCACGTCCCGGCGCGCTGTACGCGAGGTGCGCGGCGCTCCAGGCCTTGGCCACTCCCATCGCGTTGCGCTCGATGCACGGCGCCTGCACGAGACCCTTGATCGGATCGCAGGTCAAGCCGAGGTTGTGCTCGAGCCCGATCTCCGCAGCGTTCTCGACCTGGCTCGGCGACCCACCCATGAGTTCACACAGCGCAGCCGCCGCCATCGCCGTCGCGCTTCCTACTTCGCCCTGACAACCGACCTCGGCGCCGGACAGGCTGGCGTGAGTCTTGATCACCATCGCGATCCCGCCACCCGTGGCGATGGCGCGGTGCACGTCCCCGCAGGTGAGTTGCAGCCGCTGCTTCGCTTCGACGAGAACCGCCGGGAAGATGCCGGCGGCGCCGTTGGTCGGTGCGGTCACGACCTTGCCCCCGTCGGCGTTCTCTTCGTTTATCGCGTAGGCGTACGCCTGGGCCAGTGCGATCGGCGCGTACTCGGGAGCAATGTCACCAGAGTCGATCCGCTGTTTCATCATGCCGGCGCGCCGCACGACGCCGAGACCGCCGGGCAACTCACCGCTCGCGAGCAGTCCACGCCCGATACACGCTTCTAACTCCGACATGATCGCGTCGAGGCGTGACTCGACGTCCGTTGACCAGACGCGTTCGTTCGCGAGCACGACCTCGCCCAGGCTGAGACCCAAGCGCTCCGCGGCGGCGAGCAACGAATCTCCGTTGTGGAATGGATGCACCGGCTCACGGTCGCGGACGACGCCTCGACCGACGTCGTCGGACCGCTGCACGAAACCGCCACCGACCGAGCAATACGATTCTTCGCGCAGGAGGACTCCGTCGTTGTCGAAGGCGCGGAAGGTAACCGTGTTCGGATGCGGGAGTCCCGCGACCGTCGCGGGCCGTTCGAACTCGACGTCACCCGGGTGTAGCCGCACGCGCGCACCGTCCCAGTCGATCTCAGGGTCGGTGGAAAGCGTCACCAACAACTGGCGAAGGCCATCGGTATCGCACGTCTGGGGTTCGTCGCCGCGCAGGCCGGCGAGGACCGCGCGGTCCGTGCCGTGCCCAACACCCGTCGCGCTCAGCGACCCCCGCAGGACCACCTGCAACCGGTCGGGCACGAGGCCAGCACCGATGCAACCGCGCCGGAACCGGCCCGCAGCGCGCATCGGTCCGACGGTGTGACTCGAACTCGGCCCGGGGCCGATCCGGAACATGTCGAACAGGCTGATCGTGATCGGAGTCGTGGATGTCATCGAAGTTACGGTGACGAGTGAGGGCGAGCGAATCAGCAACCCAGGTGCTCGAGAATGCTCGAGGCGATGATGCCATGCCCGCGAAACGAAGGATGCACGTGATCCAGCATCCAGGTTCGTTCAGGATAATCCATGATGCGACCGCAGAACCGCTCGTGCAAGCGACAGAGCTCGGTGCCGAACTCCTCTGCGAGCTCAGCGACGATGCCGCAGACCGTGCGTATCTCTTCGTGACACTGGTGTTGTGGATCGGGAGGATCGGGAGCGACAGGAGGAGGTGGCGAGGCATCACGGCCCGGTACGCACGGACCTGGCGATTCGTTGGAGCAAAGTTGCTGGCTGATCGAAATGCTGCATCGCGGACCGTAGGATCCCGGCGATGACCCTCCCCGATCTGGGCACCTGGTTGCGAAACCAGCACGCCGATGACGCTGAACTCTCTCTCGACCGTATGTCCGTCCAAACAGTCCAGGACGAACTCCAGCGGCTGCGACAGAGCAACGATCGCATGCGCAAGCAGAACGCCAAGTTGCGCAAGCGCATCGCCCGTCTGAAGGCCGGGGAACCGGACACGGAGACGGAAGAAACACCGTGACCGGATTCCGGTCGCTCGCGATCGCTCTCTGCGCTTGCCTGCAACGTCCCGGTCGAACCCAAAACCGCTCTCAACATCGAACTTGCCTCGCCCCCACCGATCGGCGATCCTCTCCACCACATGCAAGCATGGCGAGTCGAAGTCTCCGTCCGGCCCGGGCTCCCCGACCCCGCTGGAGTGGCTGCTGGCAGCGCCTTGCGCGAAGCCGGGCTGGAGTTCCAGGGGGCCATCCAGTCACGCCGGGGCTACCTGCTCGGCGACGAGCTGACCCGAGAACAGGTCGAGGCCTTCGCCCGCGAAGTCCTCGTTGATCCCATCCAGGAAGAGAGCCGCATCTTCGCGCCGGCTGATGCCGCGGACACCGAACCCGGTCGCATCAGCGTCCTGCCGCTGCCCGGCGTGACCGATCCGGTCGCCCGCTCCGTGCAGAAAGCCCTCGTCGACAGCGACCTGCCCGAGGCGCCGACCGGGACGTACCAGGTCTACCTCGCCGAAGGCGTGGCAGCCGCGACGCTCGTGGCCGCCGCCGAGGAATCCCTCGCCAACCAGGTCATCCAGCGCGTCGTCGCCGAACGCGTGCCGCAGAACATGCCCGGTCCAGGCGGCGAGCCCGACCTCACCACCCACGAGATCCCGCTCGAAGGCCTCGACGAAGACGCCCTTTGCAAGATCAGCACCGAAGGCGGCCTCGCCCTCGACGGCACGGAGATGAAGGCCATCCAGGCCCACTTCCGCGAGGCCGGTCGGGCGCCGACGCAGATGGAGCTCGAGACCCTGGCGCAGACGTGGTCCGAGCACTGCATCCACAAGACGCTCACCGGGAAGATCCGCTACCACGCGGCGGGTCAAGAGGATCAGATCATCCACAACCTGATGAAGAGCGCGATCTTCCACGTGACGACGACCCTCGATCGCGACTTCTGCCTCAGCGTCTTCAAGGACAACGCCGGCGTGATCGCGTTCGATGACGAGGACTGCGTCGCCATCAAGGTCGAGACCCACAACCACCCGAGCGCGATCGAGCCGTTCGGCGGCGCCGGGACC
>CAYYAQ010000265.1:0-3351 GCA_964469555.1 uncultured candidatus Brocadiaceae bacterium | reverse complement strand
GCAGGATTCGCGCAAGCGGATGGAACTGGACAACCGTCGCGCGAAAGAGCGCGCGGAAGCCGGCAAGAAGCGCGGCAACACGTCCCGGCGGCGGTCAGCCGAGAGACGCTCACCCAGGTCCAAGGAGAGAAGCGAGCGAGAAGGCCGCCGCTCCGAGTTGCGACGTCGCATCGCGGAGAAGCGCCGCGAAGGTGCCAAGAAGAAAGAAAAGAAGAAGGGCTCCAGCGAGAAGAAGAGCTCGAGCAAGAAGAAGCCCGCGAGGAAGTCGAAGAAGAAGAAGTCCGAGAAGAAGGACATCACCTGACATCGCCTGATGGTGGGATAACGGACATCCCACGACGGCGCTCTCACCCGACGATGAACATGGCGGCACGCTGGGATTCACCAGCGGTCGCGATCGTCAGGGCGTCAGCCCGGCGAGCTTGCGGAGCATCTCGAAGCTGAAGATGCCAGTCTCGTGGAAGTCGCTCCACTTGAACGTGAGCGCGTAGCGACCCACCAGGTCCGTGTTCAGGAGCAGGATGTTCTCCGGCACGGTACCCGGATCCAGGAGCCTCTTCCCGGTCCACTCCTCGACGCACTGCGCGCAGGGGCAAGCCAGCCGAAGCTGGCGCGGCGAGTAGCGAGAGACTGCGTCGTCCTTCCAGACGATCTCGAGTTCGTCGGCCTCAGTGGTGTTGATACCCTTGGGATCCATTGGCCCGGCCAGCGTCCCCGCGCGCCGTGGTTTCGCAAGAGCGTGCTTGCTCCGCGGCGGGCATTCCGCGAAAAGACCTGGAATGATCCTCGGATCCGTCATTCTCGCGGGGGGCCGCAGCCGCCGGATGGGGCAACCCAAGGAGTCGCTTCCTATCGGCGACAACACGATGCTCGGTCGCACCGTGGACACGTTGCTGGCCTGCACGTTTCCAGTGGTGATCGTCGCGCGGGACGCCGAGCAGGAGCTTCCACCGGTGTCGCTAGAATCCGAGATCGTGTTCGACGATCGATCGGAACAGGGACCGCTCATGGGGATGCTCGCGGGACTGCGCGCCGTGCAGGGATCGTGCGACGCGGTATTCGTCATCGGATGCGACGCGCCATTCTTGACCGCGGAGGCCGTGGATTGGATGGCGCAACAGCTCGGCGAACACGAAGTGCTGATGGCCCGCATCGATGATGTATTGCAACCGCTCGGGGCGATCTACCGGACGTCGATCCTCCCGACGGTCGAACGGTTGGTCAGCGAGGATATCCGCACGCCGCGCAGCCTCGCTGAATCGTGCAAGACGCGGATCCTGAGCGAGAGCGAAGTCGACGCATTCGATTCATCCCGAGACCTCTTGCACAACATCAACGGGCCCGAAGCCTACGAGGCTGCGGTCGCCCGAATCGCCGAGTAGGAAACGCCGGAACACCAGGCGTTGCGGTATGGTGATGTTCGAGGTTCGTCATGGACAGACGCAGATTCCTTCTCGGCAGCGTGGCTCTCCCGGCACTCGGTGCCGCTTCGACGCGCGGTGATGCACTCGCAGGATTGCCCGATGGTCCGCCCGAGGATCCTCACGACGAAGCCTACTGGCACGCGCTGCGGTGGCACTTCTACATCCCAAAGGGTCACGCCTACTGCAACTCGGGGACGCTGGGATCGACGCCGAAGGTGGGTATCAACGCCGTCAACGACCATCAGATCTTCGTCGAACAGCACTTGTCGAGCTCGACCTACAAGTCCGGGCACCCGACGTTCCTCGGCGGCTACCAGGACGAACCGACGCTGAGAACACGGGTCGGGAAAATCATGGGATGCTCCATGCAGGAGACGGCGCTGACGCGCAACGCGACGATGGGGATGAGCTACGTCGCCATGGGTCTGATGCTCGGGAAAGGCGACGAAGTCGTGATGACGGACCAGGAGCACAGCGGAGGGCGTTCGGCCTACGACGTGCGGGTCAAGCGCGACGGAGTCAAGATCGTCGAGGTCGAGATCGGCAAACCGCCGAAGGATCCGAAGTCGGTCGTCGATGCATTCGCGAGGGCGATCACGGATCGGACGCGCGTGGTGGCAATTCCACACATGACGTCGGTGCTCGGGTTGCTGTTGCCGGTGAAAGAAGTCACGGAGATGGTGAAGGCGCGAAACCCGAACATCTTCGTCGTGGTCGACGGCGCGCAGACACTGGGTCACGTCAAGGTCGACGTCCGCAGCATGGGATGCGACGCGTACTTCTCTTCGCCGCACAAGTGGCTTCTGGCACCGAAGGGCAACGGTGTTCTCTACGTGCAAAAGGGGTCCAACACGAAAGTCTGGACGACGGTCGCCTCGGGACAGTGGGACTTTCAAGATGACGTCGGCAGGCGCTTCAGCCAGATCGGCACCGGCAACCAGTCCCTCCACAAGGGATTTGAAGCGGTCCTCGACTTCCTCGAGCGCATCGGCATCGACACGATCATCGCGCGGATCAAGACGTTGGGCGACCGCCTGCGCAAGGGACTCAGCGAGATCGACGGCGTGACGATCCACAGCGCCACGCACCCGGAAATGTGCGCCGGTATGACCAACTACGCGGTTCGGGGTTGGACCCCGGGGGACACCTCCCTGCACTTGTGGAGGAACGACAAGATCATGCCCCGCGCGACAGGCGACGGCATCCGCCAGAGCCTGCACATCTACAACACGTTCGAAGACGTCGATCGCACCCTGGCCCGCATCCGCAAGATGGCCGCCAACCCTCCCAAGGGCAAGTAGACACGGGACCACCTTCCCGACGCTAACTAGTCCACGCGAGGAAGATCCCGCGGCTTCGATGAGATGAGTTCGACCTCGTCGAGAGTCTCGCGGACGGCTTCGAGGGATTCGGAGAGGCGGGCTTCGAGGTCGGCTGGGAGTTCGAGTCCGACGTCGCCCTCGTGCCCTTCGACGGCTTTGACGACGTCCCACATGCTGATCAGCGAAGCCGAGCGCGCGGGGATCACGTAGCCCTCATCCACGATCTCGAGGATGCGCGCATCCTCGAGGTCCTCCACCACACCATCGACCCACGCGCGTGGAACATCGATCGATTGGGTGAACTCCGACAATTCGAGTGGGGATCGCTCACACGCCGCGTGGGCTAGAACCAAAGCGAGTCGTCGGTGCGAGCCGTGCACCGCCGAAGGGATCTCCTTCGGAGGGCCGAGGTCGTTGACGTGCTGCACCGCGAAGCTCACCTGGACACCCGCGAGGATCACGGTCCAAACCAGCGACAGGTAGACGATCAGCATCGGAACCGCCGCGAGCGCAGCGTACACCTGGTTGTTGAGCGCGATCCCGACCTGCGCCTTCACGTAGGTACCGTGCAACCCGACCAGCCCCACGGCAGCGACACCGCCAGC
>CAYYAQ010000264.1:0-3438 GCA_964469555.1 uncultured candidatus Brocadiaceae bacterium | reverse complement strand
CGCGCGATACGAGTCGCGGATCGCGGTGAAGTCGTAGTCCAGACCTTCGAGTGCGGCCCACTGCGCCGGCGCCGGTGCACAGACGAAGGTGAACTGCTGCACGACGTGGCAGCGCTCGATCAGGTCCCTGCGACCGAGCATCCACCCGACGCGCCAACCCGGCATCCCCATGTTCTTGGACGCACCGCTGAGCACGATGCAGTTGCGGGTGAACTCCCGCGGACTGACGTGCCCTCCCTCGTAGACGAAGTCCTCGTAGATCTCGTCGCTGATGATGAGGAGGCCGCGCTCGTCCGCGAACTTGCTGACGGCCCGAGCTTCAGCCTCGGACATCGCGTGTCCCGTCGGGTTGCTCGGGCTGTTGACGAGGATGGCACGGGTCCGGTCGGTGACCAGCTCGGCGAGCTTCTCGACATCGAGGCAGAAGTCCGGGTAGGTGTCGTAGGCGACAGGTCTGGCGCCGAGCAACGTGGCGAGTTGTGGATACAGCGGGAAGTACGGGTCGGGGATCAGGATCTCGTCACCGGGATCGAGAACGGCGAGGAAGGCCACGGTCAACCCACCCGAGACCCCGCTGGTGACCATGATCGCCTCGTCGCTGATTTCTTCAGCGCCGAACCTATCGGCGTAGCGTTGCAGCAGTCGCTCCCGCAGCGGCTCGATGCCTTGCGTCACCGTGTAGCCGTTTCGCCCCGCGCGGATGGCGTCCAGCGCCCCGGTCTTGATCGGCTCAGGGACGTCGAATTCCGGTTGCCCGATGGACAGGTCGATCGGATTGGTCATCGACCGGGCGAGTTCGAAGAACTTGCGAATCCCGCTGGGCTTGAGCTGTGCCAGGCGATCCGCAACTTGGAAGGGGTCACTTGTCACGGGTCTGAGTCGGTGAAGGGGGGGGGGGCTTTGCCGATGATGGATGATCGCAGACCGTCCGTCAGCCAAACGAGTACACTCGCAGGATGATTACGAACAGATGATTCACAAACGCGGCCTGTTCGGCGTCATCACTGACGTGCACGTCATGGATGGATGACCGCCACCGTCGAACCTTCGCTTTGTCTCGGAAACCATCTACAGTCCATCGCAACCTCATGGAAAGCAGCAAGGCAGCCGGAATCGACAAGTATCCCGACCTCTTCGCACCCCGGAAGATCGGCAAGTTCACAGCCCCAAACTCAGTGAAGTATGCGGCGTGTTCCGTGTCGAACTTCAACAACCTGGACGGTTCGATCACCGAGCGCGAGATGGAACGCATGCGGGTCATCTGCCAGACCGGCGCCGGGATCATCACCAACCAGGGAGCCTATCCGGACGCCGAGGGACTCGGCAAGGCCTACTTCCGCCAGGTCGCCATTCATGACGACAAGTTCCTCGGGGCGTTTGCACGCATCGCCGACATGGTCCACGAAAATGGCGCCCTCGCTGTGCAGCAGATCCTGCACGCGGGTCGCTACGGCGGGATCAACACCGACTACTCCATCGGGCCGTCCGAGGTGCAGCAGAGCCTCCCCCACTTCCGTCCGCCGCGGGCGATGAGCGTGGCCGACATCAAGGCCTGCATCCAGCAGCACGCCGACGCCAGCAGCCGGTCGATTCGGGCCGGCTTCGATGGTGTCGAGGTCACTGCGTTCATGGGCTACCTGCTGGCGAACTTCCTGTCGCCGTACACCAACAAGCGGGAGGACGAGTACGGCGGGTCATTCGCGAATCGTGGCCGTTTCATGGTCGAGCTCATCGAGTCCATCAAGGATGCGATCGGCGACAACATGTTCTGGATCCGCCTCAACGCCACCGAGTTGATGGACGATCGAGGCGGCAACACCGAGGACGAATGCCTCGAGTACATGAAGCTCGCCGAGGCGGCCGGCGTCGACGGGATCAGCATCGTCATAGGCTGGCACGAGTCGACGAAAGGCGCGCTCGGCCGGGACCTGCCGACGGATCAGTGGCTCTACCTCGCCGAACGCGTCAAGAAGGAGATCCAGATTCCCGTAGCCTTCGGTCCGCGGTTTGGTGATCCGATTCTCGCCAACCAGGCGCTGGCCGATGGCAAGATCGACTTCTGGGAGGTCTGTCGCCCGTTCCTCGCCGACCCCGAGCTACTCATCAAGGTCAGGGAGGATCGGGTTCGCGAGATCAAGCCCTGCGTCGGCGGCCTGATGTGCCTGTCGCGGATGTTCCGCAACCTGCCGTACGTCTGCTCGATGAACCCGCGCCTGGGCCACGAGTACGAACCCGAGTACACCATCACGAAGACCACCCACGAGAAGAACGTCTTCGTCATCGGCGGTGGACCGGCGGGGATCGAGGCGGCGGTGACGGCAGCCAAGAAGGGGCACCGGGTCACGCTGTTCGAGAAGTCCTCGCAGCTCGGCGGCCAGCTGCGCGCCGCCTCGAACGAGATCGCCGGCGGCCACGTATTCCTCCAGTTGCTGGATCACTACGACACTCAGCTCGAGAAGTACGGCGTCGAAGTCAAGCTCGACACCGAGTTGAACTGGCGACAAATGGCGAAGATCCGTCCGGACGTTGGAATCGTCGCCTGCGGTGCGATGATCCAGGCGCCGTCTCTTCCCGGCATCGAAGGACTCGATGCGGGAGTTCTGATCCTCGCCGACCATTTCTCGGAGCAGGACTACGTGTCGGGCAAGACAGTCGCGGTTCTCGGTGGCGATCGAGCCGGTCTGGTCGTCGCCGAGCGCCTCGCCCAGGAAGGCAACGAGGTCTTCATCATCGACGGCGGTCGCAAGGTCGCCCATGACGTAATCCCGACGTTCAAGTGGCGCCATATCTCCTGGCTGAAACAGCTGGGGATCGAGGTTCTGCGTGATTCCCACGCCGTTGCCGTCGATGACGGAGGTCTCCGTATTCGGTGCGGAGAGGACGAAGAGAGCGTCCGCCCCTTCGACTTGCTGGTGGTCTCCGGACCGAGGCAAGCGAACAACGCCTTGACCGGGGAGTTGGGTTTCTGCTGCGACGAGCTCTACACCGTGGGTGACGCGGTGCTGCCGCGGAACGTCTGCGATGCGGTGCACGAAGGGTTCAAGATCGGCGCCCGAATCTGAAACGGCAGCGAACGCAGCAAGACAACCTCAGCGAATACGATCGGCTTGCTGATTGCAGCCCGCCCTACCCGAGAAGTGCGCCGACGCCCGAACGGAACGATTCGAGTTCGCGGGTCTGCTCGCGGGCGAGTACATGCTCTCCGTCGTGGATGACGAGATGTCGAGCGAGGCGCAGACGTTTCGGTTCACGATCCAGGTGGGCCAGGTTCGTGACGATCTCGTGTTGCGCCTGTCGCGGTGAGCGGCTCGCACCGCGATCCCTCGTTTGGACCGGTGACGCCGCGACCGAGCACTCGAGTGGGACTCGACCACCGAGCAATGTGCGCCTTCCATGAACAGTAGTGTCAGCGGAGCGAACTGAACCAGTACGCACGTG
>CAYYAQ010000263.1:0-3472 GCA_964469555.1 uncultured candidatus Brocadiaceae bacterium | reverse complement strand
CCGACGAGGAATCCGATGATGCCGGCGACCAGGCCGAGGGCCGCTGCCTTGCCGACGAACAGCCCCGCGATGCGCGACGTGCCGTGACCGAGCGCGCGGAGAATGCCGATCTCTTCGCGGCGTTGCTGCACGTTGAGCACGAGGAGCAACGCGATCCACAGCGCGGACGCGACAAGGATCACCGGCAGGATCCACACGAAGTAGCTGTCGACCATCATCCGCTGCTTCTTGCGTGCCACGGCCATCCTGTCGCGGCGGAGCACGTGACCTTCGGGGATGATGTCCTCGAGTTCGGCGCGCAGCTTGGGCAGCGTGTCGATGTTCGGATCCTGGCAGTGGCACTCCAGCGCCTTGATCTCGTTGATGGTGTCGCCGGCGCCTAGCAACTCCTGGACGTCGTCCAGGTTCGCGTACACGCGCACGTCATCGTCACTGCCGGTCTCCGACAGCGTCGCGGCGATGGTGAACGTCTTGCCGCGCAACGTGGTGGCCGCGCCGCTCGAGAGTTTCAGTCGCGTCGCGACGGTGTGTCCGAGGTGGAGCGTGCCGCGCTCGACCTTGAAGATCATCGACGACTTCTTCTTGCCCTCCGGTGAGACCTCGGTCAGGAGCCCGGTCAGTACGATCGAGACGCCGTCCCAGTCCACGCGACGGTGCAGCATCGCGATCAGGTGGTTGTACGAGAGATCGGGTCGCGTCTCGAACCGCTTCACGCAGTCCTCCGGCATGGAGCCCTCCGCATACCCGACTTCCCAGAACCGCTCCATGTCGGTGCCCTTCGGGATGATCCGCAGGTTGTAGCCGAGGTCGCGCATCAGCCGTCTCGTCTCCATCACGCTCGATACGCCCGCGGTGAAGAACGCCGTCGGCAGGGCCACGGTGACGATCAGCGCCAGGAGGACGAGCGCAGAACTGAGCTTGCGGTGCAAGGCCTCGTGGATGATCAGGTGCAGGGTGTTCATCAGCGGCGCGCGCGCGACAGGACGAAAAAGGCGGCGATGACGCCGAGGCCGAGGAGGCTTGCGAGGGTCCACAGCATCGCATGCCACGAGTGATTCGCGTCGTCCTCGTTCTCTTTGTGTCTCTCGGTCGTGGCCACCGCTGTTGGTGGATCTTCGTCGGGATCCGAATCGATGGTTTCCTCCGAGTACGAGCCGAGCAGGTCCGCGACTGTCGGCTCCTGGCTCTGTCCGCCGCGGCTCTTCGGTCCGCGCGCGAGGATCCCGCTGATCTCCGACTTGACGAGGGGGTTCTCGGGATCGAACTTCAGAAGCTCGACGGCTTTCTGCTTGGTGTCCGCGTCCCAACGCATCGGAATCCGCGGACCGCGCATCCACGATCGGTCGAGTTCGCATTCGCAGGACTGACCCGCGTTGGCGAGGATGCCGACGACGGAAGCTTGCGTGATTGCCGCGCCGTCGAGGATGGGTCCGAATCGCCGCCCGCGACCGAACATCACCGCGATCGACGGTTCGAGCGTCTCGCCGTCAGGCGGCGTTTGTGTCGCGAGGCCGAGGCTCCACAGCAGGATCTTCTCGTCCTTCCGACCATCCTGTGGAATCACGATGAGCTCCGGCAAGTCGCCGACCGCCTTCGGCATCTTGTCGAACACGCGCTCGATGTCCTTGAACGCCAGGTTGACGGATTGCTTCACGCGCACGTTCTCTTTCGGATCGGATCCTTCCGCGAGCAGCACGACACAGTATCGGCGCAGCACGCCGTCGATGATGCGGCGGCGGACGGGGGACAGGAAAACGGATTCGAGCGTGCTTCCGCCGACCTCATCGAACTTGCCAACGATCGGCACTTCGATTGCGTGGCCGTCCGGGTGCACCAGGACGGTCGTCGGAAACTGCTGAATCTTCAACTCTCCGAGCAGGCGGTAGGCGTCGTGTTCTTCCTCGCCGTCGGGGTCGAACAGCTCGACTTCGACGTTCGTTTCCGCGAACAGCGCTGCCGATAGCCGCTGGATGCCGGCGTGCGCATCGGGTGACTCATCTTTCGAGACGAAGGCGTACAGCTTGTAGGTGGGATCCCCGAGGTCCACGAACCCGACGTCGCGCACCGTGAAACGGCAGACGAGCGCCGACAGCGATACGGTCAATACGGCAAGCGTGCGGGACATGTCCCAGGATGTTAGCACCCAATCAGGTTTCGATCCTCTCGAAGACGATCTTGTGATCGGTCAGGCGGGCGAGGTAGCCGTCGACCTGCAGGTCCTGGTCGAAGCGATGGATCCTCGCGATGACCTTCTTCATGTCCTCGGCTTGCTGCGCCTCGATCTCTGACTCGGGTATCTTCAGTTGCTCGATATAGAACGCACAGTGTTGGTGTGCGATGAGGATGAGGTGCTCGAGTTTGTGGGCCGTGATCAGGAATTCGAGCTGCGCAGCGACAGTCTCCTCTTCGCGATTCGCTGCGGGGTGACCAGCGAGGCACGCCGAGCCCCCGGGCAACGCGAGTCGGTCGTACCGCGGGAGTCGCAGGTGCGATTGAAGCAGGTCGTCGAATTGCTCGCCGAATCGTCCGTCGCTGCAATACACGGCGGCTGCGCGGATGCGTTCGGTTCCGAATTGTGTCGGGGACGTGTAGCTGGGCATACGGCGGAGCCTACCCGCGACCCCCGGCCACGCATTGGAAATCCGCTGTCAATAGGGGCCGAAGCTACGGATCGACGATCAGTGTCGCGGGATTGCTCGACAACAGGGTCCCGCCGGACAAGACCAGCGCGGCGAAGTCAAAGCGAAGACCAGTGACGTAGGGCGCCCCGGCAATCGGCACATTGAAAGTCACCTTGGCGTTGCCCTGCGCATCCAACGTGCCCGCGAACTGCGCGAACACCGAACTGTTGACCACGAGGATTCCCAGGTCCGTGAACGGATCGAAGTTGAGAGGCAGGAGGAACGGTGAGGGAATCCCGGGCCACGTGCCACTCGCGCCGATGAAAACCTGGTAGCGCGAATTCGCCTCGGCCTTGCCCGCAGAGAGGACCAGTGCGTGTTGGATTCCGGCCTTCGCACTGGCGGTCGCGATGCGTGGCGTGAGACCCGGTTTCACCCGAACTAGGGGGATGTCGAGGCGCGGCGCGAAAGTCGGGTCGATGTGGGCCGTGAGGTCGAAGTTCGAGAACTCGGGCAGGACCCAGAAGTTGTCATTCCCCGGACGTTGGCGGCGCGGGAGGTTGCCGAGCTGGAGTCGCAGCGCGTGACCGGCGGGCACGACGTAGGCCATGTCCGTCATCTCGATCCGCACGCGACGTCGAGACGGGGTGACACCACGTTCGGCGACGACCCCCGAAGTGATGAAGATCGGGGAGCCCTGGGGCGGGACGTGCCACAGCGCCGCCTGAAGTTGGTAGTTCGCCGCGCTAGTCGTCACCTCGAGCTCGCAGACCGTCCTGCCGAACAACTCTCGTTCTTCGGAGACGGACGGCAGATCGAAGTTGAACACGATCTCCTTGATGTTCGCGACG
>CAYYAQ010000262.1:0-3474 GCA_964469555.1 uncultured candidatus Brocadiaceae bacterium | reverse complement strand
GACGCCGCCTATCGCGAAGACGCAAGCAGTAGCTACTCTCACGAGGAGTCGCCTGAGATCTATGGCTGGCAACTCGGCCAGCAGCGTGCTCGGGACGATTGCCATTACTCATCACCCCCGGATGCGGAATTGCCGCTCCTGATCTCGCTCCACATCAGCCCCAGAGCGCCGAGGATGCCGACCACCGCCTCGAGCCCCCCGGGAACAACGGACCCGCTGAGCAGCGTTGACGCGAGCGCGACACCGAGCACGCGCTTGATCGTTCTCGGCGACATGTTCGACGTCTACACCGGACCAAAGCAGGCGCGCGTCGGCGTCTGGCGCGACACCGTGGAGGCCCTCGCGGGCACCGCGAACGCGGGAGTATCCATCACCTTGATGCGCGGTAACCGCGACTTCATGCTCGGCACCGGGTTCGGCGGGGCGGCATCGTGCCGCGTGGTGCCCGGCGGAATCTGGATCCGTCTCGGGGATCGGCGTTGTCTCTTGTTGCACGGCGACGAGTTGTGCCAACGAGACGTTCCCTACCAGCGGGCCAAGCGGCTGCTGCGCAATCCGCTGACACGATCCGTGCTGCGTCACCTGCCGCTCAAGCTCGCGCTCCACCTCGCGGAGCGAGCCCGGAACAAGAGCGCCGCGGTCATCGCTTCGGGGGACCAGACCCGGTTCGATCCGGTGGCGAGCGCGTTGACTGAAGTCTTCGACGGCGGCGCCGATCTCCTCGTGTTCGGCCACATCCACCGTCCAGCCCGCGGTCGATTCGAAGGCTCGGCAGGCGAGGGCCATCGCGAGTACGCCATCCTCCCCGCGTTCGACGTCGACGGCGTGCATCTTCTGTGGGAGAGGTCGCGGTTGCGGTTCCGCGCGGTCGATGGCCACGACGTGCCGGACTATCCACCCCGGGAGTTTTGCTGAGTGGCGTGTCGACGGTAGCGTGGTAGAGGCAATGAGCGAAGACACCACCGAACTCGTGGTCGCGATCGACGGGCCGTCGGGTTCCGGCAAGAGCACCGTCGCGCGAGCGCTCGCGGACCGACTCGGATTCCGGTACCTCGACACGGGGGCGATGTACCGCGCCGTGACCTGGCATTTTCTCACGCACCAGATCGCGACCGACATCTCCGAGACCGAGCTCGCGGTGACGCTCGCCGGGTTGCAACTCGAACTGACGAGCGGCGGTCGCGTCGCCCTGGGTGGGCAGG
Organism: uncultured candidatus Brocadiaceae bacterium; assembly: GCA_964469555.1. GTDB lineage: Bacteria > Planctomycetota > UBA1135 > UBA1135 > UBA2386 > CAYYAQ01. The sequence goes on along the minus strand of CAYYAQ010000262.1, from coordinate 2,272 downwards.
ACGTCACCGAGCACCTGCGATCCCATGAGGTCGAGTCGCGCGTGTCGATGGTGTCGGCGATGCCGCCCGTCCGGAAGGTGATGCGCGTCCTGCAACGTCAGATCGCCGCCGACGGCCCGATCGTTGTCGAGGGCCGCGACATGGCGTCGGTGGTGTTCAAGAACGCCCGCTGGAAGTTCTACATCGACGCCGATCCCGAGGAACGGGCGCATCGGCGGTGTGCTGACTTTCGGTCCTCGGGTCGGGACGTCACCGAGAGCGAGATCCTCGAGGAGATCGAAGTGCGCGACCAGCTCGACAGCACGCGCAAGGATGCTCCGCTCGTCCGCACCGAGGGCGCGACCTACGTGGACACCACGAACATGACGCTTCAGCAGGTGATCGACACACTCGCAGAGATGGTCGGGGATCACGGAGTGTCGGGATAGTCGATGCGCTGGTTCTACGTATTCAGCCGGTTCGTCCTCCGGGTGTGGTGCAGGATCTGGTTGCGGGCCTATCACTGCGATGAGGACAACATCCCCGCGGACGGGCCGGTGATCCTCGTCGCGAACCACGCCAGCCACCTCGACCCCCTGGCACTCGGAGTATTCGTCCGCCGGAGGGTCTGGTACGTCGCCCGGTCCTCGCTCGACAAGATGCCCCTGGCGAACATGTGGATGCGGAGCGTCGGGATCATTTTCATCGACCGAAAGGCCCCGGGCAGGGAGGCCATAGGGAGGGTGATTCAGAAGCTCGCAGAGGACGAGGTAGTAGGGATGTTCCCCGAGGGAACCCGGACCAAGGATGGCGGGATCGGGGCGTTCCAGAGGGGGCTGCTTCTTTTGTTGAAGAAGTCCCAGGCTAGAGTTGTGCCGGTTGGCATCCGCGGTACCTTCGCCGCGCTCCCACCCGGAACGTTCTTCCCCAGACCCCGTCGCTGCTCTGTCCATTTTGGCAAGGCGCGTTCGGCGGAGGAGGTCCTGGCCCCTGGTGGACTCGAAGCCCTGCGTCAAGAGGTCGCCGCGTTGAGCGCGTCCGAACTGGCCTGATCGGGCCGGAAACCCGGTCTGATGTGACTCCAGTTGTCAAACTGGTGGGGGTTCGGGCCCGATCTTTCCGATATCTTCGACGCTTCGACACTTGCCTGCCTTGGGCCCGAACAAGGGGTCTGCGGGTGGTGCTTGAACACGGGTTCCGCCGAATGGTTCGACGATGCCCGTGCGGTCTCTCGACCGCGAACATTCCCCGTAACTGTCAGTTTACCCTTCTTAGTCAACCCTTTTTTAATGCACGGCAAGCAACTCACCAAGACGTTCGCGCTCGACGACGCCGAACTCGACATTCTCGTAAACGAAGTGATGGGCGGAGTGACCATGGAGTCACTCGACGACACGCTCTCGAACACTGTCGCCCGACTCACCACAAACGAAATCGTCAAGGGTAAGGTCATCCGCGTCCAGAGCGATGGGATGGTCGTGGTGGACGTCGGATACAAGTCCGAAGGACGGATCTCCATCGACGAATTCGACGACGCCGATGAAGTCGCACCTGGTCTCGAGATCGAGACCTTGATCGAAGAGATCGTCGACGTGGAGGGCCACATCGCCCTCAGCAAGCGCAAGGCCGATCGCATCCGCGGTTGGGAACGCGTCATTCAGACACACAAGGAAGGCGATGTCGTCAAGGGTGTCGCGCAACGCAAGATCAAGGGCGGACTGCTCGTCGACATCGGCGTCCCCGTGTTCTTGCCGGCTTCACAGGTCAACATCCGCCGCACCGGCGATGTCGGCGACTGGATCGGCAAGGAGATCGAGGCGCGGATCATCAAGATCGACGAAGAGCGGATGAACATCGTCATCTCTCGCCGCAAGCTCATCGAAGAGGATCGCGAGAAGCTCAAGACCCAACTCCTCGACGAGATCGAGGAAGGCCAGGTCCGCATGGGCGTCGTCAAGAACATCGCCGACTTCGGTGTGTTCGTCGACCTCGGCGGTATCGACGGGCTGCTCCATATCACGGACATGAGCTGGGGCCGGATCAACCACCCCTCCGAACTGCTCAGCATCGAAGAAAAGGTCGAGGTCAAGATTCTCAAGATCGATTGGGATCGCGAGCGCATCGCCCTCGGCATGAAGCAGAAGGAATCTTCGCCCTGGGAAGACATCGAAAAGAAGTACCCGAAGCAGGGCAACGTCACCGGCGAGGTGGTCAACCTCATGTCGTACGGTGCGTTCGTCAAGCTCGAGGACGGCGTCGAGGGTCTGGTGCACATCTCCGAGATGTCCTGGAC
>CAYYAQ010000261.1:0-3536 GCA_964469555.1 uncultured candidatus Brocadiaceae bacterium | reverse complement strand
CGAAGATGTTCGAAGGCCTCGTCGTGCCGTTCGGGCTGGCCGCGCAGAAGCTGGGCGAGTTGAACCTGGATGTTGGCCGAACGCGGTTGGTTGCGCGCTGCGGTGGTGAACAGCGTCGTCGTGTCCTTCCAGACGCCGTTGCGCGCAAGAATCGTCACGGCGCAGCCGGCGGACCAGACGACCAGGATTGCGATGACCCACTTCGCGAAGCCGAAGCGCCGCGCCAACAGACCACCGAGAATGCAGACGCCGAGGCTCGGCGCGTAGTAGAGTCGCTCGGCGTAGATCGTGCCAGTGGCGAAGACGACGTTGCTGGTGATGAACGACAGGCCGAGGAAGCTCGCCATCGCCAGGAAGAATGCGGGCACGCGTCGCGCCAGGTGCAAGCCGATGCCCATGAACACGAGGAGCACGATCAGGGCACCGAGCACACCGACGCCCCACGGCGACGGCTCGACGTCGAACACTTCCGCCCCGTAGTTCGCACTCAGCACGAACGGGAAGCAGCACTGCAGGAGTCCGTGACCCCACAGTTTGATCGCGGTGCAGATTCGCGTGATCGCATCGGTTCCGTAGAGCGGGTTCGCGGCGTAGTCGACGATCCAGGCGTGATCGAACCCGGTCATCACGCGATGTCGCAGGACCAGGAAGACAACGAGTGGAACCGCGAACACGATCGTCCCGGCGAACAGTTCGTGGAGCAGCGACGCTTCGTTCCTTCCTGACCACCGCCTGGCCAGCAAGACGCACAGCAGGAACGGACCGAAGGCCAGACCGCTCTCCTTCGAGCAGAATCCCGCGAACATCATCACGACGGCGCCGGAGATCCAGCCGATCCGCACAGGTCCTCCCGCGCGAATTCCGCGGAGGAAGGCCAGGCACGCACCGATCCCGAACACGAACGCGAAGAGTTCCGCGCGGCCGACGACGCCGGCCACGACTTCACTGTGGATCGCGTGGACACCGAACAGGCCGGTGACCACCAGCGCCATCCGCACCCCCACACCCACGCTCAACATCAGCCGCCACACCAGGAACGTCGCCAGCACGTGGAGGAATACGTTCACCAGGTGTTGGGCGGTCGTCTCGGCGGAGCCGGCCACGGCGAAGACCAGCGCGTAGCTGTAGATCGTCATGGGACGATAGAGCCCGTCGTTGGCGGACTCGCCGTACCAGTAGTACTTGCCGAAGTAGAAACCCGGCCCGTGCAGCTCGGAGATCACCGGATCCGGCTGGCCGGGATTCTCCTTCCACTCGCTGCTCGCCAGCGACTCACCGTCCATCGCGAAGCCGTTGGCAAGCGACGGCGCGAACAGCAAAAGCGGCAGCAGCAGGACGAGAGCCACCACCCACTTGGCGACCCGGCCCGCGCTGTCACCACCGTTCGTGTCCATCGCGGCACGCTACCGCGCGGTCGAACGTGCGCAAGGACGGCGGGCGTTCTCTTCCACGGGGTCACGTGAATCACCCCGTCACGCTCATCAATCTCGACCGCTGCAGAGACCTCGGACTGCATCTGATCGAGGATCTTCTGGTTGCGCGCGGCAATCCGGCTGGCCGGCTGTTCCTCGACCCGCGAGCACTAACTCTCCCGGCAACGTCACGATCCACAACGGAGGATCAGCACCTGCCAGTCCAATCGGTGTTCGTTGATTCCGATTCCCGGTCTTCACAAACCCCCACTAGGTTCTAATGAACAGGCGCAAAACCATCTGGATGGTTCGACCGAGAGGTATGATCGGATGTTGTGGATGACGAGGTGAGAACGCGGCGTAGCCTGGTGGTTGTCTACACCAACCAGAGGGCCCAAGGAGAGCCGGTACGCCACATGAGCAACGCTACGAACGAAGTCATCCCAGGTCCAGGCTCGACCCCGAAGGACATCCTCTCAGAGGTCTCAGGAGAGGGAGCTCAACAGATGCTGGCGAAGGCGATCCGCGACGAGGCCGCAGCCTACGTCGAGGAGCACGCCGATGAGCGTGACGAGTACGGTCACCGCCTCGTGGCCCGCAACGGCTACAAGAAGCAGCGCGCGATCGAGTCGATCTTCGCGACGGTGCGGCTTCGCCATCGTCGAACGAAGGGGTCTGGATCTCGATCGGCTTGCTTCGCGATGATCTTCAAGCTCGTCCAGTCAGCAAGCAAGAGATGGCGACGGCTCACCGGCCACGCGCTGATCACAGACGTCATTCACGGAGTTCAATTCAAGGACGGCATCAGGCAAAACGTCGCGTGACCACATTTTCCCATCCACGACAATTGACCATACCTCTTCGACCGAAGGCCGCAGATGTTCGGCCACAGGAGACCTGGAAATATGACGGAGATTGAGGAAGGGAAACCGCCCTTGCTGCGCTCCTGGATGTTCCTGGCCAGCGAGAAACTCACGGCAATGCAGGACCCGAGCCGCTTCGGGGCGGATGTCCTGGTCCTGGATCTCGAGGACAGCGTGCTCCCGCGGCACAAGGAAAGTGCCCGCCAGAGGATCGCCTCGGCTGTGGAGGCGAGGACCTTTGTCGGTATGACCGTGGTCATCCGGCTCAACGCCCTGGCGAATTCCGAGGACCTCCAGCGCGACCTGGAAATCTGCTGCATCGAGGGCATTTCGGGCTTCGTCCTGCCCATGGTCGATACCGCTGCGGATGTGGAGCACTTCGAGGAGATGCTGAGCCGGTGCGAAGAGTCCCGTTCGCTCCCGGTCGGAACCTTCAAGATCATTCCTCTGCTCGAGACACCTTCGGGGATCCTCCACGCGGAGCCGATCGCTCGTGCCTCCGGGCGCAACATCGCCCTGGGTTTCGGACACGCGGACCTGATGAACATCACCGAGAGCGTGAACTCCACCGAGGCCCTGCTCGTCCCTCGCGGCACCGTGGTCCTGGCTGCCCGGGCCGCGGGCCTGGTCGCGATCGAGACCCCCTACCTCCAGGTGAGCAAGCCGCACGGTTTCGAGCGAGCCTGCCAGGAGGCCAAGGACCTGGGCTTCTCGGCGATGTGGTTGCTCCACCCAACGCAAGTGGAACCGGCGAACCGGATCCTCAGCCCGAGTCCCACCGAAGTCCGATGGGCCGAACGCATTCTGAGCCGCTCCGCTGGCCGGATCACGCGGATCAGCCCGCGCGGGGAGATGATCGGTCCTCCCACCGTGGCGAAGGCCAAGGGCATCCTCGCCCGGCACCCCGGTAGCGGGGCTCCACTCGCAGGGGACGGAGGCGTCATCGGGCACACCCGCCGCTACGGCGTGGACCTTGGCGAGATCCATGTCGGTCAGGTGCTCGAGAGTCCACACGAACTCACGGTTGACGAATCCTGGCGCACCATCTGGCAGGGTTCCTTCCACGCTGCGGAGCTCCTGAACACGAGTGCGCGGTTCGCTCAGGAACTGGGGTTCAGGGGTGCGCCCCTGCCGATGTCGCTGGTCCTGAACCTCACCCTCTGCATGTCGGTCGAGCCTTTCTCGGAAAACTGCCTGCTCCACCTGGGTTTGCACGAGGTCACCTACATCCGCCCGGTCCACGCGGGAGACACCCTGCGCA
>CAYYAQ010000260.1:0-3550 GCA_964469555.1 uncultured candidatus Brocadiaceae bacterium | reverse complement strand
CGCACGACCTCCCGCATTCGCATGACCTCTTCGCCGGTCGACACGTGGCTCGCGTGGACCTCCTCGTTGCCCGTCGTGCGTTCGAGGATCGGCCTGTAGTCGTTGACCTCGGGGTAGCCGACGATGATCTTGAACAGGAAGCGATCGAGTTGCGCTTCGGGCAGCGGGTACGTGCCCTCCTGTTCGACCGGGTTCTGCGTGGACATCACGCAGAACGGCTCCTCGAGCTTGATCGTCCGCTTGCCGACCGTGATCTGTTTTTCCTGCATCGCTTCGAGCAGCGCAGACTGGGTCTTCGGCGTCGCGCGGTTGATCTCGTCGGCGAGTACTAGGTTGGCGACGAGCGGGCCTTCCTGGAAGCGGACCTCGTGCTTGTGGTCTTCACCTTCGACGAGGATCGACGTGCCCTGGATGTCCGCCGGCATCATGTCCGGCGTGAACTGGATGCGGGAGAAGTTGATGTCCACCGCTTCGCCGAGTGCGCGGACCAACATGGTCTTGCCGAGGCCGGGGACGCCCTCGAGCATCACGTGGCCGCCGACCATCAGTGCGGTCAGCACGGCGTCGATGACCTTCTCCTGGCCGACGATGACGCGTTGCACCTCTTTCTTGATCTTGAGGTGAACGGCGCGGAATTCCTCGGCTGCGGCCTTCGCAGCGGCGGGATCAGATTCTGTCACGAAATCAGTCTCCAGACTTTTCAGGTTGGGGGGGAGGGGTCTTCTTCGGGGCTCGGATGGCCTTGAAGTAGGTGCGGATCAGGTCCCGCATCCACGATTCGAGTTCGGGGTTTGCGAAGTGGCCGACGGGCGATTGCCGTGGCTGCCGCGCGGTGGCGTCCACGGCTTGGGCGTCCTCTACCCTCGGCTCCACCCGCTCCTGGGTGATCTTTGTCTTGCCGGGGTTCGGACGTCCTTTCACGTGGTCCGGAATCGGCACGCCGAGCACGAGTGCTGCCACGCCGCGGGACTTCTTCATCTCCGAAGGGCCACCGCGGCCGTTCGCGTCGGGGTTCTTGTCGTTGCCGAACCCTATGCCGAGGTCGCGGTTGACCGGTGGTCGCCGGTCGCGAAGGTGGGGCTGCATGCCGCCGCGCGCGTCGGAGTTGTCGAACTCGTCGTCGACTTCTTCGTCATCTTCGAGGTCGTCCTCGTCTTCTGATGTGATCTGGTCCTTGCTGGACCACGGCGATGCGGACGGGCTCTTGTTCGACCCACTGGCCGCGCCGCGTCCTGCCGTCGCGCCCGAGTCGTTTTCGGGTTTCTTCGCGACGTTCGGTTCGCTGTTGGGCTTCTTGTGTTTCTTCGGCTTGACCTTCTTCTTCTTGGTCGGCTTCTTCCCGGTCTTGCTCGCCTGAGCCTGGCTCGACGGGGCGCCGCGGGCTTCGCTCGATCCAGTCGCGGATGCGGCGTCGGCGGATTGCCCGCTGCCCATGACGCCGCGGGTCTTCTTGACGGAAGAGTCCAGCTGCGCGTCCTTGCGTCCCTTGCCCGCCGCGGGTTTGACCAGCTGTTGGTTGTGTGTTTCGGTCGTCTTCTCTTTCTCTCGAGGCTCGACCGGCTGTTCTTTCGGGGTCTCCTTCTCGGACGTCGTCTTGTCGCCGAGCTCCGCGACTACGGCGGGCCCGGGTTTGTCGCCCGTGGCGGCGGCGAAGTCGGGCTCGGGAATCCACAGCGCGAGAGCGCCGATCACGAGCGTCGCGAATGCTGCGATGCGCGCGCCGCGCGAGAACGGCTCAGGAGTCACCACTCCGGGCAGGGCTACCGTCTTCAACCGGTCGGCGAACTCCGCTGCGTCGAGGAGCGCCGCTTCCATGAACGACGTGCGAGCCGGGCGCTTGAGGAACTCGGCTGCGGTGCGCAACCGATCCGCGAGGTCGTGTCGTTCGTCGGCTGCGGCCAGCGCTTCGTCTTTTGAGACTCGCCGATTGGCGGCGAACACCCGGATCACGAAGAGAAGCACACCCGGCCCGAACACGGTGCCGGCGAGAACGGCGAGCGGGGCCGCGGGCCAGTTGCTCGCGGTCCAGTGGGCGACGCCGAGGTACGCCAGGTAGACGGTGGCGATCGTCGCGGTGAGCAGGAACGCCGCGGTGAAGGCCGGACGCTGCGAGTGTCGGCGGCGCTCGGCTTCGAGGACGCTGGCAGACTGTCTGCCGATGGTGCGAAGGTCCTCGAGTAAGTGGCTCATCGCGGGCCGCCTGTCTTCGAGTTGGCCACGGCGTCGATGTGCACGGCCTGCATCACTTCGTTGCTGTCTTCGGCGCGGACGAACGCGACGATCGAAACCTGCCTCGGGTCGATCCGCGTCGAGAGCCGCGTCGTCGACTTGTTGGTGCGCTTCTCGTACTTCGCGAGCCAGGCCTCGTTGGTCTTCTGGAGTTTCTGGAGTGAACGTTCGAAGACGATCGTCATCTCCCCGTTCTCAGGCTTGTATTCCGTTCCCTCGATGGACCTGGTCATCACGCCGCGCGCGACCATGCGGTGGACGACGACCTTGCCCTTGCCCGGGTAGAGCACGCCGCGTTCGGCGAGGACGATGTGGACCCGCAAGCCGTCTGCTGCCGGACCCTTGATGACGATCTTGCCGCGCACCATCGTGTTGTCCGCGGTCTTTTCGATCCTCGCCTCCGCCGTGATCTCGTGGTCGGATTTGCGGCGCAGCTCACTGAGGACCGCCCCCCGGTTGCGGTTGTAGATCTTCTCCGCGTCGCGCGAGCGTCCGGCGCCCGGGCCGGTGGCCGTCCCGTTGATCTTCATGTAGACCGGTCGCATGTCGTTGTACCGATCCGCGGTGTCCATCGACAGCGCGTTGATCAAGGCGGACGGTTCCGGTTCGGCGACGTGGTACGTCAGCACCGCGACGCGGCTCCTGGGGAAGTGCGACAGCAGTCCCTCCTGACCCATCACGCCGCCGACGTTGAAGCTGCGCCAGCCTTCGGGGAGGCGCCGGCTGAAGTGCGGATTCGTGAACAACTCCACCAGCACGCAGCGGTTCGTGTCGGTCTTCGCGTCGGCCTTGAATCGCGTCGCGGCGCCGAAGTTGTACACCTTGCCGGCGATCAGCTTGTCGACGAGGTCGACGGACAGGGGTTCGCCGCCCATGGCCTTCTGCACCCGCTCCAGCCCGGCGACCGCGAGCGGTCCGCTCTCCGGTTGGATCACGGCCTGCACGTAGCGGGACATCGCGCGCTTGTAGCGTTTCTGCTGTTCGTAGAACCGACCCAGGTTGAGGTTGACCCGCCCGTCGTGGGGCAGGCCGAACGCCGCGGACAAGAGGTGTTCCCACGCCGCGGTCGGGTCCTTTTGTCCGAGCAGCAACTCGCCGAGTCGCGCATGGAGCTTGTGGACGGACTCCGGGTATCGATCCTTGCGACCGCTCTCGACGCCGATCTTGCCGGCGACGATCGCGATCTTGGGACGCCGCGCTTCGAGCAGCATCTTCATCGTCGTCAACGCTTCGGTCGATCGCAGGTCGTCGATGCGCGTCTTGTCCATCCACTCGAGGGGTTCCTGGAACTTCTCGGCAGGCTCACCGCTGTCGACGAGCA
>CAYYAQ010000259.1:0-3640 GCA_964469555.1 uncultured candidatus Brocadiaceae bacterium | reverse complement strand
ATGTGCGGCTCGATGGCGGTTCCGTCACTGTCTGGAGGTGCGCGCCCCGCTTTCAACACTGGAAGGTCGCAAGGTCACCTCTTTATGATCCCCCCATGCGAGTGCCTCTCCTCTGCTCGGTGTTGGCGGTTCTCTCCGGATGCGGAACGACCAGTTTTGCAGCTGAATTCGCCGCTTTCGCGCGAAACATGCCGGCTGGCGGAAAGGTGTTTCTGGAGTTTCGAGGCGGCGAGATCACGCGGTACGCCGCCTCGGTCGACCCGGCGACCATTCCTGCTGCCGCGCGTCGCACCGCGGACCAGATCGTCCAGCCAGGCGGAAAAACAGTGTTCGCCGGGTGGGAGTGGAATGTGGACGCGAGCGGCTACCGGTTCGTGAAGCTCTACGAAGACGGCGGCTCCGTTCGAACCGTGCTCGTCGACCACACCGGCAAGGTGCTCGCTCGCTCGCACCAGGTCCCCGTCGCGGACAGCCCCGAGGAGGCCCGCGCCGCGGCGCTCTCCGTCGCGGGGAAGATCGAGCGGGTCGAGGTCGTCCAGCGGGAACGCGGCAGCGCGGACGTATTCCGGTTCGGCCTGATCGATACGGACGGCCGGCGATGGTTCGCGGTCACCACGGCCACTGGTCATATCATCGAGCGCGGTCGCGAAGTCAACGCGCAGATTCTCTTCACCACAAGGTAGTTCAAGAAGTTCCATGCCCGGTTTCGTCACCCACCTCGAGTCGACCGCTGACGGGAGCTCGCTCCCCAAAGGCACGCTGCAGACGATTCACGACGGCAAGCCGCTCCTCGTGCGCTACGACCTCGACGCGGTCGCGCGTGCCGTGACGCGTGACGACCTGCGGCACCGGGAGCCCGGTCTATGGCGCTACGCCGAACTCCTGCCGCTGGAAGATCCCGCGAACCGCGTCAGTCTCGGCGAAGGGATGACCCCGCTGCTACCGTGCCCGCGCCTCGGCGCGAAGCTCGGCATCGAACGGCTGTTCATCAAGGACGAGTCGCAGCTGCCGACGGGGTCGTTCAAGGCTCGGGGCATGGCGATAGCCGTCTCGATGGCGAAGGAACTCGGCGTCACGCGCGTTGCAGCACCGACTGCGGGCAACGCCGGGGGTGCGCTCGCGGCCTACGCGGCGCGCGCCGGCATGGAGTGTTTCGTGTTCATGCCGGATGACACGCCCCGGATCAACCAGCTCGAAGCCGTGTGGAACGGCGCCAAGGCGTTTCTGGTCGACGGGTTGATCGACACGTGCGGCGCGATCGTGCGCGAGGGCACAGACAAGATGGGCTGGTTCGACATGAGTACGTTGCGCGAGCCGTACCGCATCGAGGGCAAGAAGACGATGGGCCTCGAACTCGCCGAGCAGCTCGGATGGGAGTTGCCGGACGTCATCCTCTACCCCACTGGCGGTGGGACCGGGTTGATCGGCATGTGGAAGGCGTTCGCAGAGCTCGCGACGATCGGCTGGATCTCCGGCGACCACCGTCCCCGGATGTTCAGCTGCCAGTCGACCGGGTGTGCACCGATCGTCGACGCGTTCGACCAGGGGGTCGAGCGCGGCGTGGCGCAGACAGACCCGCACACCCGCGCGTCGGGGTTGCGCGTGCCAAAGGCGATCGGCGACTTCCTGATTCTCAACGCGGTACGCAAATCAGGCGGCCGGGCCATGGCCGCCGACGAAGACCGCATCGACCATTGGATGCGTCTCGCCACCGAACTCGAAGGGCTGGCGCTTTGTCCCGAAACCGCGATCTGCATCGGCGTCCTCGAGCGCGGGCTGAAGGAGGGACACATCGACCCGAACGAGCGGATCGTCGTGTTCAACACCGGGGCGATGCAGAAGTACATCGAGGTGATGGAGACCGAGATCCCCCGGGTAGACAAGGATCGGGTGGACTGGGACTCCCTGTAGGGAGCCCCGACGCTACTGGATCGTGGCCGAGATCAAGTTGGAGAGCGACAGGAGTTTGCTTGGAGCCGCTACGTCCCGAATGTCAACGAGCTCCGTCGCGCTTCTACTTGATGAACGTAACCTGCACGGGGTTGCTGGCCGACAAGAACTGCGTGCCAGTGAAGACGACACAGGCGTGGTAGAGCTTGATCCCGATCGGGATCGGTTGATTCGCGGGGACGTTCAGGCTGGCGGTCGCGCTCCCCTTGGCATCCAGCGTGCCGCGGAACGTCGCGAACACGGGGGTGTTCGCCAGTCCCATGGCCAGCGTGGTGTAGGGATCGATGTTGAGCGGAATGGTGAGGCCACCGACCTTCGTGCCGGGGAGAGGCGGTATGGCTCCGCGCGTGGGAGGGTTCGCGATCGGTGCGCCGGGTGCGGAAGGCCTAACTGGCTTTCCAGGTTCCGTTTTCGGAAGAGGCCGTCATTGAGGCGCCGCGTTGACGCCGGCTGCGACCACCGCGGTCATCGCACACTTGAGAAACGCAGATCGAACTCTCATCCGTTCACTCCTTTCGCTGGTTGATTGTCTCTTCAGTGTTGGTCACTTCGAATAGCGGGCCAGAACGTGCTTCTTCCATTGGGTGTCGAACTCGTCGAAGTCCATCGCCCACGCCTTCTGGATCGCGGCAATCTGTAGCTTGCGGTGTCTCGGCTCGTTGGCATCTCGAATGGGAACATCGAGATCGTTGAAGTAGTCGAGGAATCGACGCACTCCCTTCGCGTCCTTCTTCAGCAAGAACTCGAATCGCGACCACGCCATCATGTGTTCCTGCACCTTCCACCCGGTGAAATCGTGCGCATCGAACAGTTCTTCCGTGCTGGGGTAGTAGCCGTTCTTCACTCGCGTGCGCACTCGCTTCTCCCAGTTCCAGCCATCCCTCTTGAACTGGTTGGGATCGGTTGTCTCGTCCATCAGCACGATCTTGGGATCAACCTTCCGGCTGTACCAGTGCCCGAGACCCTCGCACCACCAGTTCGGCAGCCGGATCATGTTCGCCTTGTATCCGGACGCGAGGTTCTTCACGACTTCGCCTACCAAGTGCGCGTGCATCTGGACCTCGCCGAACAACATACCGCCGTGACACTGGGACGCTGTCGCGAACGCGAGGCTGCCTATTCGGCTGAACTCATGGCGCACCGGAAGAGCGGCGGTACCCGTGTACTCCGCGAAAGCCTGGAGGTAGCGCAAGAGCTGAGTCTTGCGATCGAACAGGATGACGCAGAACTTCTCGCGCTAGCCGAGATACTTGCCCTCACCCATGTAATGGTCGCTCGTGCCGAGCCGGTCCAGTCTCGGAAAGTCTGCGTCCTCGACACCTAGCATCTTCGAGAAATCCGCATACACGTTCTCGAGGCGCTGGGCGTAGAGGTGCGCGAGCAACCAGCGGTCGAGCCTGCGAGTCGTGTATTTGATCTTCGGGAGCTTCTTCTTGAGCTGGCGTAGCTCGGCCTTCACCTTCGCGTAAAACCTGGTCGCTCCCGGCACTTCGCGCGCCGCGAGCGCACAACCGAACTTGAAGTGGGCGGTCTCGATCCAGCGGATGTGGGGATCACCGAGCGCGCGAGCGATCGCCTGTGTAGACCGGCTCTCCCGATCGCATGGGGCCGACGGCACAACCGACTCCCAAAGGCGCGAAGTATGAGCGCAAGGACGTCACTCGTGCCGTCCATCGCGTCAGCACGAGCA
>CAYYAQ010000258.1:0-3686 GCA_964469555.1 uncultured candidatus Brocadiaceae bacterium | reverse complement strand
GGATCGGGCGCTGCGACACAGCGTCTGCCGGAGTTGGCTGGGCTCGCTGCCGACCGACGAACGCAAATCGCTCCCAGGCGCGCGCATCGAACGCGGATACAGCCTGGCCGGTTGGTTGCTCCTCGCGGTGTTCGTCCTCATAGGAATCGGAACCGCGACCGCCGCCACGCGCGGGACGGACACCGAGCCGATCAACGTGCTCGTGTTCATCGTGGTCTTCTTCGTGCTGCAGATCGCGCTGCTGATCCTCTACCCCGTGCTCCTGCTCGTGCGCCGGCTGCGAGGTGGAGGTGTGATGCCCTGGTTGCAACACATCGTCGTGCGCCTGAGTCGCATCCGTCTCCTCGACAAGTTGACGGGTCAGAGCCTCGCCGATCTGCCGGAGACGCTCCAGCAATTGCAGGTGCGGCAGAGCATCTACGGCGGCGTGCAACGGTGGTTGCTGTTCACCCTCGTGCAACGAATGGCGACGGGATTCAACCTCGCCGCGCTGCTGGTGACAATCTACATGGTCGCCTTCCACGATCTGGCGAACAGTTGCTGGAGCACCACGCTCGATTTGAATACCGCGGATCTACAGCGTTGGTTGTCGTGGATCGCCGCGCCCTGGTCGTGGATCGAAGGAGCCGGCGTGCCGACAACGGAGGCCATCGACTGCAGCCGCTGGGAAACGGGCGGGGCTGCCAAGTACGCCGTCACGCTGGACAACGCGCCGGGGCTGCGACGAACGTGGTGGTGGCCGTTCCTTATTCCTGGGTTGGTCACGTGGGGTCTGCTGCCGCGCGTGATCGCGTTCGGCTTCGGCAGCTACATGACGGCGCGGAAGAGCCGTCGGGTGCCACTGAACCACATGACGGTGCAGCATCTGTTCGAACGGCTCTTCCCGCCGACCGCGGGATGGTCCGGCCCGGCCCCGGAGGACGTGCGCGGTGCGGCGCCGGTCGCCAAGAAGACACGGCCCAGAAAGCCAGGAAAACTCGACCCGACGGCCGCGTGCCACGTCGTGTGCTGGGGCACGCTGTTCGCGGATCGCAGCGCGGTCGAAGCACACGTCAGGGCGCGATTCCATCGCGAGGTGAAGGGTACGCTCGGCGCGGGTCTCGCCGACATCGGAGAGGATGAGAGGACGTTGGCCGCGCTGGGCCGAGAGAAGGCGCGACGAGTCGTGATCGTCATGCCGGAAGGCCAGCAACCGACGAAGGACGTGACCCGGTTCATCAGCGACCTCCGAGAAAAGCTCGGCGCCGAATGCGAAGTCGTGGTCGGCTTGCTCGCGCGCACGGGCGACGGTTTCGCCGACGTCGATCACGACGAGATGAAGATGTGGCGAACCCGCCTCCTCGCCGAAGGCGATCCATACTTGAGCCTGCAGACGATGGGGCGAGAGACGTGAGTGAGTTCATTCCGGAATTCGTGGTCGTCGGCAACGTCAACCAGGGCAAGTCATCGATCGTCGCCGCTCTGATCGAGGACGGTGCCGTGCCCATCGCGACGTACCCCGGAACGACACTGAAATGCGCCCGCTACTCGTTCCAACTGGGCGGCCAGGAGTTGTTCACAATGGTGGACACGCCCGGATTCCAAGATGCGCGCGCTGCGTTGCAGTGGATGAACAAGCGGTCGCACTCGCCCGTCGACCGCCCGGCGGCAGTGCGCGCATTCGTCGAAGCTCACGACGGGGGGGTGGACGACGGTCGCTTCGCGGACGAAGTGCGCCTCCTCAAGCCGGTGACGAACGGTGCGAGCATCATTTACGTGGTCGACGCGTCGAGCAGGTTCCAGCCGACGCACGAAGCCGAGATGGATATCCTGCGGTGGACCGGACAACCGGCGATGGCGTTGATCAACCAGACGCGGGAGCGTGATCACAGCGACGAGTGGCGCCCGATCCTCGAACAGTTCTTCAACCTCGTTCGGGAGTTCAATGCGTACGGGGCCGGGTATCGCGACCGATTGGACCTCTTGAATGGCTTCCGCGAGATTCGCGACGAGTGGCGCACGACCATCAACCGGGCTGTCGAGGCGATGGAACACGAATGGGTCGCGCGGCGGAACAAGTCGGCGCAGGTGGTCGCAGAACTTCTCACGAACGCAATCGGTCACGTGGAGAAGCGCACGATCGCCGGCGACGAGCCCCCGGCTGGTCTGAGCGACGAACTGGAGCAAGCGTACGAGAACAGCCAACGGCGGTTCGAGAGCGAAGCGCGCAGCGAGATCGAGCGCCTCTACCAGCACCGCGACTTGAAACGGAGCGAGGAGGTCATCGCGCTGCTGAAGAGTGACCTGTTCAGCGAAGTGAGCTGGCGGTTGTTCGGACTGGATCGCGGCCAGATGGCGCGCTACGGCGGGGCGTGGGGCGCGATCATCGGCGGCGGCGTCGACGCCGCGGTCGGCGGTCTGTCATTCCTCACCGGGGCTGCCGTCGGGGCCGTCGTCGGCGGACTCGGCGGGTTCTTCGCGAGCACGCAAGTCGCGAAGACGCTCGACAGCGAGAACAAGTTGGCTCGACTGTTGTTCTCGGGCGATACCGGTCGGTTCCTGTTCAAGGGTCCGGTCTCGAACCCGCGCTACGCGTGGATGCTCATCGACCGCGCGATCACCCACCACCACGCGATCAAGAGTCGGTCCCATGCGCGCCAAGACTCTGTCCTGCTCGAGGACACGAGCAGCAGCGCATCCGAGGATCAACCCAGGGTCGCGAAGCTGAGCCACGAATTACGGGACAAGATCAACAAGGACCTGATGCAGTTGATCAAGGAATCCCGTGGCGGCGCGATCACCTCGAGAGTGCGCGAGAACCTCGCGAACCACCTCAACGAGGTTCTCGCCGATTGAGGTTACGGCCTGACTCTGGATGGCTATGAACCGCCTGGAATGAAACGACCGGTGCTCGCACTCGCCGCCGTGATCCTGGCCTCTCTGGCGGTCTACTCGGGGTTCAGGATGCTCGCATCCGACGAGACGAAGATCCGCTGGCTCCTCGAAGACGCCGCCGAATCCTTCAACGACACGAGCGTCAGCGGTTGTGTGGCCGGGTTCCACATGGACTACAAGGACAAGACGAATCGGCTCCTCGACAAGGGCACGCTCTCTCAGGCGCTGCTGTACATGTTCATGCACAAGAGGGACGGCAAGTCCGACCGCTTCCTGTATCGCGTGGACCTTCCCGCCGAATCCCTGACCATCCTCATCGAGGAGGACGGCGAGGCCGTCGCTACCTTCGACCTCCATCTCGAGATCCAGGAGCAGGACGACGGCGAGTGGCGCGAGGCTTGGAGAGTCGGCGCGACCGCATGGCTACGGGAAACGGACGGAGACTGGCTCATCCACAGATCGTCCCACCGCACGATCTCGGGAAGGCGACCGCGGTAGCTAGACACGACGAGCGAAGGGTGCAACACTCTCGGGTATGCGCCCACTGATTCTGTGTCTTCCTGTTCTGTTCGCCACCACTGCCATCCCGTGCCAGGATCAGGCCACCGAGGTCGAAGTCTTCGAGATCTCGGTGCACAAGAAACCCTCGATGAAGGGGGCGTCGTCGTTCACTCAGCTGGGCACGGAGCTGAAGCTCGCCGCCAAGATACCTGGCACGACAATCATCTCGCTCGACAAGAAGGCGACGAAACTGACGAGCTTCGTCGACGACGCTGGCACCGACCTTGCCGCGGGAGTGAGCAAGGGGTTCT
>CAYYAQ010000257.1:910-3745 GCA_964469555.1 uncultured candidatus Brocadiaceae bacterium | reverse complement strand
GTGGATTGACGCGGAGCGTGACCGGCGGTGAGAACTACTGCACCATCGTGACCATCGCACAGTCGCCCGTGGATCCGGCCGTGGTCTGGGCCGGCACCGACGACGGCAACGTGCAGGTGACGCGGGACGGCGGCGCGAGTTGGAAGAACGTAGTTGGCGCCGTGCCCGGCGTGCCGAAGGGAACGTGGGTCAGCCGTGTGGAGGCCTCCCGCGTCGCCAAGGGGAAGTGCTATGTCACGTTCGACAACCACCGGCGCGACGACAACAAGGCGTACGTCTACGTCACGTCCGACTTCGGCGCGACGTGGCGCGACATATCCTCGAACCTGCCGGACGGCGGCAGCACGTACGTAGTCCGCGAGGATCCGGTCAATCCTCGGCTCTTGTTCGTCGGGACGGAGTTCGCGGTGTTCACCTCCGTGGACGCCGGAGTCTCTTGGGCGCGTCTGATGTCCGGCATGCCGACGGTGGCGATGCACGACCTCGTCATCCACCCGCGCGATGGCGACCTCGTGTGCGGCACGCACGGGCGCAGTATCTGGATCCTCGACGACATCTCACCGCTGCGGCAGATGACGCCCGAGGTCGGACGCAAATCCGCGCACCTGTTCACGCCGCGTCGGGCGACGAAGTGGCAGAGTATTCGTCTCGGTCGCAAGCAGCCGAACTTCATGTTCCGTGGCCAGAACCCGCCGCGCGGCGCGCTACTCAACTTCTGGTTGATGCGCAAGACGGATGTCCGGATCGAAGTCTCGGACGTTCTTGGCAACGTGGTGCACGCTCAGCGCGTCCGCGGGAGTGCCGGAATCAACCGCGCGCGATGGGACCTGCGCCTCTCGCCGACCAAGGCGGAGATCGCGGTGTACCGCAAGCACCTGAAGGATGTCGTGGGTGTGCTGATGAAGCGCGTTGGGACCGGTGAGGCTGGAATGCTCCGGCAGTTCGACGCCCGCGTCTCGCGCGCGACCTCGATGCGTCGCCTGGACGCTGTGCGCCGCGAGCTCGTATCGAAATACAGCAGTCATGCAGACGGGCGGTCGCTGTTTGGACCGACGCGCGGTCGGCGAATGGCCGCAGCCGGCGACTATCGCGTCACTCTCTACGCTGGCCCGGTGAAATTGGAGTCCGTGCTGCTCCGCCTGCGCGATGACCCGCTGAAGAAGTGACGGTTGGTTGGCCGTGGTTTGGGATGTGACGATTGGACGAACTGCTTCCCCTGACCTCGAGCTAGAGGCCGAGCGAGCTATGGCACCCTGCTGACGTACACGAAGTACGCCCCACGCGTCTTGTCGTTCGCCAGCGTCAACCACGTCTGCAGCGTCGTGGTCCCCTTTTGCAACTCCACTTCAAACGTAGTCTGCTTCGCGTCCGTCTTCACCGCGTGATCCACATCCAGTCCGGCGATCGTGATCCGCGCGTGCTTTGCATCGATTGCCCTGTCGAGGTGTCGTGGCCATCGTCGCAACTCGATCCGGTACTTCCCCGCTCGCAGAACATCGACGAACCACTTGCCCTGTCCCATGTGCCCGTTGCGCACGTGGTTCTGGTGCCACGACGAGGACCTTTGGCCCTTCACCTGCCAGTCGTGGGGATGGAGCTGCGTAGAGGTCTCCGCATCCGAGCCGAGGCCGATGTGCACCGGCTTGTCGAACGCGACGGACAGACTCTCCCACCACGCGTCGTACGCTGCGATCAGCCTCGCCACGACCTTCGGGTGCGCGTCCTGGACCTTCGTCTGCTGCCCGGGGTCTGCGTCCATGTCGTACAGCTCCTTGCCGTTGACCAGTCGCCATCGCTTGGTCATCACGGCGCACTTGCGCCACTTCCTCGGATCGGGAATGCGTTGGGAGTGCACGAACAACGTCCGGTCGGGGAGCGCCGCGGCCTTGTCCTTCAGTCGCTGCGAGAGATCCACGCCGTCGATCTTCGGCCCGTCCGGTCGTTGCACCGAACACAGCCCCGCGATCGTCGGAAGCAGGTCGATGTGCGCGCACAGGTAGTCCTCGTCGCGTGCCTTGTCGCCACCGATGCCGCCGGCCGGCCAGCGCACGAAGCACGGGACGCGATGCCCGCCGTCGTATTCGGACCCCTTGTTGCCCTTCATGCCCGAGTTGAAGCCGCCCCACTTGCCCTGCTTGACCAGATTGGCGTTCACTCGCCCTGCCGCGGTGCCGTTGTCAGTCATGAAGATGAAGATGGTGTTGTCGGTCAATCCGTGTTCGTCGAGCACCTTCCCCAAGCGACCGAGGTTCCAGTCGATATTCTCGATCATGCCGTAGAACTTCGCCTGGCTCGGAGCGACGCCCTTCTTTACGTACGGCTCGCTCCACTTCGCCGCCACGTTGAGCGGACCGTGGGGGGCGTTCGTCGAGACGTAGCAGAAGAACGGTCGGTCCGTGTTCCGCTTGACGAACGCGATGGCCTCGTCGAACCAGATGTCGGTGCAGTACCCTTTGAACTTCTCCGGAACGCCGTTGCGCCAGTACGTGTCGTTGAAGTAGTCGTTGCCCCAGTAGTCCGGCCCCTGGCCGACGCCACCGCCGCCGTGTCGTACCACGTAGTCGAACCCCTGGTCCATCGGGCGCAGCGGGTAGTTTTCGCCGAGGTGCCACTTGCCAAACATGCCGGTCCGATAGTCGCCGCCGCGGAGGACCTCCGCGATCGTGACCTCTTCCGTGCGCATCAACGACCGCCCCATGATCGTGTGCCACACTCCCGTGCGGGTCGAATAGCGACCGGACATCAGCGCGGACCGCGTCGGCGAACACGTCGGGTCCACGTGGAAGTCCGTGAAGCGCACGCTCTGTCCGTGCAGCGTGTCGAGGTTCGGCGTGT
>CAYYAQ010000257.1:0-900 GCA_964469555.1 uncultured candidatus Brocadiaceae bacterium | reverse complement strand
GTCGTCAGTCATCACGAGGATGACGTTGGGTTGGCGCTTCTTCTGCGCGAACATCTCGGTGTTGGTTCCGAGGAGTGCGGTGAGGGTAGTAATTGCGAATACGGTTCGCCGATGAGTTGGGTTGTGTGTCAAGTGTCTTCGATCCTCTGGATGCTTGGCTTGCAGGACGCGCGAGTTTAGAGTGTGGCGGTCTCTAACCAAAAGGTGCCTCCCATGCGACCGGGCTTCTCTGCTGTTCTCGTTCTCCTCGCCCTTTTCGTTGCGGCGCCTGCCCCCGCGCAGGCGACGTCGTTCTTCGAATCCTCCTCGACCGTCGTGACTCTTGGCACCGGCAACGCCTGGGCGCCGACGCTGAGCGCTGACGGGCTGGAGATCATCTTCAGCTCGAACCGCACCGGAGGCCTGGGCGGCTGGGATCTGTGGACGGCGAAGCGCACCGGCATCGACAAGCCCTGGGGCACGCCCACGAACCTGACGCTCCTCAACAACTCGGCGTCGGACTTCGAGCCGAGCCTCAGCGCGGACGGCCTGGAACTCTTCTTCGTGAGTACCCGCACTGGCAAGACGGGCGTGTCGGATGTCATGGTCTCGACGCGACTCGCGCCGCCGCTGGCGTGGGGTGCGCCCAAGTTCGTCACGGGATCGATCAACGCGGCCAACAAGGCGATCGACGACCCCGCGCTCACCGAGGATGGGCTGACGATGTACTACACCGTCGCCGTCCAGGACATCTACTGCTCGACACGGACGAGCAAGACCGCGGCGTGGGCGAACGAGAGGGCATTCGCGCCGGCCAACAACCTCGGTGCGGTCGAACACTCCCCGACGCCACATGCGAACGGCAACATCATGGTCTTCGCCAGCACGAAGTCGGGAGGCGCTGGATCGGCGGACTTCTAC
>CAYYAQ010000256.1:1135-3756 GCA_964469555.1 uncultured candidatus Brocadiaceae bacterium | reverse complement strand
AGAATCCGGTAGGATCCGGGTGCCTCAGAATCTGGGGTTGGCCCTCTTACCCTCCACCGCAGAGCGTCAAACTGGATCCGGACAAGTGGGTCCTGACCCGCTCGGTGGGTACTGGTAGCTACACCACGCCCCATTTCGCCACGGACAACGAGACGATCGACTCGGTATCGGGTGGCAGCAGTGGCTTGCACATTCATCGCGGCAGCGCCTCGGCCAACCGACCCTACATGATCTTCGCGGGCATGACGGGATCGACCCCGGGGACGAAAGTCGGCGCCGTCACGGTCCCCATCAACATCGATGCGCTCACCCACGTGGCATATGCGTCGCTCAACACGCCGACGTTCACCGCCTTCGCAGGCTCGCTCGACCAGAACGGCATGGCCAAGGCGAGCTTCAACGTTCCCGCCGGGATCGCGACGGTGCTCAAGGGCACGGACCTGACATTCGCGTACGTGCTCGTGGACTTCGTGGACGTCACTTCGAGACCGGTCACGGTTCGGATGCGGTAGGGATACGGTAGGGATGCGGTAGGAACGAGACGCGCGCGACCACCCCGGTCGTGATGCGTCTCGTCTGCGGGCCCCGAGCCATCCCCGACTCGAGGAAGGAGCGATACCGCCCGATCCGCCGACTCGCGAAGAGATGCCGGGATCTGTCAAGACCTCGGCCCGGCTCTCCTGCTTCCCCAGCGCCGCAAGC
Source organism: uncultured candidatus Brocadiaceae bacterium (assembly GCA_964469555.1). GTDB lineage: Bacteria > Planctomycetota > UBA1135 > UBA1135 > UBA2386 > CAYYAQ01. The sequence goes on along the minus strand of CAYYAQ010000256.1, from coordinate 3,054 downwards.
GTGCGCACGCGGACGCCTGATTCCACGTCGATCCCGGCCGGCGAGGGCGTCCGCCGTCCGAAACTTCCGAGCCGATCCCCCGGCCGACCCGGTAACTTTCGGATTCTTGCAACGCGGGGCAGATCGGCTCTGTCCCTGAGGCAATGGTCGAGAACCCCACACCATCCGCCGCCTCGCCGGGCCCAGAGGAGATCCTCGATCTCGTCAGGGACCACGAGGGCTACGTGCGCTCGCTGGCGCGTGCCCTGCTCCATGACGAGCATGCGGTGGACGACGTGGTGCAGCAGGCCTGGCTGCGGGCGCTGAAGAGCCCGCCGCGGGAGACCGGGGTCGGCCAGGTGCGGAGTTGGTTCCGCACCGTGGTGCAGAACCTGGTCAGCAGCGACGCGCAATCGACGAGCGCGCGCCGCCGCCGTGAGCAGGTGGCCTTCGAGGTCGCGGGAAGCGAGACCTCCGTCCCTTCGGTGGCGGAGATCAGTGACCGCGAGTGTGCGCGTCGAGACGTCGTGGAATCGGTCCTCGCCCTGCCGGCGAAGTACCGCGACGTCCTGGTGCTGCGCTACCTCGAGGGGATGACGCCGAGGGCGATCGCCAAGCGGCTATCACTGCCCGGCGCCACCGTACGCTCGCTGAATTCCCGTGGACTGCACCTGCTGCGCGAACGCCTGGACGCCACGCATGGCGGCGACCGGCAGAAGTGGTGTCTCGCCCTGATTCCCCTGGCCGCACCCTCCGCCGTGACTCTCGCGGCGGGTTCCGGGATGGCCGCAGGTCTCGTTGCATGGATACTGATCATGAAGCAGAACGCACTGCTCACCTCTCTGATTGCCGCACTCGTCCTCACGATCACCGCCAGCTTGTTCCTGGACGACGGCTGGCTGTTCGCCGCCGACAACACCACGGACCCGGCCACCATCAGAGTCTCGAAGCAAGACCCTCCGAGTACAGCCGAGACTTCGACGGCGAACCGCGAAGAGGTGATAGCCAACGCGCCGGAGACCGACCCCACGAAGTCGGAGCCGCCGGAGGTCCTCGGCTACCTGCATCACGACGACGGCACCCCGGCGAAAGACGTGTTGTTCTTCATCGGCGAGCGCGATGACACGCCGCGACAGGAGGGCATGCTGTCCACCGACACGTCGTCGTCCTTCGCCCGCGGTCAGACGTTCACGACAGGCGCGGACGGTGCGTGTCGCGTCGACCGCGAGCGCGCCGACGGCCTGCTCTGGTGCCAGCCGGTGGACCACGTCTGGTTCGCGTTCGATCTCGAGACTTCGCGGCGGACCGCGCACCGGACCTCGCAGCGGATCTCGAAGAGCACCGCGCCCGAGCCACGCCGCTTCCGTCTGCCGAAGCTCGCCGAGTTCCGCATCCGCATGCTGGGCGTCGCCGCCGACGACCGCTGGCGCGTGGTGATGTGGCCGGGTTATGCGTCGGACCAGGACCCGGCCGAGCGGGCGCAGGGCGTGCCGGCGACCGAGGACGAGATGGACTTCGGCCGCGCGGTGATCCTGCTCCACGCCGGGAGCGAGGACGGCCCCGTCTGCACGCTGGTCGGCGAACAGAACCTCCGGGCGAGCGGCGCGGAGCATCGGGTCACCACCCTCGCGGGTCACCCCTACCGCCTCGAGGTCTGGGGCACACCGTTCCGCGTCGGCGAGCACGGCGACGAGGATCGTCACTACAAGGCGCCGGTTCAGCTCGACTACTCGGCAGGCGAACGTCTGCCGGTCCTTCAGTGTGTCGTGAAGGAAGGACCCGGGCAGGCCCCGACAAAGCTCGGCGGCCAGATGATCGTCTGCGCCAGCGGTAGCGTGTCCCACGGCGACGTGCTGATCGATGGCCGCGCCAGCATCGGTTACTCGGTTCTCGAGCAGGGCAAGGAGTACCCCGTCCACGTTCTGATGAACGACGGCGAG
>CAYYAQ010000256.1:0-1125 GCA_964469555.1 uncultured candidatus Brocadiaceae bacterium | reverse complement strand
AGCCAGACGATCGCGCTTCGGAGTGTGGCGCAGCGCCCACCCCTGACCTTCGTCCGCGGCCGCGGCAAGGCGGCGGTGGAGATTCGTTCGCCCGAGCGCGACTTCGCGAACGGCGACATCTTGTCGTTCGAGGGCGAGAACGGGAAGCGCTTGGACTGGGCGATCGGCTACACGAACTTCCACACGGGAAGAGGCGCGCCTATCGGTGGCGTCGTGATCAGCGCCGAGGATCCGCGCATCCTGCACGTGCAGATCGATCGCAAGTGGAAGCGCCTGCAGATCATCCAGAAGAGCGGCCATATCGCACTGGTCGAGCGATCGGTGAAGAAGCCGAGCTACGACTGCCGCTGGGCTCGGACGAGGGAATTGCCGAACGTCGATCTCAAAACGATCACCAAGCGCCACGGCTTCGAGAGCGCGGCCTACTTCACCTTCGAGCTCCAGCGGACTGACGCCGAGGGTCGCAAGAGCTGGGTCGTCGTGGACCGCTTCGGCCGACGTCCTGGTGACCCTGTTGCGCGCCGCAGCGATGAATGGACCACCTGGCACAAGGTCGTGCCGATGGGGATGGCGTTCAGGATGTCGGTGACCGACCCGTACCGGAAGCGCACGGTGTTCTTCGAGCCGGGTCGGTAGCGACCACCTCCGCGAACGCGGAGCGGTGCGCCGGGTGTTCGATGCGTGGCAATGCGCGGCTGATCGCTCGATCATCAAGGCGCCGCTCGGCTCCCGGCGACGATCTATCGTCGCGCAAGACTCACGGCGTTGGCAACGCGAGCATCCGCGGATCTGAACAAGGTTGCGATCAGGAAGCCGACGATCTTCGGTGAGGTTCCCATTCTGTGTTCGCTTCGTTCGGGTACACGATCAGTTAGACCGTCTCGCCGTCGGTATCCCTGATTCGCCAATGACTGATCAGACCACCGCGGTGCTCCGATGAACCCTACCCCTCCCCCGATGTCTGTCCAGCCTACGCGCCCTCGCGTTCTTCTCGGGCGCGTGCCCCGGTCAGAACTGGACGTGGAACTGCACGATCTGCCAGGAATAGAAGAACCGCTCGTCGACGATTTCTGGCTGCGCAAGTCCCACCGCCGCGGCGGCATGCGCTGACCTACCACGGCGTGC
>CAYYAQ010000255.1:0-3843 GCA_964469555.1 uncultured candidatus Brocadiaceae bacterium | reverse complement strand
AGGTGAAGAACCTGAATCGGCAACCCGACACGACCGAGTAGCTCGGGGACGACCTCGTTCAAGACGCGGGCGCCCTGACTGCCCCCCGTGACCATGACGACTCGTTCGAGCGGATCGAGTCCGAGGCTTCTCCGCGCACGGTCGCGGTCGATTCGCCCCACCTTCGGTCGCAGCGGCGTGCCCGTCAGGATTCCACGGCGCACCGCCCGTCGCGGCGGCAGACCGTAGTAGATGCGTCGAGCGAGCGGCATCAGCAACCGATTGGCCCGACCGGTGACTACGTTCTGCTCCAGGAGGAACACCGGGACTCCGAGGCTGCGCGCCGCGATCGACGCCGGAACGGTCGTGCGACCACCTGCCCCGATGAGAAGATCGACGTCTTGTTCGCGCATGAGGCGCCGCGCCTGCACCGTCGCCTGGGCGAGACGGACAGGCAACCCGAGCCCGCCCCTGCCGACCTGCAACGCGCTCGCCGGAACGCGGTCACCCTCTTCGGAGCAACGGTCGAGCAACTCGCTCTCGACCACGCGACCCTCGGTCAAGAGAGTGGACTCGTGACCGGAACGGCGCAGGGCCTGGGCAAGTGTCACGGCGGGCATGAGGTGCCCACCCGTACCGCTGCTGACCAGACAGACTCGCTTCACTCGGGATGTCCCTCGGGGGTTATTGGGGGAGTGAGATCTTCGTGCCAGGAATGAGCGCGCCGGCGTGTTCGATCGCGTTCAACTCGAGGATGCGCTCGGCGTACTCCATCGCCTTGGACTCGCCGTAGTGCCGCTTCGCGATCTTCCACGCGTTGTCACCCTTTCGCACGGTGTAGACCCGACCGCCGGGAGCAGTCCGGATGGACTTCGCGGACGATCCACGGTGCGGGATCTTCAGCACCATGCCGAGCTTCAGTCGGCGCTCGCTGGCGTCCGGATTGATCGCGAGGATCTTCCGCCACAGGTTTTTCTTGCCGAGGTAGCGCAGGGAGATCGCCTCGAGATTGTCGTTCTTCTTGATGGTGTGCGTCCGGAGCGCGATGGGAGCGAGCGGCACCGGCGGCGTATCCTCCTTCTTCTTCTCCTTGGCTTCATCGTCATTCACAGGCTCGAACAGCCCTCTGGCGTCGTCCTGGTTCTTGATCTCGTCGTTCTTCTGCTTGCGAAGGAACTCATTGAACTCGTCGAGTTTCTCCTCCTCCGTCTTCAGCCGCTTGTCGGCCTTCTGGATGACACCAGCGGTCGACATGCCGGAACTCGCGTCCGCGCCATCACCCCAGATGGCGACACCGAGAATCAAGAAGATCACAAGACAGAGTACGTACAGGCCGTAGCGTTCCAGCTGACCCATTTCATTGCCTCCCAGAGTAGAAGCGGGCATCCGCCCGCACAGCATTACCGATCAAACCGACGGCGGCAAGGTAGACCACCAGACTGGTGCCACCCGAACTCAGGAAGGGAAGGTCGATACCCTTCGCGGGAGCCAGCCCCGTCACAACAAGAAGATTGATGCTCGCCTGGGTGCAGATCGCGACGATGAATCCGAACACCAGGCTGCGAAGAAAACGGTCCTTGCAGCGCAGGACCAACCGCAGTCCCATCACGCCGACCGTGGTGTATAAGAACAGCACGAGGAACGAGCCGAGCAGGCCGAGCTCCTCGCCGATGATCGCGAAGACGAAGTCATTCTGCGCCTCCGGCACGAATCCCATCTTCATCCAACCGTTGCCGAGTCCTTGCCCGACGAGTCCGCCGGAAGAGATCGCCACCATCGACTGCCAGACCTGTCCGCCGACCTCAGGCGAGAGGAAACCGGTCAGCCGCTCGACCACGTATGATTTTTGGAGCGCGGCGACGATCAGGGCACACAGGCCCGGGATCGCGACGAGCGCGAAGTGCCGGATCGAAAACCCCGCGACGAGCGCCATCAAGCAGCACAGCGCGAGGACGAACACGGCGTTGCCGTTGTCCGGTTGCAGGAGCAGCCCAACGGACAGCACGAGCGGCGGCAGCATGATCCGAACCGTGCCGCGGAAGTTCTGCAACTGACCATCCTGCGTCGCCTGGGCGATGCAGCGCGCGACGTAGATCACGGCGAACATCCTCGCGACATCGACGGGCTGAAACTGCATCCCGGCGACGTGGATCCACCGCCTCGCGCCATTCACGGCGGTGCCGAAGAACGCGGCGAAGTAGACGAAACCCGTCGAGACCCAAAAGGCGATGCCGGCGAACCGCCACAACAGGTGCAACGGGAACATCGCCATCGCGAGGAACGCGAATAGCCCGACAGCGAGCCTTGCCCCCTGACTCTTCATCGCGAGGAGCGCACCGACGCCGGGCTTGGGACCGGAGACAGACACCGCCATGATCAGGCCGAGGCAACACAGGACGACGGTGGCGAGCATCATCCAGTCGAGGCTGCGGCGGACGATCAGATCGTGCTCGTCCGCGTCCGTTCTCTTCACATGAGCTGCCATCTGACCGATCTCGACCCAACCTCAAGAAAACCGCGACTACCGGATTTTGAACAGCACGAGACTGAACAACGCGAGAAGTGCGGCACTGATCCAGATGCGCACGACCAGCCTTGCCTCAGGCATGCCACCAAACTGAAAGTGATGGTGCAGCGGCGCGCAGCGAAACACCCGGCGTCCAGTGCTCTTGAACGAGATCACCTGGATGATTACCGAGAGTGCTTCCGCGACGAACACCCCTCCGACAACGAACAAAACCAACTCAGTTCTACTGACCAGTGCGACGAAGCCCAGGGCACCGCCCAGCGCCAAGGAACCCACATCGCCCATGAAGATCTGAGCTGGATGAGTGTTGTACCACAGAAACGCGAGAGAAGCACCAAGCAATGCACCGAGCAGAACGGTGAGTTCGCCGCATCCGGGCACGTGTGCGACGAGCAAATACTCTGACAGGTCGACGCGACCGATGAAGTACGCGATCACAGCGTACGCGAGGCTCGCGATCACCACGCAGCCTGTCGCGAGACCGTCGAGGCCGTCGGTAAAATTCACCGCGTTGGCCGAGCCCGTGAGAACGAGCACGCACACGATGAGGAACGGCACCCCGGCGAGGACCGTGAGATCCCACGAGTAGTCCTTCAGGAACGGGAAGTAGAGGTGCGGCCCGCCCACGTTCTTCTCCAGCCCCGCGAAGTGGTGCAGGATCAGCCCTACCGCGAGGGCTCCCACGGTCAGCAGAAGCTGCTTGGCGCGCTTCGACAGGCCGTTCCGGCCCTCGACCTTCAACTTGATCCAGTCGTCGACGAACCCGATGGCGGCGAACCAGGCGATCAGGGCGAGCGCCAGCCACGAAAACACGTTCTCGGCATCAAAGCGCATCCAGAGCACGCCGGCGACGAGCAGTCCACCGACGAGAAACAACCCACCCATGGTCGGTGTTCCCTGCTTGTCCTTGTGCAGCTCGGCGAGCCTGAGGGAGTCCGTCTTGCCGATGTCCTCGGCGAGGCCCGTCCGCTCGAACCGCGCCATCAGGATCTTGCCGAAGACCAAACTGAGCACGAACGCGGTGGCGACCGCACAGATGCCCCGAAAGGAGATGTACTGGAACAGACCCGCGCCGGGGGTCTCCGACCAGGGCTGAACCAGCCAGTACAGCATCAGACTCGCGCGCTGAGGCGCTCCTCGAGACCGTCGACGAGTCGATCGAGGCCGACGCCCCGCGAAGCCTTGCAGAGCAGCCAGTCGCCGGACCGCAGTTCGGGCTCGAGCATCTCCAGGGCAGCCTGCGGATCAGCGACCGCGTGGACGCTCGACGACTTCATGCCAGCGGAGAGGGCCGCCTGCGCCAACGGCAGTGCGCCCTCGCCGACGGTGACCAGAAG
>CAYYAQ010000254.1:0-3945 GCA_964469555.1 uncultured candidatus Brocadiaceae bacterium | reverse complement strand
TGTCGAACTGCATGCCTTCGACCCACTCGACGACGGTGTCGAGGCTCTTGCCTTCTTCGACCGTGATCACGCCGTCCTTGCCGACGCGCTCCATGGCCTCGGCGATGATCTTGCCGATCTCCTCGTCGTTGTTGGCCGCGATGCAGCCAACCTGCGAGATCTCCTTCTTGCCCTTGACCGGAGTCGAGTGCTTGCGGAGGTTCGTGACGACGGCGGCGACGGCCTTGTCGATGCCGCGCTTGATCCCGATGGGATTCGCGCCAGCGGTCACGTTCTTGAGGCCTTCCTCGAAGATCGCTTCGGCGAGCACCGTCGCGGTGGTCGTGCCGTCACCGGCGACGTCCGAAGTCTTCGCGGCGACTTCCTTCACGAGCTGCGCGCCCATGTTCTCGTACTTGCCTTCGAGCTCGATCTCTTTGGCGACGGTGACGCCGTCCTTGGTCACGGTCGGACTACCGAAGGACTTCTCGATGATGACGTTTCGGCCACGGGGACCGAGAGTGACTTTGACTGCGCGGGCGAGTTGGCGAACGCCATCGCGCATCCGCTCCCGTGCTTCTTGATCGTAAGCGATCTTCTTGACGGCCATTGGTTATCCTCTTTCTTGAATGTGTGTGTGTTAGTGGATCACGGCGAGGATCTCGTCCTCACTCATGATCAGGTAGTCTTCGCCGTCGAGCTTGATCTCGGAGCCGGCGTACGAGGAGAACAGGACGCGGTTCTTGACCTTCAAGGTCATCTCCATCCGCTCGCCGTTGTCCGTGATTTTGCCGGCGCCTACCGCGATCACGGTGCCTTCGGCGGGCTTCTCTTTGGCGGAATCGGGCAGGATGATGCCGCCCTTGCTTGTATCTTCGGCGTCCACGCGTCGCACGAGCACCCGGTCACCGAGTGGGGTGACAGAGATCTTCTTGGACTTGGACTTGGACTTGGTCTTGGTCATGGGGTTGAGGTCTCCTCTACTGGAGAGAGTCGGTTTGGGAGTAGGTCATGAGCCGGGTGCGCTAGGCGCGGATCCCGGCGGGTTGGGAAAATGGCGCTCGATGAGAAGGTCCAGCGAGCGTTGTAGATGTTGGATCGCGATCGGCTTGCGCAGGAAGGAGAACACGCCCGCATCCAGCGCGGCGTCGGTCTCCGATGACGTGGCTTCCCCCGACATCATGATCGACGGCAGCGGTCCGATCTCGCGAGCGATCGTCAGGAACAAGTCGAGTCCGTTTCCGGAGGGAAGGTGCAGGTCGAGCAGGCCGATATCCAGTTCGATGCGGCGGGCCATCTCCAACGCCTCGTGGCTGTGTTCCGTCGGGTAGGCGGTCAGCCCCCGTTCCCGCATCAGTTCCGTGAGGATCTGGCGGAGCGGGTCGTGGTCTTCCACGATGAGCACACGCAGGGGTCGGGACATATGTCGGGTCGGCGGAGAGATCCGCGGTCCCGCGGGGGGAGCAATCTCCATGCCGCCTGTGGCAACTCACCGAAAACAGTTGTCATGATGGTGGTTATGACGGATTGGGCACGGGTGGAACGCGCCAAATCTGCCAAGGTGACAGGCGATCCCATCGGTACAGCTGACAATTCGTCGGGGCTGCGTTCGAGGCTCAGCCCGGGCCGCGGGGGTCGGTGGCCGGGCGCGTGTTCCCGTGCGCCGCTCTGGCGACGTGGGGACGGCTAATCGTCGTCGTCGTCGTCGTCGTCGAACTCCTCGCCGAACTCCTCGCCGAAATCGTCGTCCAGATCGTCGTCCAGATCGTCGTCGGGCTCCTCTTCCGCGTCGTCGCCGAAGTCGTCCTCGTCAACCTCGTGCGCCTCGTCGTCGTCCTCGTCCTCGTAGGACGCCAGGACGCGGTCCCAATCTTCTACCTCGATGGGGGAGTTGCACACGAGGCAGATGCCGTCGTTGTCTCTCAGGTCCTCCAGGGATTCAGGGTTTCGGTAGGCCTTGCGGCATTCTTCGCAATTGACGACCTTTCCCATGAGATGCGTGATTCGAGTTGGTACGTAGTCGGAGGTGGCTGGGACGGTTCCCGCGGCTCTGCTCAGAATCCTTACCGAAGAAACCGGGTGGGGGAAGGGCCGGGACGCTGAATTTCCACGATTCTATCGGATGAACCGGGATGCGATAATCCTCGGCATGTCTTGGTTGGCCTCACTTTTCCTGGCGTTGCCTCAGGAGCCTGCGATTCTCGTCAAGAATCCTGCGACCGCCAATCGGGACGAGGTCGTTCGGGCGTCCCTGCCCCTGCCGAGGGGCAGGTTCAAGACCCTGCCCTGGGTCAAGGTCGGGGGGGAATGGGCTCCGACCGTTCCGTTGGTGCGATGGTCGGATGGCAGCCTCGCCGTGGTGCAACTGCACCCGCGTGTAACGCTGGCGGCTGGTGCCCGCCGCAGGTTCAAAGTCGAACTGACGCCGGAAGGTCAGCCAGGAAACGAGGCTCTCGCGTGGCCGCTGCAGGGTGACATTCCAATCCACACGGAACTCGAAGATCCGTGGGGAAACGTGTTCCGCGCGCGCTTCGTACCGGACACGATGGCAGGACCCAGGGGCGTGCTCCGCTCGAGTTCGCGCGTCAGGGTTCGGCGGTTCCGCTCCGTTCACCGTGCCGATGCCGGTAACACTTCCGGCACCGACAAGGGACCGCGGTTGTTCTTCAACCTGGTCGCGTACCTGACGACCTTCGCCGGCGAGAATCGCGCGGAGCTGACCCTGGTTCTCGAGAATGGCGACAAGCCAGTCATCGGTCCGGCGCGTTTCCGTCGATTCGTGATGGTCGTCGAGAGCCGCCAACTTTTCACACGACCGCGGTTCATCGTCGAGAACGGGTTGCGACCTCCCGAACTGGTCGACGGTCGTTGGCGACAGACGCTCCTCGGCCCGAGCGACCAACTGTACCTGGGCGACAGAACGGCGAAGGCCTGGCGGTTCGACCTGTTCCTCGACCACAAAGGCGAGGACCAAGAGAAGCGCGATGCCGCGCGGATCGCCGCCGAGTTTCCGTTGCGCCCCACGCCCGATGTCACGTGGACGCGACACACCGGCGCCTTTGGCGCGCATGGAGGGCCCGCGCCCGGTCTCGGAGAAGAGACCGCCGAATCCGTCTGGACGAGACATCGATGGGGGTTTCACGCGGACTTCGGACCGTTCGGTGGCTTTGGTGATCCCCGGGACGCCGCCGCGAACGGCACGCCGCGGAATGGTCCGAGCGCGCTGCACAACGTGATTCGTTTCGGATCGGGTCCGCTACTCGGCTGCGCGGAGGGCATGATCCTGCAACATTGCTTGCGTCCGACGCCGGGATCGGGCTTGCGCATTCCCGCCGAGACGAAGAAGCTCCGACAAGGTCTCTCGAAGCGGACGATGCGTCGCCCCCACGGTTTCACGGCGATGGACTACGAGCACTTCTCGGCGGACTTGCTGTACGACTACTACTGGCTGACCGGAGACGCTCTCGCCCGCGACGAACTGGCGCGACTCGGTCGCGGATTGAGGGGGGTCCTCAGCGACTTGCCGTTTCGGACGTGCCGCGGCGAGGGGTGGTGCATGCAGGCGGCGGTGCTGATCTCACGCGCTACCGGAGATGCTCGACCGGTGCAATCCGTGCACAAGCGGTTCGTCGAATCGGTCGAACCGACGCTCGGTACGGATCCCGCGCCCTACCTCATACGGCAGCCGCCACATCCTGATGCTCTCGACGGCAAGGAGGCGTTCGACTGTCCCTGGCAGATGGCCGCGCTCGCGCACGGCGCCCACGCGATGTTCGCGCAGACCGGCGACACCCGCTACGCGCGATTGGTGGTCCGCGCTGCCCGCGTCATGGCCGGTTCTGGATGGCTCGAAGACGAGGGTCCGAAGTACTTCGTAAGCGCTGCCGGCGCAGACCGGTACGCCATGGCGGCAGGGATCGGCCCGCTGGAGGGCACCGCACTCATGGAGGTCGGCGCGTTCGTCCT
>CAYYAQ010000253.1:0-3958 GCA_964469555.1 uncultured candidatus Brocadiaceae bacterium | reverse complement strand
GATCTGCGCGCCCTGGGGGTCGCTCGGGTCGACCACCAGGATCCCAGACTTCGAAGTGCTCGTGGACCACGTGACCGTGACCTTGGCACCGGCGTAGGTGGCGCCCGAACCACCCTGGTTGGTCCTGCAGTCGAAGACGAAGTGGTTCGTCGGACCCTGGAATCCGTTCGCCGGCGCGGGGGGAAGAACGAACTTGAAGGTCAGGATCTTGGAGGTGGCGTCGATCGTGTAGCGCGGATTCGTCGCCGGGGTCAGGTCGCAGATCGCGTCGGTACCGTGCCGGAAGCTATCCCCAGTCGCCAACGTGCCACCGGAGTTGAGTGCGCCTGTGGGCATCCACGTGGTACTGGTCACGATCGGAGTGAAGTCGATGGTGACCTCCTTGATGGGAAGGCTGCCGGTGTTCCAGACCTCGAAGAAGCCGGTGTCCTGCAGAGCGGAGACACCGCGCGCCTCGACGTGGGCAGCGAACGCACCCTTGGTCTTCACGTATTCGAACAGCGTGTTGTTCGCCGCGCCGAGCCCGATCGGAGGATAGGTCCCATCGCCCATGACATACTGGATGTCCACGCGGTCACCGTCCACCAGCCCCAGGCCGCTCGGGATCGTGACCGAGGACGTGCCGCTGGAGCCATTGCCATAGGTCACGAAGGTCGGCCAGAGAAACCAACCCGCATACGTGGGCGCGGAGAACGAACCCCCGAGCATCAGGCCCGGGAGGAAACTAGTGCGGTACGGGCCACCCGGCAGGGGTGTGGGGCGCTGGTAGGCGTCCAGCCGCGGCTTGCCCGGTCCTCCGGGGAAGACGTTGAGGAGGGCAACCGCCGTGAACGGACCCGTCGCGGGGCTGGTGGCAGAGAACTTGATCGTGTCACCCTCCGTGAAGAGACGGGTGAGAGGTCCGGCGGGCTCACCGGCCAACGCGACGTTTCCGAGGTGGGGGTTCACGGCCGACTCGCACTGGAAGTAGCCGTGGTCCGGTGTGTTGGGGCATCCGCTGGAGCCACTGCCGGCCGCCGCCTTGTTGTAGTCGGCCAAGATGTCCGCGGCGGTCCGCGCCCAGTTGTACACCCGGAAGTCATCGAAGTTGCCAGTCACGCCAGCAGATGAGGACCCGTTGTAGCCCATGCACGTGAAGTTCGTGCCTTTCGTGGTGCCGGTGGAGGCGACTGAGTTGGACATGTTGCCGTTGACGTACCATGTCATCGTAGCAGCGGCGTTGTCCTGCACCGCGGCGAGATGAACCCAACCCCCGGCGTTCGTTCCCGTCGTCAGAGGTGAAGTGTTTGTTGCTAGCTGGCCGAGAGGACCGCGGATGAAGACGTTGCCGGCTCCGGCAGCACCGTTCTGGAAACAGCGGAACGTACCGGACGCGCCGGTCCAGGTATTATCGCCGAACAAGTACTGGAACAGCGCGGCGTTAGTTGGTCGATACCAGAACTGGATCGTGTAGCCGATTGCCCCGGTTGGGCAGAGCAGCGAATTCTTGGTTGGGTCGAGGGCGATGCCGGTGTTGAGGTAGCTCGCGTTGGCAGCGGCAGCACCGCGGGCGCAGCTCGCCAAACCGATCTGTTTGTTGGTGGTATCAATGCTGTGTGCAACGCCGGTCGTGGTCGCATAGCGGGCACCAAGCGGTGCGGTGTTGATGAGTGTGATTTGAGCGCTTAGTAATGCGCCACTCATCGCGATGGTGGATAGATTCAAGAACAGACGAGAGTGTGTCATGGAACGTCAACTCTTTTGGTTTGAGGATGGTCTCGGAAACGAGGTAATGAAGACCACGTTACTGTAGTCGGTACCGGATCGGGTCGCTGCGGGAATCCGAGTTGGCGTAACGGATCGAATTCGGTTCGGCGGTAATCGAATCCAGATGCGGCGCTCCTACCGAGAAGGCGGGTTACTTCCGACGAACCAACACGAGCAGCAGGAGGAGCGACACGACGATGGTGCCGCCGAGCGACCACGCGAGGAGTCGTCGGTTGTCGCTCGACTCTCCCGGTTCGATCGGATCCGATTCTCGCCCGGGACGCGGACCGGATCCCTCGCCCGATCGTGACTCGCCGCTTCCGCGCTCCTGCGTGCCGTCCGCCGTCGCTACGCGCGGCGACTCGGCCAGGCTGGTCGCACGCTGAGCACTGCCGGAGTCTCGTCCGGTCTCGCCATTCTCTCCATCGCCCCTTCCTCCTGATGCCTCGCTCTTCGAGGGTTTCGCGACCTCGACATGTGGCAGCGGTGTTCCGACCTTCACGAGACCTGCGACGTCCGTGTAGAAGCGCCCCATCTCGGCGCCGGTCTTCCCATCGTGCAGGTCCAGGGTGATCAAGCCTCCGACGTAGATGTTCTGTGGAGTCTCCAAGTCGTCGGCCACGGTGACCGGCACGTCGAACAGGATGTAGTCGTCGTGCACCGGCTTGCCGAGGAACCTCCCGGCCCGCATGCTGACGGGTGCGAGTGCGACCCCGGGCTTGCCGCAGACGAAGCCCCTGACGTCGTCCAACACGAGTTCGGCAAACGACTTGGAGAGCGCCACCGCGTCGCCGCGGAGCGTGACGAGCACCTTTAGCGTTCCCGACTGCCCGGGACTCAGCCGACGCGGATTGGAATGGACCGTCGCACGGCACACGTTGTTCGAGTTGATCGTGATCGCGCCGGTCTTCCTGAGCCGGCTGATGCTGGCGCCGCTCAGGCGGCGCGCCGAGTTCGAACCGACACGGTTCGGTTTCACCTCGAACAGACCGTTACTGCGCCGCTCGTATCTCACACCGTTCGATGCCCCGGTACCGCCGTCGCCAGCGCCAGCGCCAGCGCCGGATTGAGCCCAGCCGTCGGACACCAAGCAGCCGACCGCGAAGCACACGGCCGCGAAGCGGCCGATCACGGACCAGCCGAAGGCGGGGAACGACTCGCGGGTGGGGATGACGGGCGAAGGATCCATCGGAGCGGGACCAGATCGTAGCTTGCGAGCGGTGGTCGTGGTCTCGATTTGCCAATCGGACGCGATTGCGGACAACCGCTGACGAATCGACGACCCCGACGATACAGGTCCGATCCGCCGGCGACCGACAACCAACGCCGACGGCTCGCAGCAAAGGGCCACGCACTCGGACGTCGCCTGCTCACGCGAGTCGCGATCATCGTGACGCCTGACACCATCATGCGCTGGCACCGCCGTCTGATCGCAGCCAAGTGGACGCCCCCCAGCAATCGCGTCGGTCGACCGGGCATCATGAAAGCGATCCGCGCACTGATTGTCCGGATGGCAACCGACAACTCGAATTGGGGATACTGCCGTATTGAAGGCTGCACGCCGCAGTGTGGGTGCCGGCGGGTCGTCGCGACCGCTTGGGGAAGCTGGTGCGCTACGGCCCACGCGATTCTTCGCGCAGAGCGACGTCACTTCACCGCCGGGGTTCTCGTGGAAGGCGGGCGGACTGCGTTCGCGCTCGCCAGGTTGCGTGCCAACGTTCGACACGGCCACCGGCGAAACAGAACTCACCACGTGTGGTTTTGACACGATCGGATATACGATCTTCTGTTCCCTATCGCCTTCTCGAAGGGTCGAGACCGGCAGCGATCCCCAACCCCGTTGCGGTGGCAGCGAGTCTCGTGGTACGCTATCGGACAATTGAAGGCGCGGCGTGATTCGCACACCCGGTCGTTCGCCTGCCAGCGCAACTGGAGTTCGCCACCTTGGGGAAGGGATACCCATTCAGAATCAAATGCTACTTCTGGACTCACAAGCAGCTCGAGAGGGCAGTTGGTCTGTTTCAGGGACTGTTCGACGGATTCTGGTTGGGAGTCTTGGGCAGGCGTGCGCTCCAACTCGTGGATGAGTACAAGTACGATGGGTGCCGGGAATATCACGACGAATCGTGAGGGTAAGGGGTTCAAGCCCAGATTATCGGGGGGGTAAGGCGGACAACTCCGGAATCTGACGGAGGACTTCCCTGGGACCCTG
>CAYYAQ010000252.1:0-3982 GCA_964469555.1 uncultured candidatus Brocadiaceae bacterium | reverse complement strand
GCTCGTTCGTGTGCCCGATGATGACCTCGTCGATGTCCGTCTGCGCGAACTTCTTCGGCTTGATCTTGTGCTCCTGGCTGGCCGTCAGCAGATCGTAGAGGAACGCCACGTCGAGCTTGAGCACCTCGACGAACTCGATGATCCCGCGGTTCGCGATGCAGAACTCGCCGTCGAAGTTGAACGCCCGGGGGTCACTGTCGGTGCCGAGCTCGGCGATCTTGCGGTAGTTGATGTCGCCAGTCAGCTCCGTCGAGTCCTGGTTCTTCTCGTCCTTCGGTTGGAAGGTGCCGATTCCGACGCGGTCGTCCTCGCTGATCACCATGCGCTGGACGACAACCTGTTCGAGCACCCTGCCGACGTCGCCGTCAAACTCGCGCATGAACTGGTCGAAGTAGTATCGCGAGACGGGAGACAGGTTGGAGTCAAGGCGAAGCTTGTAGGGACTGCGGACCCTCTTGCTGAGGGAGGTGACGACCTGATCACGTGCCTCGCCGGGGATGAGCAGCATCGGCTCCTCGTGCATCGGGGACGGGATGAGCTTGTCGCCGACTTTCCAAGAGAAGGTGTAGAGCGCGCCTTCGTCCGTGCCGGAATACGCCTCGAGTCCTTTCTTCAGGAGACGAACGATCGTCGACTTCGACGAACCGACGGGACCGTGCAGCAGCAACACGCGACGGTCCGGACCGTAGCCGTGGGCAGCGGCCTTCAGCACGTTCATCAAGTTCATCAAGGAACGTTCGAGACCGAAGAGTCCGTCCTCGCCGTCATCGATCGGATCGTCGAAGAACTTGTAGCGCTGGAACTTGACGCGATCGCGTTCGATCTCTTCGACGCCGTAGCTCAACACCATGTCGTACACGCGCTGGTGTGCCGTTCGGATGACCAGCGGGTTCTCTTCAACGATCTTGAGGTACTCCGAGAACGATCCCTGCCAGTGCTGTTGCTTGAACGCGTCGGTGTCCAACGACTGCTTGACGATGCTGTGGATGTCGATGCTGTCCGCCATGATTCCCTGCCTCAGGTGTTACGATGCAAGTCCGGGTCAAGTTGCCGAACCACTCGATAATATCGGCAGTTCCGACCGCCGCCTCAAGTTCAAGATAAGAACGTTGGTCACGGAACTTGGGGAGGATATCTCCACAAGCGTTCGTTTAGGCTGGCTCCGATCATGAAGCGGGGCCTTCTACCACTAGTTCTAGTCGCAGCCTTTGTTATCGCAGGAGTTCTGATGAATGGCTGTGATGGTGGGGCCCCCGCCACGTGGGGCCCGGTAGATGGGGCCAAGGCCATGGGCCACGCAAGAACCATGGTCGGCCAGGGCCCACGGCCTTCGGGCTCGCCGGAGCTCGCCCTGACCCAAGCCTATATCGTTTCTGAACTGAAAAAGCTCGGACTCGTGGACTTCGGTCACAAGTGGAAGGACCCGACTCAACCCAAAGTCCGCTACTTCCGGAACATCGTTGCACAAATCGACGGTGAAGATCCCGTCAACGGACCGATCCTGATCCTCGCGGCGCACTACGACACGAAGTTGTGCAAGGGCCACTCCAACCCGGACCACAACATCCACTTCGTCGGCGCCATCGACGGTGCCGGTGGCCCCGCCACGCTGCTCGAGTTGGCACGCCACCTGAAGACGCGAAAGAGCGTGCCAAACATCTGGCTGCTGTTCATCGACGGCGAAGAGTCGATTCCGTTCGATTGGAAGGATGACCAGGCGCTGTACGGCAGTCGCTACTTCGTCAAGAAGATGGGCGCCGACAAGAAGCGTTTCCCGAATGGCATGCCCACCCGAGTGCGCACGTTCGTGCTGATCGACCTCATCGGCAGCAAGAACTTGAAGATCGACCGGGACAAGGCGTCCAATACCACGCTGAACGACCTGTTCAAGGAGGCGGCCGCCGGCATGGGCGAGAGTGCCCGCATGTACGAGACCACTTCGACGATGACCGACGACCACATCCCGTTCAAGAAAGCCGGAATGCGGGTGATCGACTTAATCGACTTCAACTACCGTGCACCAGACACATCAGCGGACAAAAGCTTCACGGACCCGCGCTACGAACAATGGTGGCACACCAAGAAGGACAACCTCGACGCGATGGATCCGGAATCGCTGGCGTTCGTCGGAAACCTGTTGTGGAACGCCATTCCCTTGCTCGAAGCGAAGTTCTACCCGAAGAAGAAGTGACGTTTCACCGCTTCATGCTCGCGATCGGCATGTCCCTACTCTTCCTCGGATGCGCGTGCACGGACCCGAACGTGATCCCTCCAATCACGGCCGTGCGGGCACCCGCCGATCTGGGAAAGAACGCGTTGGGACACGTGACGATGCTCGTGTCCTACGGACCACGGCACACGGGTGCTGTCGGCTGGACGAACGGGATCAACTACATCAGCAGTCAGCTGACCGCGATGGGATTGAATCCCGTGAAGGACACATGGCTGAATGGCGTCGAAGGCCTGTCGTTCACGAACATCTCGGTCACGCTGCCCGGCAAGAGCAAAGACAAGATCGTCATCGGCTGCCACCATGACACCAAGAAGTGCCAGGGTCATCCCGACCCGGCTCACAACTTCAGCTTTGTCGGCGCCAACGACTCCGGCAGCGGCGTTGGGCTGCTTTTGGAGCTCGCACGGGTTCTAAAGGACAAGGACCGCAAGGCGACCTATGAACTCGTGTTCTTCGACGGCGAGGAGAGCCTGCCCTGGAAATGGGACATCGATCGGGCGCTGTTCGGATCGAAACGCTACGTCCGAAGATACGAGCAGGCGATGCTGGACGATCCATCGGGTCCGAAGATCCAGGCGTTCATGCTGGTGGACATGGTCGGCGCCAAGGATCTTCAGATCGACGAGGAAGAGAACTCGGACCAGGATCTGCGCGATGTCCTGTTCAAGGCAGCACAGGCGGCGGACCACGAGAAGTACTTCTTCCAGAACAGTCTCCCGGTGATCGACGATCACATCCCGTTCGTGAACGCGGGGATCCGTTCGATCGACCTCATCGACATCCACGTCAACGACGAGTGGCACACGGAGAAGGACGTCCTCGCCCACCTCTCGGCCGACAGCCTGCACGTCGTCGGTGAAGTCGTGCTCACTGCCCTGCCGGCAATCGAGACGCGATACTTCACGGCAGACAAGTAATGGCTCTAGCGCTGCGCAACGGGCGGCGGATTCACTACGACGTCGCTCCAGCGGAGGGATCGGGGAGCGAGGCCACAGCTATCGCCACGCCGGTCGTGCTGATCCCCGGCCTCGGCGGCGGCGCGCGGATGTTCGGCACGCTGCCACGCCGCTTCGCTCGGCGCGGGTTCCCCTGCATCACGTTCGACCCCGTCGGCGTGGCGCCGTCCTCGCCGCACGCGGGCGATTACGACCTCGACGAGGCGGCCCGCGACCTGCTCGCAGTCCTGGACGACCTCGAACTCGACGCGTGCCACCTCGTCGGCACCTCGCTCGGCGGGAAGATCGCGCTGTGCGCGACCGCGCTCGCAGAGGAGAGGGTGCAGCGGGTCGTCCTCCTGGCCTCCGCCGCGGTGGCTACGCCCCGCGGACGCAGGGTCTACCGGTTCTTCGAGCTTCTCGCCAGCCGCCTCGACGGCCCCGAACTCGGCGAAGTGTTGGCGACGTTCCTGTTCGGCACGACGATCCACACCAAGCGTCCGAGCGTCATCGATGACATCGTGCGGGGGATGCGCCTCGACAGGCCAACGCGGGAGTTGATGGTGGCCCAGGCGCGTAGTCTCCACACATTCGACGGCAGCGCCCGCGCCTCATCACTAACGTGTCCGTGCCTCTGCCTCGCCGGCGCTGAGGACACGCTGACCGGCATCGAATCCATCGCGGCCACCGCCGCCCTGATCCCGAACTGCCACTTCGAGGTAATCCCGTCTGCCGGCCACACCCTCCTGCTCGAGGCCCCCACCGTCTTCGACCAGATCACCACCTTCCTCCGCGCGTGATCACGAGACGCGGG
>CAYYAQ010000251.1:0-4299 GCA_964469555.1 uncultured candidatus Brocadiaceae bacterium | reverse complement strand
GGTCGCCGGCTCCCTGATCCTCGCCGCGGGGTTCTTCACGATCTGGGGAGGTGACACGTTCGCCGTGTTCTGCACGGGCGAGGCGCTGTTCGGCATCGGCCATTCGCTGCTCTCCGGCGCCCCCACCGCGATGCTCTTCGATTCCCTGAAGGAACACGGCATCTCGGATCGGTTCCTCGTCGTGGAAAGTCGCATCCACGCAAAGCGGATCTTCGGCACCGGGGGCTCCTTCCTCCTCGGGGGCGTGATGGCCTACTTCCTCGGAGTCGAGTCCACGATCTTGTTCACGGCAATCCTGTGCCTCGCGGGGGCCACGGTCGCCTGCTTCCTCCACGAGCACCCCCGCGAACGGGGTGGGTCGCCACCGCTGCTCCGCGCTGCGATCTCTGACCTGCGCAGCGGGCCGCTCGTCTGGGGCCTCGTGTACTTCATCCTCCTGTTCGGCCTGTTGCGATTCGCGTTCCACACCTACCAACCGTACTTCAATGAGACCGTCCTCGACACCTCACACCCCGAGCGCAACTGGCTGATCCTCGGCGTGCTGTTCGCGGCGTTGAACCTCTTCGCAGCCCCATTCAGTCGCTTGTCACCCGCTCTGACGCGCCGCTTCCGCTACCAGACCATCTTCACGTGGCTACCGGTGCCTCTGTGCGCGGCGTTCCTCGCCGGTTCTTTTCTCCCGAACTGGATCGGCATCTTCCTGTTCTTCATCCATCAGATCCCGTTCGCGCTGCACTGGTCGTTGATCCAGGAATTCGTCAACCAACGGGTGACGTCGGTGGCGCGGGCGACGGCGCTCTCCATTCTCTCATTCGCGGGGCGCCTCTCGTTCGCGATCTGGATCCCGATCGTCGGCGCCTACGAGAAGACCGAAGGCACGCCAGAAACCTACTGGCTGATCGGCATCGTCGGGCTCGTGCTGACGGCGGCCTGGTGCGCACCCTTTCTCGGCGGGCGCCTCCTGCGGCGCGAGGAACCTACGTCTCCAACTCCATAACCGACTCTTCGCCGTCCGCTCTCAGGCGGATGACGCGCGGAGCGACGAAGGCCAACCTCGCCTGCATGATCGCGAGTGCATCTTCGCTCGTATCTCCGATCACGAATCGCCGACCGAGCCGAGCCGCAGCCTCTCCAGTCGTACCGCTCCCGGCGAAGCAGTCGACGACGAGATCGCCTGCGCTCGTGTGCACTCGTAGCAAACGCTTGAGCACGCCGAGAGGTTTCTGGGTCGGGTAGCCCGTGCGCTCCTTGCCGTTCGTCGGAACGATCGTGTGCCACCACACGTCGGTCGGCGTCTTGCCTCGCTCCGCCTTCTCCGCTCCGACGAGATTCGGGGCCATGTATGGAATGCGATCGATCGCGTCGTAGTTAAACGTGTACCGCCGCGGGTTCTTTGCGTACCACAAGATGGTGTCGTGTTTCGCCGGCCAGCGGTTCTTCGGGCGCCCGCCATAGTCGTACGCCCAGATGATCTCGTTGATGAACGATTCGCGACCGAAGATCCCGTCGAGCGCGACCTTGCAGTAGTGCGATTCGCGGTAGTCCAGGTGCAAGAAGAACGAACCCGTCGACGCGAGCACGCGGTGGATCTCCTTTAGCCGTGGCGAAAGGAATCCCTGGAAGTCCTCAAACGCGTCTGGGTAGCTCCGCGTGCCGACGGCCTCCGTCCTGTACCGGCGACCCTGGAACCCCGCCCGATCGCCCTCGTCGTCGCGTGTCGCTCGGATCTGGGTGTGCGTCCGCGCCTTCCCGGTGTTGAAAGGCGGATCGATGTAGACCAGATCCACGCACCCGTCTGGAAGACGTTGCAGTAGATCAAGACTGTCGCCGAACACCAGCGTGTCGGCGGCAGTGAGATCAGAATCCGAGATCGACGAATTCACCACCGTTCTGGAAGGCGAGAGTGCGGAGGAATTCCTTCTGGAACTGACCGATCGCAATCGCGTGGATGACGATCCTGTAGACCTTGTTGACCTTGGCGACCTCCTTCAGGATCCCCTCGGTGTCGACGTACTTTCCGATGCTCGGTCTCCCGTCACTCAGGAAGAACACCGTGTCGAGCTTGTTCTTCTTGAACTCCCTGGACAACCCGCCGGTAAACGAGACTTTCTGCGCCTTGTCCGGGTCGATGTTGAACGGATACATCAACGCCTTGAACGTGTTGGTCCGCCCCTCTGCGAGATTGGAACTCAACCCGACGCTCGACATCTCGGCAGCCTCCTTGCCACCAAGGGGCGAGAGTCGTTTCACGAAGTTCTTGGCCGAGGACTTCGTGACGATGTTGGCAAACACGAGGCCCTTCTTCCACGGCCTGAGCTTCGTCGCGAACGCCACGATGTTGAACTTCGTATTCTTGTCCAGGGTCTCGATCGTGTTCATCAACTCGCTCTTCACGATCGTCAGCTTCTGGTAGTCCTTGTAGCCGGCGTCGAACTTCTCCTTCTCGACGATGTGATCCTCCATCGAGCCCGACACGTCGATGATGAAAAGAACGCGCGTCGATGTGGTCGTGATCTTGGCAAAGGTCTTCTTGCTGGCCCCCTTGCGCCCGTAGTACGCGTCGCTCCGCTTGCGTGATGCCTTCGCCTTCGCGACCTCCGCATCGGATGGCATCTGCCAACCGAAACTGCGCAGGGCCTTGAGGCGTTTGATCCACTCGTCCGGATCCGCTCCGTAGTCCTTCGTCGTGATCAGGAACAGCGCTTCCGCCGTATCGGTCTTGAAGCGGCCTTCCTTCTTCATCAAACCGACCAACAGGTCGATGGCACCGGCCACGCGCACCTTCCCGACGGCCTCGATCGCGGCCGCCTGGACCTGCCAGTACGTGTCTGACAGGAGCGGCACGAGATTATCGCCAAGAGAACGGATCCGAAGGTCGCCGACGGTGGTCGCTGCCGTGATCCTCACGGAGGGTTCCGAGTCCTCAAGGAACTTGGCCAGCACGGCGTTGCTGCCGATCGCGTCCTTCAACCGCCCGATCGCTTCGGCGATGTTTGTTCGCACGTGGACGTCCGCCTTCTTGTCGTTCAGGGCGATCTCGCGCATCACGGGCAGCGCGTGCTTGATGCCCGCTCGGCTGAGCACATCGATCAGGAGCGCGCGACGGGTCTGCTGCTTCGTGTCCGGAAGTTCGTCGATGAAACTCTGGAACGTCTGAACGCTGCTGTAGGTCCCGATCACCGACATCGCTGCCCGGCGGATATCCTCGGTCTTGTCGTCAAGGAGACTTACGAGCTCCAGCGCCGCTGGCACACACTCGTTGCCCTTCAGGGTCATGATCGCTTCGACCCGCGACGACGTCTCGCGGTTCTTCCTCCAGAACGTCTTGAAGTCCTTGACGGCTTCGAGCGTCAGCTCATCGTCCTGCGCGCACAGCCCAGGGACGAGAAGCAGCGGAAGTAGAACAGCGAGCAAAGCGCGATAGATCATGCGGCTCTTCGATACGGCCTCGGAGGGGCGCCCGGATCTTACCGTGGTCGGCGCTCGGCAGGAAGTCGCGAAGTGCCCGCTACTTCCCGGGTCCGGCGGTCTTGGGCTTCTCAGCGTCCGCTTTCTCGACTTTCTTCTCAACCAGTTGGCGGAACCAGTCGTCGCTCTCGACGGCCTCCTGGGTGTCGAGATTGACGTCCTTCTTCGATTGAGTGGTAACGCACTCGATCGCAGACCTCGGAATTATCACCCGATTCGCGTTGACCATGAGTACCACGGCGTCGTCCCGTGCTTCCACGATCTTGCCCTTGAGCCGGTTGCTGTTGTGCAGCTTCACCAATCCGGTTGACGCGGGCGCCTTCCACGACTCGAACTCCGTATCGATGAGCGCCGTGAACACCCTCAAATCGGAGCGCATCAGGGTGACCTCTCCGCCCTTGGTGCGGAGCGTGATGAAGGACGAGTTCAACGCCTTGACGCGACCAACGAAGATGTTCTCGTTGCGCAACTGCGCCACCGCCTGCGCACCCATCACCAGGCCGTTGACCTCTTCGACCACAGACCGCTTGTGGCGGTCCATCAACCCTTCGCTCTTCTCGGACACGCCGGTCACGTCGATGCCGCCGCCCTTCGATTCGACGCGCTTCGGCGCTTCCGGTGCCTTGGCCACCGGATCGGCCTTCTTCGCCGTCGTCGCCACCGGGGCCTTCGTGATCGGACTCTTCTTCGGTGTCGTCGCCACCGGGGCCTTCGTGATCGGACTCTTCTTCGGTGTCGTCGCCACCGGGGCCTTCGTGATCGGACTCTTCTTCGGTGTCGTCGCCACCGGGGCCTTCGTGATCGGACTCTTCTTCGGTGTCGTCGCCACCG
>CAYYAQ010000250.1:0-4346 GCA_964469555.1 uncultured candidatus Brocadiaceae bacterium | reverse complement strand
CAGGTGCGCTACCAGGCTGCGCCACGCTCCGACTCTGAGGGAAATTCCGGCCCGAATGGGCCGAGGGGGAGGGCGATGGTAGCGCCGGCGACCGACAGGACAAGGGCTGGGTCCAATCGCGCCGGCGCGAACAGTCTCGGTTCTGAGAAGGCTCGGACTCGTCCTCCGGGGTAGCCGGATGGATCCGCGGAGGCTCTGGAGCGAAATCCGCCGAAACGCCAACAGCAGCCTGCCCAGACACCGACGCCGGCGTGGATCCCGCCTCGGACCGCACAGCCGGACCACGACCCTGCGGCCCGACTGCGTCCTCGAAGTCGATCGCTTGGAACAGTTCCTCCGAACGGACCTCGTGTTGCGCGTCCTCATCCGTCGTGGCCAACCGCCGCTCCTCGAGATCACCCATGAACTCGTTCAACGAATCCGCCACCTCGACGAGGAAGTCGTTGGGCCGCAGATTTGCGCGCACCGAATAGTCCCTTCCTTCGCCGACTCCAGCATTCGCTGGCGCGACGGGGTGGTGATCAACTCTGGGCGAGCATCGCTGGGAGTCTTCGCGCCCAACAGAAGGGTCTGTACACCGGCGTCGCCGGCTACGCGTTCGTGTTCGCCGAACTGCACAGGACGACCGGCGCTGCATCGGACCGCGCGAGGGTCGTCGCGTGCGTCGACAACCTCGCGAGTCAGGCGATCGCGCGCGATCTGGCCATCCGCGCGGGACACGGGCTGGTTTCGGTCACGGAACGTGTCGGGCCGCACATGCGGTGGTCGATGAGCGCGTCGTACCGCCGGGAGATGCCGAACTTCTCCCGCGGCACGGCGGGGATCGCGTACTCCCTCGCCCGCCTCTTCTGGAACAACCACGGGCAGTGCTGCGGCACGGCAGGAGTCGCCGACTTCTTCCTCCACCTTCGCGCCGAACGCGGGTTCGGGGCTGGGTTCGAGGCGCGACTCGACGGCCTGTTCACGGCACTCGAAGCCGCGGGAGAGGCGGTCGACGCAGGCAGCGGCATCCGCTGGACCGGCGCCGCGACGCGGTTCGCCCCAGCGCATCATGCTCCCCGACTCTCCCTACCCTCGCTACCCTCGCTAGCGGAGGCGGGAAGGCGGCGGATTCGGTAGGATGAACGGGCCACCCCGGGTCTCCCTAGCACGCACGCATCCCATGAAACCCGTTTCCACGCTCGTCATTTCGTCTGCCGCCATCTCGTTCTTGGCGTTGACCTCCCTCACCCTGTTCGGCTGCAGCGCCCCCGCCGAGCCCAATGTGCTCGAAGGCCATCGCGAGCGCGAAGAAGAGAGGAGAGAGAGCCACCCGCACGGCGCACAGGTCCGCGCCGCGATGCGCGTGAGTGAGGACGGCACCGTGCCGCCCAACGCGGTCTGGAACATGAAGCTCCAACGCGATCGGATGATGGCCAACCAACCCGAATACTCGGGCCATCTGCTCAACAACTGGCGGTGGCTCGGGCCAGGCAACATCGGTGGCCGCGTCCGCGCGATTCTTATCCACCCGACAACGCCGTCCACGATGTGGGCGGGTTCGGTCGGCGGCGGTATCTTCAAGACGACGAATGGTGGCGCGTCGTGGGCGCCCCTCGACGGCTTCGCCCCGATGATGTCCGTCGGGTGCATGGTCCTCGATCCGAAGGACCCCAAACGCATCTTCGCCGGAACAGGCGAGGGCTTCTTCGACACGCTGGCAGGATCATCGATTCTCGCGGCGTCCCGCGGCGCCGGGATCTTCCTGAGCACGGACAGTGGAACCACGTGGTCGCAGTTGCCGTCGACCAACAACGCGAACTTCCACTTCGTGAATCGCCTGTCGATCTCGCCGGCGGACAACCAGATCATGCTCGCGGCGATGATGTCCGGCATCTGGCGGACGACGAACGCGGGCACGACGTGGACGAAGGTGAATTCATCGTTCGCGATGGACGTCGACTTCCATCCGACGGACGGCAACCTCGCGGTGGCCGGCGTGCGTGACGGCACCCCCTACTACTCGACGAACGGCGGCGTGAGTTGGACGGCCGCGACCGGCACCGGATACGCGCAGCGGTCGGAAATGGCCTACGCGAAGAGCAGCCCCGGCATCGTCTACGCCTGTTGCTCGCTCAACAATCGGATGAAGGTCTACCAGTCGACCAACGGCGGGAAGTCGTTCACGTTGAAAACGTCGGGGAGCGGGATCAGCACGTACTCGCGCTACAACAACGCGCTGTGGGTCGATCCGACGGACGTGAATCACGTCCTCGTGGGCGGCGTGCGCCTTTCCAAGAGCACGAACGCCGGCGTGTCATTCGTCAACGCGTACAGCGGCAGCTACTACGACTACCACGTGTTCGCGAACCATCCGGGCTACAACGGGACCACGAACCAGACCGTGTTCCACGGCAACGACGGCGGTATCTACCGAACGACCGCGGTGAAGGCGTCGACGATCCGCTGGACGGAGCTCAACAACAACCTCGGGTTGACGCAGTTCTACGGCGCGGCGATGTCGCCGAGTGGTCGCGTGATCGGCGGCACGCAGGACAACGGCTCGTTGTTGTTCACCGGGAACACCGAAGGATGGAGCCACCCGCTCGGCGGCGATGGCTGCTACTGCGCCGCGGACCCGACGAACTCGAACATCCTCTACGCGCAGATCTACTGGATCAGGATCTACCGGAGCCTGAACGGCGGGTCGAGCTGGAGCCAGATCGGGAACTCGTCCAAGATCCGGGACAAGGGGAGCAACTTCATCCCCTACATCACACTGGATCCGAACGACGCCAATCGGATGTACTTCCTGGGCGCCAGCGTGTGGCGCTCGGACAACGTCAAGGGGTCCGCGACGTGGCAGGAGGTGAAGCCTGCGCTGAGCTGCACCGATGCGAACGCGCACTTCGGTCTGGATCCAAAGTGCAACGCGTCGATCGTCCAGGTCGCGAAGGGTAACTCGAACATCGTGTGGGTCGGGCACAACCACGGCAACCTTTACATGTCGCAGAACGCTTTGAGCACCAGCCGCACGTGGAAACGCGTCGACACGAGCGCACACCCGAACCGCTGGGTCGGCTGCATCGCGATCGATCCGCGGGACCACAAGAAGGTCTATGTGAGCTTCCTCGGCTACCACAAGAACAACGTGTGGGTAACGACGGATTCCGGCACGACGTGGAAAGCAATCAACGGGTCGGGCACCAAGGCGCTGCCCGAGACGCCGGTGAACTGGATCACGGTACATCCGAAGGTGCCCGGTTGCCTGTTCGCCGGCACGGACATCGGTCTGTTCTACTCCACGGACGACGGGACCACGTGGCAGACGACGAAGGAAGGCGGCAGCACTTCGCCGATCGCCGAGCTGCAGTGGAAGAACGACCGGACGATGATGGTCGTGACTCACGGGCGCGGCATCTTCACGGTGGACGTCGGCGAAGCGCCATTCGTGAAGCTGATCGGCGCGGGGTGCGGCAAGTCCGGCAGGCCCGCCATGGCGGCGACGGTGCCGATTCCGGGGCAGACGCAGAAGTACACGATCGCGGGCGCGACCGCGAGTTCCCCGGTGCTGCTGATGATCGACCCTGGAACGACGACGGTCAGCATCGGCAACGGATGCACGCTGTACGTCAAGGGCAACTGGATCGTGCCGATCGGCTCGACGAACAACTCGGGCATCCTCAACTACGACCTGAAGATCCCGCTCTCGAAAGACATCGTCGGCGCCATGGCTACGGTGCAGGCGGCGATCCTGACCGCCGGCGGACCCGCCCTGGGCATCGCCGAACTCACGAACGGCCTCGAGATGCGCGCCGGCTTCTAGGAGCACATCGATCAAGTCGTCGACGAATTGAAGCGTCGAAACATCGACGTGTACCGCTGAAGTGACTACATGAGCGAGCCGGGGTCGACGTCGAGGGTGATGCGGAGGGTGGAGGTGGACCTGGTTTCGATCTTGGTCAGTCGCTCCATGCCCGCGCGGAAGGCGGCGTCGGTCATGCACTTCGCCATGCAGTGCATGCGGTGACGGTTCTTGATGCGACCAATCACCGCCGGCGCGGGACCGAGCGGTATGAGACCGTCGATGCCGCGTATCGTGTCGCAGATGCCGCGTATCGTCCCCTTCACCTTGCCCTCGTGCACGCCCTCGACCAGAACGCGGATCAACCTGCTGAACGGTGGATAGCCCGCCGCCCGACGGAACTGCAGCTCCATCTGCACGAAACTCTCGTAGTCGCATTTCGCCGCCGACTGCACCGCGTAGTTGTCCGGACACATGGTCTGGAACACGACGATTCCGGGTTTCTCCGCACGCCCCGCTCGGCCCGACACCTGATACAGCAACTGGAACGTCCGCTCCGCCG
>CAYYAQ010000249.1:0-4371 GCA_964469555.1 uncultured candidatus Brocadiaceae bacterium | reverse complement strand
AAGATCCCGAGCAGGGCGTGGCTGAAAGCACCGATCGGAACATCTCTTCGACCGATCGTCGTGCTGCCAGTCGATTCCCCATCCCCCTCGATCAACGACGAGAAGTTGAAGTCGTCGCCCGTCAGCATGATCTGATCCTCCGCGAGGAGATGCCGGCGCAGCTCGACTTCGCGCTCCGCGTCGAGCAAGGACAGCTTTGCGCCGCGCACCTTCTCTGGGTCGAGGCGCATGACGCGCAGGAAGCTGTCGCCGGGGAAGTATCCCGCCAACTCGGCCAGAAACATCTCTCCGAGCCAGTGAACGTAGATCGGTCCTTCGACCTGATCGATGATCGAGCGGTAGACGTCCACGTAGGTATCCGTGTCCGCCTCCCACTTCGTGAGCTGCTTCATGGGCAAGAGGATCACCTCGCCACCAGCTGCGCGAATCAGCGACGCCTGGTACACGACCCCGTCGACCAGGGTCTTCACGTCCGGCACGTCATCGAGGTGATCAGTTCCGGCGCCGGCGACGAATCCGTTCGCGAGTCGCATCGCGCCGCACTCTTCGATGAGCTTCCGCGCGCCGATCCAACCCAGGCTGAAGCGCTGCGCCGTGTCCATCGCCTCCGCGACCGAGAAACCGAGGTCGTCGAGGTGGCGCCGGAATCGCATCGTCGTATCCCAGTCGATGTGCTCGTGGACATCGGCGGCGGAACCGGGTCGTTGGATGCTGTGGTCCACGTCCCAGTAGCTCTCCTGCATCACGACGTGGGCCGCGGCGTAGACGAGGCGCTGCGGTGATTCGCGATCTCCGGCGGCGAGCGTCGCTTCGAATCGCTCCAGTCGATCGTCGGCGACGACAACGCGGCCCGAGGGATGAAGATCGGTTCTGACTTCGACCTCGACCATGATCCGGAGGCTAGTCGATCGTGACGCGCCGACCGTCGAAGGCGGCGATATAGGCAGAGTAGATGACCTTGATCACGTCGACGCCCAGCTGCCCTTCGGATCGCGCGGGACGATTCTCGGCGGCGGCCTCGATGAAGTCCTGGCACATCGCAAGGTGACCGGAGGTCCAGTCCTCACCGGGAATCGGCGTGGTCCAGCCCGCGCTGGTGCTGACCTTCTCCATGATGTACTCGTCTCCGAAGACCTTGTCATCGGGAGCGTACGCCTGGAGCAGGTTATTGGGGCTCATGTTGAGTTTGAGGTGGCTGTTCGACATGTAGATGTCGAGACGGCTCTCCATGCCGCCGAGCACCGTGTCCGACGCGTTCACCACGGCGCGAGAGCCATCACTGAACGTGAGGATCGCCGTGCCCCAGTTCTCGACGTCGACCCAGTCGCGCACCACCCAGCCGGTCTCCTCCCGCTTGACAGACTCGATCGCAGTCAGATCGCCGACCTCGGCGCTCACCGCCACGGGTCGGATCGCCACGCCATCCCGGGCGAGCCCTTCCTGCTGCTTGATGTAGAGCATCGCGCCGATCGGGTGCGAACCCATGCGGAGGAGCGCGCCCCCACCGGTGAACTTCCATCGCTTCGAGAACGGCGAATGCGAGCCGTTGTGACACTCTCCTCCTCGCATCTCCAGGATCGTCCCGCCCGACGCCTTGATGAGCGGCACGGCCTTCGTAAGCGACGGCGCGTAGATCCAGTTCTCGCCGTACATCAATTGCACGTCATGGCTCTCGCACGCATCGACCATCGCCTGCGCGTCCGCTGTAGCGACCTCGAGCATCCTGCTCGCGTCCTGTCCCGACACGGCTTCTTCCGCCACGTCCTCGCCGAGGTCCTGCCCGACGTACGCCGTCAGCGGCTTCGTGCACACGACGTGCTTGCCCGCCGCGGCAGCTGCTTCGGTCATCGAGCGGTGCAGCACGTTCGGCACGCAGAGGTCCACGACGTCAACTTCTGGCAGAGACAGCAACTCTTCGTAGTCGGAGAACCACTTCGGCACGCCGTGACGGCTCGCGTAACCGGTGGCATTCTCCTCAGTGCGGGCGGCCACGGCGACAATGCGGGAAGGAATCCCGAAGACCTGCGCGTAGCACCGGGCCCTGGTCTGGGCGAGGAATCCCGCGCCGATCATCCCAATGCCGACTTCTTTGTTATTGCTCATGTAGACGTGCCGAAAGAGAAGTAGTCCGAAGCATTGAAGTAGCAGACGTCCCGGACGAGTCCGCCGATGAGGTCATAGTCGTGCGGCACGACACCGCGCACGATGTCGTCGCCGAGGGTATTGCACAGCAGCCTGCGAAAGTAATCATGCCGCGTGAAGGACAGGAAGCTCCGGCTGTCCGTCAGCATCCCGATGAATCGGGATAACAGCCCCATGTTCGACAGGTCGGCGATCTGCTGGGACATGCCGTCCCACTGGTCGAGATGCCACCACGCGGAGCCGAACTGCATCTTCCCGGGCGCTCCGCCCTGGAAGTTACCGATCATCGTCGCCAGCACGGCGTTGTCTCGCGGGTTGTTGTTGTAGAGGATCGTGCGCGGCAATTGGTCCGTTCGATCGAGTCGATCGAGGTACCGGGCGAGCGGTACGGCGACCGACCAGTCTCCCATCGAGTCGAATCCTGTATCGGGACCGAGCAACTCCAACATCCGCGAGTTGTTGCCCCGCAGCGCACCGAGATGCAACTGTTGAGTCCAGCCGCTGGCGTGATCCATGACCCCGAATTCGTACATCATCGCGGACTTGAACTTCTCGACCGCGTCCGGACTCGGGATGTTTCCCGCACGCACGTCGGCAAAGATCCGGTCGATCTCCGAGTCCGTGTAGCCCGCCGCGTACACGGTCTCGATCCCATGGTCAGACAGCCGGCAACCGGTCGCGTCGAAGAAGTCGTGGCGCACCTGCAGCGCAGAACGATACGAATCGAAGTCGCGAATGTGCGTGTCGCTCGCGACCGTGAGGCGATCCAACCACGAGTTGAACGTCACCGGATCCTCGATCGCCATTCCCTTGTCCGGACGCCACGTAGGCAGCATCCGTGTCTTCGCGACCGGATTCCGCGAGTGGGCGCAGTGGTGCCGCAAGCCATCGACAGGGTCGTCGGTCGTGCACACCACCTCTACTCGCATCTGATGGAGGATCCCGGCGGCAGAGAACCTCGGTTCAGACAGCATTGCGTTGCAATCTCTCCAAACGCTGGCGGCGGTGTCCGGAGACAGGAGGCGATCGCGGATGCCAAACGGCCTGGCGAGCTCAAGGTGTGTCCAGTGGTAGAGCGGATTGCGCAGGCATTTCGGCACGGTGGTTGCCCACTGCTCGAACTTCTCGTAGTCGGACGCATCTCCGGTACAGAAACGCTCGGGCACCCCATTGGCCCGCATCGCACGCCACTTGTAGTGATCCCCCTCGAGCCAGATTCTCGTCAGATTCGCGAAGATGCGGTCGTCCGCGATGTCTTCGGGCGGAAGATGCGAGTGATAGTCGATGATCGGGAGGTCCGCAGCATACTCGTGAAACAGACGCCGCGCCGGCTCGGTCTGGAGCAGGAAGTCTTCTTGGATGAAGGGAGTCGTCATCGGGCTGGGCTTTGCGAGTGCGAGTTCTGCGGAGAGGGGGTGAGAAGAGGAGTCCGGCGGGTCACAATGTATCGAACTGCCCATGATGATCGATCCAAAACCTCTCGGACTCCGCCGCTCCTTCGGCTTCGGTGATCGGCTCGGCCTCGCGACGCCCGGGCACATCGCCGCCGTACGCGGCTCGACGTTCACTCCAATCTTCGCCCAACAGTCGATCCGCGAGATGCAGCGGACCGACCGCACGCCACTTGAGGTGATGCGATGCGCGCGGGACGCGATCACGGCGGCGGACTACGACGGCGAGTGGGGAGCCGACGCCGACCACCTCCAGACGCCGGACGACATCGTGGAGGTCGCCTCGACGGGGTTCTGTTTCTTCACGATCGATCCGTCGAATCACGTCGACTGCGAAGCCGACGACCTTCCCGGCGACCAACTCGAAGGACGCATCGCGGCCATGGGTGACGCGATCACTCCAGGTCAGGCGGAAGACCTCTACCTCGGCAAGACCATCGAGTTGGGGGGCGACATCGCACTCACGTTCGATGACGTGGATGCGCTGCGTCGTGCCGTCGTGAAGTACGGCGCCGCTCTGCACCACGCGACGGTCATGGCGACTGCCATCGAGTCGGCCATGGCGGGCGAGCCATTCGAACTCGAGCTGTCGGTCGACGAAACCGACACTCCGACGACGCCCGTTGAACACCTCTTCATCGGGCTCGAGCTGCGACGTCTCGGCGTCTCCGTGATCAGCCTCGCACCGCGCTTCGTCGGCGACTTCGAGAAGGGCATCGACTATCGCGGCGACCACGCAGAGTTCGAGGCACACTACCGGGTCCACGCGGCGATCGCC
>CAYYAQ010000248.1:0-4508 GCA_964469555.1 uncultured candidatus Brocadiaceae bacterium | reverse complement strand
AGAGCCTGCATTTCCTTGCGCTTCACGGGTTCTGCGTAGAACAGATTCTTGGTTTCGCCGGGGTCCTCCGCCAGATTGAACAACTGACCGGTGGCCCGTGGCGCCGTCTCCGGGAGGGCATACTTCTCGAGCGCGGCCTTCGCGTAGTTGTTTCCCCCCGATCCCATGTGGTCCAGGTACTTCCACGAACCTTGACGAATCTGGAACTCCGACCTGAAACTCTGGGTGAGCATGTGCGGTCGAACCGGCTCGCGATCCTTCTTTGTTCCCAGCATGACTGGGAGCATGTCATAGCTGTCGACCGCGACATCGTCAGCGAGTTCATGGCCGATGACTGATGCCACGGTCGCGAAGATGTCAGTGGTGTTCGTCAACTGCGCGGACACCTGACCAGCGGGGATCCGGCTGGGCCAGCGAGCGATGAACGGAACGCGGTGGCCGCCTTCCCAGCCATCGCGCTTCATACCTCGGTAACCGCCTGCGGCATCATGATCATGATCCTCCCGCATCCACACGGTATGCAGTGTTTCCGGACCATTGTCGGAGTTGAAGATGATCAACGTGTTGTCATCGATGCCGAGTGATTTCACGGCGTCGAGGATTCGACCGGTGAGCGTGTCCAACTCATGGATGAAATCGCCGCGCGCCCCTGCCTTGGTCTTGCCCCTGAACTCGGGCGCTGGCAGGACCGGCGCATGGGATATCTGCGTCGAGAACACGACGAAGAACGGTTTGTCGGGTGACGTCTTCCGGTGCTCGGTGATGAACTCCAGCGTCTTGTCGTAGAAGAGCAGGTCCGCGTCGACGAACCGATAGCCCGGCGACTTCCAACCCTCGTCGTTGTCCCAGCGCCACTTGCCGCCGGGGTTGGGGACGTCCTTTCGCCGGTGCCGCTCGCTGGCCGGAACCGGCACCATGCCGTTGTGGATGTAGACGTACAGTGGATCCGTGGTCGGGCAGTTGGGTGTGATGAAGGACTCGTCAAATCCTCTGGCGTTGGGTCCGTCGACGAGCGGGGTACTCTTCTCGTAGTCGATGAGCAACGCGTTCTTGAAGCCCCCGCCGAGCCTCTTGCCGGTCTTGTCACGCCATGTAAGACCGACATGCCATTTCCCGAATACACCCGTGCGGTAGCCCATCTTTCTGACCATGTCCGCGATGGTCAACTCACCGGGCTTGATGTAGCTGGGGCCACCGGGTCCTTCGAAAGCGCGCGCGCGTCGACCGGTTCGGCAGACTTGCTGACCGGAGTAGAGCCCGTATCGTGATGGGGAGCAGATCGTCGCGGGACTGTGGGCGTCGGTAAATCGAATGCCCTCCCGCGCCATCCGATCGAGCCGCGGCGTCTTGTAGGCTGCCTTGGGGTTGTAGCTCGACAGGTCTCCATAGCCCAGGTCATCAGAATAGATGATGATGATGTTCGGCAGCTTCTGGGCGGGTAAGGACGCGGCGCAGAACACGGCGAGCGTCAAGGCGGCGTATCGATGAACTCGAGTGGGCATGATGGGGGCTGTGGGTAGTTCGGGATGCCTGGTCAGGGACTGCCATTTTGGTGAGCGTTCGGTGCCGGGACAAGAAGCAACCAATCCGAGTCGCGTCAAGACGATTCGTCGGCTCAGCGTCACTGTTTGGCCAGGACTCACAGGCTCGACGATCACGGTCAAGCGCTACGCGATTCACGCATTCCGATCCCACCACTCAGTGCGCAGCTACCCCTCCGCCCGCGCGACCTCGACCATCTTCTGGAAGATCGCCATCCCGTCGCCGTGCTCGTTCAAGCCGTCGCGTGTCCAACCCGGCATGTTGTGGCGCAGGTAGGCGCGGTCGGGGTGCGGCATCAGGCCGAGTACGCGTCCGGTCACGTCGGTCATGCCCGCGATGCCTCCCGGTGAACCATTCGGATTCGTCGGGTACTCGGTGGTCGGGTCGCCGTTGCGGTCGACGTAGGAGAACGCCACGAAACCCTCTTCGTGCAGGACGCGGTGCTGCTCCTCGTCGCGGGTGATGATGTAACCCTCGGCGTGGGCTGCGGGATACCGGACCGTGATGCCCTCGTCGAGAAATGTGCAGCGGTTGGCGGGGCTCCTCAGCGTGACCCAGCGGCACTCGTAGTGATTGCTGAGGTTGTGTGTCACGGTGACCTGCTGTTCCAGAGAACCTCTGCCGAGACGCGGCAGCAGACCGAGCTTCACCAGGGCCTGGAACCCGTTGCAGATGCCGAGCGCCAACCCGCCGCGGTCGATGAAGGCCAGCAGCTGGTCGCCCATCTTGCGGCGGATCTGGTTGGCGAGTACGCGACCGGCGGCGATGTCGTCGCCGTAGGCGAATCCGCCGGGCACCATGAGGATCTGGAACTGGTCGAGGAGCTCGGGCTTCTCCACGAGCTTCTTCACGTGCACCCACTCGGGGGCGCCGCCCGCGATCTCGAATGCGTGGTAGCACTCGCGTTCACAGTTGATGCCGGGGGCGCGGAGGACGAGGACTTTCGGAGCGGCCATCAGTGCGACCCTCCTTCGGTCATCGTGTGGTCCAGGTCGAGCGGGTGTTTGAACGCGTGCACGAGTTCCTCGATCGGGATCTCCGCGATCGTCTTCTCGCCGCCGAGAATCCGCATCGTGTCCGAGGCGGTGACGACCCCGATGTCCGCGAAGTCGACGCCGGCGAGGTTTGCGCGCAGGTCGTCCATGCGCTCGGGCGGCACCTCGAGCAGGAAGCGCGATTGGCTCTCGCTGAAGAGGACGGTGTCGGTTCGCGTGTAGGTCTCCAACGGGACCTTGTCGACGTCGATGTCGAGGCCAGCGCGTCCACCGATCGCCATCTCGGCGGCGGCGGCGCCCAACCCTCCCTCACTGAGGTCGTGGCAGGCGACGACTGCCTTGGACTGGATCGCGCGGTAGACGGCGTCGAGCACGGCCTTCCCGTATTTCGCATCGACGCGGGGGACGTCGCAACCGAGTTCGCCGTACGTCTTGAGATACACCGAGCCACCGAGCTCGTTCTTCGTCATGCCGACGAGAACGATGCGGTTGCCCGGACTCTTGAGGTCGGAGGTGATCGTGCGCGAGACGTCCGGGATCACCGACATCGCGCTGATCAGGATGCAGCCCGGAATCGCGATCGTCCGGTCGCCGGCGTTGAACTCGTTGTTGAGCGAGTCCTTCCCGGAGACGAACGGCGTGTGGTAGGCGAGGGCCAGGTCGCGCAATGCGAACGAGGCGTGGACCAGACCGCCGAGTTGCTCTTCCTTGCGGCAGTTGCCCCAGCAGTAGTTGTCGAGGATCGCGGTGTACTCCGGGTCGCCGCCGACGGCGACGATGTTTCGCATCGCTTCGTCGAGGGCGCACTCGGCCATCGCTGCCGGATCGATCCGTGAGTAGCGCGGGTTGAGACCGTTGGCGAGCACGACGCCGCGCGAGGAACCGAGCTTCGGCGCGATCACGGCGGCGTCGGCCGGGCCGTCCTCCTTCACGCCGACGAGCGGCTTGCCGGCGCTGCCCGCCTGCACCTCGTGGTCGTACTGGCGGATGACCCACTCCTTGCTCGCGACGTTGAAGTCGGACAGGATGGCGAGCAACGATGCCCGAATGTCGTAGTCCTCCCCGGGCGTGAACGGCGTGACCGTGGGCGGGACGTAGCGCGCGGTGCGTTCCCACTCGGGAATCCCGTCGTGCATGAACGAGAGGTCGAGGTCGGCGTGTTGTGTCCCGTCGTACCGAATCACGAGCCGGCCGGTGTCGTTGAATGTGCCGATCGCCGTGGCTTCGCTGTCTTCTTCCTCGCAGATCTGCAGCGCGCGCTCGAGATTGTCGGGCGGAATCGAGAGCACCATGCGCTCCTGCGCTTCGCTGACCCAGATCTCCCACGGGGCGAGGCCCGCGTACTTGAGCGGCACCTTGGAAAGCTCCACTTCGGCGCCGAGCCCTTCGGCCATTTCGCCGACCGCCGAGGAGAAGCCGCCCGCGCCACAGTCCGTGACCGCGCTCGCCAGATCTTCATCGCGGATTCTCAGCATCGCGTCCATCGCCTTGCGCTCCGTGATCGGGTCGCCGATCTGGACGGCGCCGCTGCTGACCGTCTCGCTCTCGGTCGTCAGTTCGAGCGAGGAGAACGTGGCGCCGTGGATGCCGTCTCGACCCGTGCGCCCGCCGATGGCGAGGATGACGTCGCCGGGGTGCGACTGCTTCTCGACCTTGTCGCGGGGCATGATGCCGATGTTGCCCACGTAGACGAGCGGGTTGCCGACGAAGTCCTCGTCGAAGTGCACCGCGCCGTTGACGGTCGGGATGCCCATCGGGTTGCCGTAGTCGCGCACGCCTGCGACCACGCGCTTCAAGATTCGCATCGGGTGGATGCAACCCTTCGGCACGTCGGCTTTCGGCATGTTCGGCGGCGCGAAGCAGAAGATGTCCGTGTTGGCGATGGGCCTCGCGCCCAGGCCCGTTCCCATGATGTCCCGGATCACGCCGCCGACGCCGGTCCCGTCGCCGCCGAACGGCTCGATCGCGCTC
>CAYYAQ010000247.1:0-4516 GCA_964469555.1 uncultured candidatus Brocadiaceae bacterium | reverse complement strand
GAGGCGGAGCGAGCGCGATTCGAGATGCGCGTGGTGCGGGAGCCGAGGCTCGCCGTGGTCGTGGACCTGCACCGGGAGGTCGGATCGTCGTTGCGCCGCAGCTTCGAGACTCCTGACCTGTCGGGGTTGATCGGCAAGATCGAGGCGGCGGCTGCGGAGATGCGCGCGGGTGGCCGTGATGCGATCGAGGGCACGATTCGGTGGGTCGCGGCGGTCGCGACGTTCTTGTTCATGCTCCTCGCGCTGTGTGCGTCATCGATGATCGCGTCCCCGTCGGGCGCCGGCGCCGATGGCCAGACGATGCGTGGATTCGGATCGACGTTCGCCGAAGCGATGGGGCTGAGCCTCGCGACGGTATCCGCCGTGGTCGCTTCGGGGGTCAAGCTCCGGCGCGGGCGCCATGGTCGTCTGGAATTGAACAGATTCGGTTCACGGCTGGGGGGGGGCGTCGCGCTTCCGGAAGGGACCACCGTATTGCGCACGGAACGAGGCTCGATCCTGGGCGCTGGGTGCACCGTCGTCGCCTACCCCAGGCCGTCCGCTGATGCCGCGCCGGTCGCCTTGATCGTGATGTCGAGAGATGACGACCCCCGCCCGGACCTCGCGCCGGCCCGCGACGGCCTGCGCTTCTTCCGCCGCGAACTCGGGGACGTGGTCCTCTACGAACGCACCTACGCGAGCCGGTCCGAACTCCTGTTCGGCTGCGACGCGCTCCAAGCGTTCGCCCTCGCGTAGCGAGGCCTCGCTAGTTCGGTTGCTTTGCGTGGTCTTTTGTCGACTGGTCGGCTGACTGCAGGTAGTCCTGCAGTTCGAAGCTGTCGACGGTGATCGCTTCGGTGCGGGCGTGCTCCGCGCGTTCGAGAAGGTCGGCTTCTTCGGCCGTGATGAGGTCCGCTTTCAGCGCCAGCGAGACGAGGCGTGCTGGGCGTTCCTTCGGCAACTTCTTAGCCTTCACCGCGGCCTTGATCTTTTGTACCACGGCTTCGGCGTCGTGGTGCAGGAGCAGGGCGCGTTCGAGGACGGCGATGTGCTCGTCGGCAGTGGTCGGAACGTGGATCCCCTCTGTGAGACGGTCGCGCGTCTCGCCCGGGGTCTGCAGCGCTCGGGCGACGTGGCTGCCGAGACGGTCCTTCGGCATCGTGCCGATCGGGTTCATGCGGCCCCACCAGCCGATGGGACCGCGCAGGAGCATGCCAAGAACCGGCACGTTCATGTTGGCGTAGAGACCTTGCAGCGCCTCGTGGATCTGGGCGAAGGCGTACTGCATCGACCAGTGCATGAGCGGCTCGTCCGCGGATCGCCGCCCTTCAGCCTCGAACCGCCGCAGCACGGCCGTCCCGAGGTACATCCACGACAGCACGTCGGCAAAGCGTCCCGTCAGCTTCTCTTTCCTCTTCAGGTCGCCACCGAGGACGCCCATCGCGAGATCCGACATCGACGCGAATGTCGCGGATGCCCAGGCGAGCTTGCGGTAGTAGCGCGCCGTCGGCTGCGAAGTCGGCGACGCGGCGAACCGTCCGCGCGACAGGCTGAGAAACACCGCCCGCGCCTGGTTCCGAATCACGTGCCCGATGTGGCCGAACAGGCTCTTGTCGAACGCCGCGGCGTCGTTGTTCATCACCGCTTCGATTTCGTCGTATGCGAACGGGTGGCACCGGATCGCGCCCTGACCAAAGATGATCATCGTCCGCGTCAGGATGTTGGCGCCCTCGACCGTGATGCCGATCGGGGTCCCGATGTAGGCGTTGCCCAGCGTGTTGCGCGGGCCCATCGAGATCGCGGCACCACCGAGCACGTCCATGCCGTCGTTGATGACCTTGCGATAGGTCTCCGTGAACGCGAGCTTCGCGATTGCCGTGATGACCGGCGGCTTGTTGCCGTTGTCGAGCGCGCCGCACGTGTAACGCCGGGCCGCGTCCAGCATGTAGGTGAACCCACCGATGCGCGCGAGCGGTTCCTCGATTCCCTCGAACCGACCGATCGACAGTCCGAACTGCTTCCGCACGGCAGCGTATGCACCGGCGACCCGCGCTACGAGCTTCGCGCCACCCGTGCTCGTGCCGGGAAGCGAAATACCCCGCCCCGCGGCCAGGCACTCCATCAACATGCTCCAACCGAGGCCGGCGCCATCTACGCCACCGATGATCGCATCGATCGGAACAACGACGTCTTTGCCCTCGGTGGGGCAGTTGTAGAAGGGGATGCCGAGCGGGTCGTGCCGCTGCCCGAGTTCGATCCCCGTCGTGTCCGTCGGGATCAGTGCGCACGTGATCCCCAGCTTCTTGCCGCGACCGAGGAGCTCGTCGGGGTCGTGCAGCTGGAACGCCAGCCCCAGCAACGTCGAGATCGCTGCGAGCGTGATATACCGCTTTGACCAGTTGAGACGGATGTAGAGCTGGCCGTCTTCACCTCGGAATACTTCGCCGCGTGACTGCAACGATCCAGCGTCCGATCCGGCGCCCGACTCTGTCAACGCGAAGCACGGGACTTCGTCGCCCACGGCGAGTCGCGGCAACAACCGCTGCCGTTGCTCCTCGGTGCCACAGTGCAGAAGCAGTTCCGCGGGGCCGAGCGAGTTAGGCACCATCACGGTGATGGCGAGAGGCATCGATCGCGAAGAGAGCTTCTTGACGACCGCACTGTGTGCGAGCGCCGAGAAGCCGAGGCCGCCGTACTCGGTCGGAATGATCATGCCGAAGAAGCGGTTCTTCTTCAGAAACGCCCACGTCTCGGGCGACAGATCGCGTTGCTTCGTCACTTCCCAGTCGCGGGTCATGCGGCACACTTCCTCGACCGGGCCGTCGATGAACGCGCGTTCTTCCTCCGTCAGATCAGGGTAGGGCTCGGTGGCCAGTCGCTGGAAGTTCGGCTTGCCAGAGAACAGCTCCTTGTCGACCCAGACGTCGCCCGCCTCGATGGCGGTGCGCTCGCTGTCGGAGATCACTGGCAGCAGCTTCTTCGCCTGCACGAACTTCAGCACGGGACCGGAGATCAGTACCGTGCGAAGTGGTCGGAGGTTCAACACGAACAGCGGAGCCGCGACCGTGATCCACAGCCAGGTCGGCGCGCCGAACAGCCACAGCATCCCGAGCACGATCGCCGACCAGAGCCACAGTCGGGCGCCGTGGAATGCCAGGCCACCAAACAGGGCGATCAGGCCCAACGTGGACAAAAGGGTCGGAAGGTCAGCAAAAACACCGAAGGTCGACATGTATGCAACTCGTAGTTGGGAACACTGAGGTCAATCTCGACGGGTGAACAGACACCCAGATGGCTTCTTCGGCAGGATCCGCGGCGGGATTTACCGTCGTCGCACGAGTCCATGCCACGGTCGCAACCACCGACGGAGTTTCCACCGTGAGCCCTTATACCACCATTCCCCAAACTGCGCGTTGTTGCGTCAGTCGCTCTTCTTGGGTTTTTTTGAGCCCTTGTCTTCGTCCAGTCTCTGGGCTAGCACCCAGGCCTTCCATTC
This sequence comes from uncultured candidatus Brocadiaceae bacterium, assembly GCA_964469555.1. Classification (GTDB taxonomy): domain Bacteria; phylum Planctomycetota; class UBA1135; order UBA1135; family UBA2386; genus CAYYAQ01. Next base: position 1,041 of record CAYYAQ010000247.1, on the reverse strand, counting down.
CTCCTCGAGCTTGTCGAGGTCGGTTCCCCGGAACGCCTTCTTGGTCACGACCGGCATGTTGGTGTCCGTATCGACGAGTCTGATGAACTTGGGAACGACCCGCGCGTACTTCTTGTTCCCGCCGTGGAGGAGGAACTGGCAGAGCGACCAGCCCTCGGCGTAGCACACCCTGGCATTCGAGTAGTACTGTCGCTGGTCGTAGGCGAGGATCTCCTTGATCGGTACGTGGCGGTTCTGCTTGACCGCGGCCTGGATGGTGCGGAGTCGCGTCGGGTTCATGCGTCCGACCTTCGCGGGCATCTGCCGGCCCTTCACCTTCTTCGGGCGCGCGGTGTAGAAGTAGTCGCCCATGCCCTCGTTGATCCACGAGGGAAGCTGGACCTGCGAGCCGACGTACCACGCGAAGTACTGGTGCCAGCCCTCGTGGGACGCCGCGCCGAGGATGTCCATCTTCCAGCGGTCCATCTCCGCGCGCATCGCGGCGCGCGGATCCTTCTGTTCGTCTGCGCCAGTGGTCGGTCCCTTCTTCTTCGGGTCGTCGAACCACTTGCCCGTGTCGTAGCAGACCATCTCCTTGTCGCGACCGCTGTAGTACGCGCCGGCGCCCGGGGGCGCGCCGTAGGCCCGGAATGCGCCGCGGCTCTCTAGCAACTTGATCGTGTAGCGCTTCGAGCTCAGGGTCTTGGTCGGCCTGAACCGTTTGACATAGACCCTCAGCATCGACTCCATGTGCTTGCCGAGTCTGGCCGCCTTCTCCTTGCCCGCCTGGGACTGGACCTCGTAGTGGCGGGTTTTGTACACCACCCAGCCCAGCGGCATCTTGTATCCCTGTTTCCAGGGACCGCGCTTTATCTTGCTCGGGTGGACCTTCCCTTGCGACAGGAGTGTTGCGGGAAGAGCGATGAGCAGCACCGCTAACGCGGCGCATGGCTGAAAGGGCTTCATGGGGGTTATTACTCGTCGGAACCCTTGCGGAGGTATTCGTGGCAAGCCGCGATACCTTACCATCTGCGCGTCCGTTTCGGTTGCCCCGTCATGTCG
>CAYYAQ010000246.1:0-4603 GCA_964469555.1 uncultured candidatus Brocadiaceae bacterium | reverse complement strand
GGCCCCTGCAAGATCCGATACGGAAACAAGCGAGTGGTGATCGAGACGCGAAGGGGGGAACCCAACGTTGTCAGCGCCGACCGATTCAGGAATCAGTGATGCTGGTTGAGCGCCCTTCGCTCCGGAGAAGAACTCACCGGAGCGAAGCCCGGTCTCGTTGGGAGTGAGCGATCAGGTAGCCTGTGGTCATGATCCTCAAAGGACGCGCGGTGGCACGGACAATCGCACTCTCGGCCCTCGGTATCCTCGCCGGTTGCACTTCGGCGCCGGAACCCCAAGGCCCGCCCCCGAACATCGTGTTCCTGATCGCCGACGACTGGTCCGCTCCGCACGCCGGAGCCCTCGGTGATCGCGTCGTGCAGACCCCGACGTTCGATCAGCTCTGCGCGGAAGGAACCAGGTTCGAGAACGCGTTCGTATCCGCACCATCGTGTTCGCCGGCTCGCGCCGCCATTCTGGCCGGGCAGAATCACTGGCGACTCGGCGGCGCCGCCAATCTTTGGGGCTCGATTGCGGCCGACACGCCCCTGTTCACCGACATCCTGCGCACCGACGGTTACCTCGTCGGCAAGTTCGGGAAGAGCCACTGGCCATCCCACCATCGTCATCGCGCGGCACCTCTTCCCAAGAAGCACGAACGCTTCGCAAAGTTCCTCGCACGCCGCAAGCCAGGCCAACCATTCTTCTACTGGTACGGAGGCCAGGACCCGCATCGGCCCTACGAGTTGGGGATCGGCACACGATCGGGCCTGGACCCCAAGCGCGTCGAGATACCCGCCGGCCTCCCCGACACCCCCGTGGTGCGCGCTGACATCTGCGACTACTACTGGGAGGTGCAGCGCTTCGACCGGCAGTGCGGCGAGATCCTGCGCGAGCTCGAGCGGATCGGTGAACTGGCGAACACGATCGTCGTCATGACCTCGGACAACGGCATGCCATTCCCGCGGTGCAAGGCGACGCTCTACGACATGGGTACCAAGGTCCCGCTGGTGGTGCGCTGGCCGAACCGTATCGCCACAGGCCGGACCGTGACCGACTTCGTCGCCTTGCAGGATTTCGCCCCCACCTTCCTCGAGAGTGCCGGGTTGCGACGACCGGCGTCGATGAACGCCCGAAGCCTGCTTTCGGTGTTGCTGTCGAAACACAGCGGCCGCGTCGACCCGACCAGGGATCACGTGTTGACCGGCATGGAGGGCCACGTCGAGGACAATCCCCAACGCGCAATCCGCACCGATCGATTCCTGCTGATCCGGAACGACTACGAAGGCGCGTGGCCAGTGCACCCGAAGTCCGACTACAACTTCAACATCGATCCGTCACCGACAAAGACGGAGATGATGCGACGACGCACCGATCCCGCCGTCCACGAACTGTATCGCCGCGCCTTCGAGGCTCGCCCCGAGCGGGAACTCTACGACCTCGCCAAGGACCCGCAGCAACTCGTGGACGTGGCTCGGGACCCGGCGTACGCCGCCGATCTGCAGCGACTCTCGGCGCGGCTCCACGCAGGTCTCGTCGCCTCGGAAGATCCCCGCGAGACCGGTAACCCCGGGAGTTTCCGCCGCCACCGCGAAGCCGACCAGGACCACGCCAGACGCGTTCGGCGGCGATAGCCGCCGAACGCGTCATCGCTGCCGCCACGGTGACAGACCAGTCTCGGGTTCAGGTCTCACGGCGGGATCGGCACCGCCAAAGCCGTGACCTCAATCCCGATGGACCTCGGCAAGCCGGACCATGACCGTCGGGGTCACCACTCCAATCGTGTTAGCATTCCACGGCCTTGATGGCACCTACTCATGAGTGCTACCCACCGACTCATCGCGCACCTGACTGCAGCTTGCCTGCTCTCTTCCTGCGGCAGTGACGAACCCTCCGCGATCCCGGACGCGCCCACACAGGACGTCCGCGGCCTCGATTCCCCCCCCGATCCTCCCGACAATCCAGTCGCGCTGTCCACCGCGCTCGATCCCCGCAACGGCTTGGTGCCGGTCGGCTCGGACGGCGAACCCTTGAACCTCGGGTTCGAGAAGGGGACCTACGAAGACTGGACAGTGCAGGGAGACACCTGGGGCGACAACCCGGCGCGGGGCGCCGCCGTCGACCCGCAACGCGAGAACAAGACTTGCCACGACGGCCAGTACTGGACCGGTGGCTACGAGTCCACGAACTCGGACGCGGGGCAGGGCACCCTGACTTCCGTACCTTTTAAGGTCTCCCATCGCTTCGCCAGCTTCCTCGTCGGCGGTGGCAAGACCGAGGCGACCGCGGTCGAGATCGTAACGGTCGCGGACGGAGCCGTTGTGCACCGGGTCTCCGGCAAGAACACCGAGACCATGGAACGGGTCACGGTCGACCTCGAGCAAGTTCACAAGACGACCGGTGAGGTGTTCATCCGGCTGGTCGACAAGAGCAGCGGTGGCTGGGGGCACATCAACTTCGACGACTTCCGCTTCCACACCACCGAACCGGCCAAGCTACCGGTGCGGGTGACGCAAAGCCCCGTTCTCACCCATCTCGTAGCCAACCCGCGACCAGCGAGTGGAGACGACGATGGCATCTGGGTACCGCCCGGGTTCCGAGTCGACAGGCTGGCGACAGAGCCCGCGGTAACTCAACCGATCGCGTTTGCGTTCGACGATCGCGGCAGGATGTGGATCGTCGAGGCACACAGCTACCCGGAGCGGCGGGTGGACGGCGAGGGCAAGGACCGGATCGTGATCCTCGCCGACGCGGATGGCGACGGTGCATTCGACTCGCGGACCGTATTCGCCGAGGGCTTGAACCTGGTCAGCGGCATGGAAGTCGGCCATGGCGGGGTCTGGGTCGGGGCCGCACCGGAGTTGCTGTTCATCCCCGATCGCGATGGCGACGACAAGCCGGACGGCAAAGCCGTTGCGGTACTCGATGGGTTTGGACTCAAGGACACCCACGAGACCCTGAACAGTTTCATCTGGGGCCCGGACGGTTGGCTCTACGGCCTGCAGGGCGTCTTCAACCACTCGAAGATCGGCAAACCAGGGACTGCGGACGCGGACCGCGTCGAACTACGTGCGGGGGTGTTTCGCTACCACCCGGTCGACCACGTGTTCGAGGTGTTCGCGCACGGCGGCAGCAACCAATGGGGACTGGACTTCGACGACCACGGTCAGCTGTTCATGACCCACTGCCGCAGCGCGTGGGGCGGCGGCCCGACGACCTTCGTGGTGCGCAACGGCCACTTCTGGAACCAGGCCAACAAGAACTACCCGGAATTCATCTCGGCGAGCGGCAAGAAGCGCGGCCGCGACCTGCTGGATCCGATCCTCCGGAACTACCTGCCGTCGTCTGCCAAGTACGGTCACGGCGAAGGTGGTGCCGGAAAGAAGGGCTCTCGAGCGATCTACGGCGGGCATTCACACGTCGGCACCATGATCTACCTGGGCGACAACTGGCCAGACGAGTATCGCAATCAGTTGTTCACCTTCAACCTCCACGGCCACCAGGTGAACCGGCAGATCAACAAGCCCAGTGGGTCGGCCTTCGAGACGCTTCACTCGGGCGCGGACCATGCCTACTTCTCCGACCCACGCTTCGTCGGTGTCGATCTCAAGTACGGCCCCGACGGCGCGGTCTACTTCATCGACTGGCAGGACAAACGACACTGTCACAACCCCGAGATCGAGCTGTGGGACCGGACCGACGGTCGGGTCTATCGCATGGTCTGGGCGAAGACGTACAAGCCGGTGTCCGTCGACCTCCGCAGCTTGGACGATGCGGCCCTGGTCGCGCTGCAGAGGCACCGGAACGACTGGCAGGTGCGGACCGCGCGGCGCCTGCTCCACGAGCGCAAGGCGGCCGGGAAGCTCTCTTCGACGGTGGCCCCGGCGCTGCAGGAGATGTTCGAAGGGAGCTCGACCACGTCGGCACGACTGCGCGCTCTGTGGGCCCTGCACGTGGTGGGTGGACTCGATTCTTCCGGCTACGCGCGCCTACTCCGGCACAACGATCCGCAGGTTCGGAGCTTTGTGATCGGTGCGAGTTCCGACCGCACCTCGACGTTCTCATCCGTCGCCGCGAAGCTTGGCAACTTGGCGGCGACCGAGGACTCGGCCCCGGTTCGACTCGCGATCGCATCGGTCCTGTCCCGCATGGACGCGGAGCCGCGATGGCAGACCATCGAGACGCTGGCAAGGCACGGCGAGGACCGCGACGACCGGTTCCTGCCCAGCATGATCTGGTTCGGACTCGCGCCCCTGCTGCAGGGCACGAACGAGGATCGAAGCCGTGCACTCTCGATCGCGACGTCCACCGAGCTGACCACCTTGCGAGACTCCGTCATCTGGTTCCTCTGTCGGAGTGCCGAGGGACGGGACGCGGTCCTCACGGCCCTCACCGACTTGCCGGTGGATCGGTCGTTGCTGCTCATGGCCTTCGCGCTGCGCAACCTCGGTGCCCTGCCCCCACCGACGGGTTGGCGAGCACTGGTCGAACGACTCCAGGGTGATGCCTCGGGACGAGATCGACTCGACGAGCTCGGAGCGGCGTTCGGCGATGCGGCGGTCCTGGCCCGGCTGCGCGCCAGGCTGGTCAGTGCAGCGGCCTCGACGAAAGCGAAGCGGCGCTC
>CAYYAQ010000245.1:0-4608 GCA_964469555.1 uncultured candidatus Brocadiaceae bacterium | reverse complement strand
CATGAGCACTCGATCCCTCTCGCGCCGGCAGTTCCTCCTGTCGGCAAACCATGCCGCCCTCGCGAGTTCCGTTCTTTCCTGTGCGACCACCCCGGAGACGGAGGTCCGCGGAAAGAAGAGCACTCCGGCCCTGCGGCTCTCCACCTCGTCGATCCACTTCCATGGGCGTCCCGTGGAGGATGCCCGCGAGAGAATCGCGAGACTCGGCTTCGGAGCGGTGGACATCTGGTCGGGCTATCAGGGATGCCCGCATCTGGACGACGTGAAGAAGAGGCTGGGAGCCCGGCGACGAGGCTCTCACGGTGACATGGGGAACCGGGTGGTGGGCATGGCTCACGAGAATCTGTTCACCGGTCGGTCCCAACAGGTCCAGCGCGCGAGCTGCGCAGACGACGGCGTCAACGTCGGCGCCGGGGCGCGATCAAGGGGAGGTGCCTCCGGCCGGGGATCAAACGCTTGCCGTCGGAGAAACCCTCGGGCCGCTCGGCCAGTCGGTGCACGAGAACAGCGCGCCAACGCTGCAAATCCGCGCGGTGCACGTCGACTGCGGCCAGGTCTCGTTGCTCGTTCGGGTCCTGGTCGAGGTCAAACAGATGTTCGCGTCCATCCTTCGGCCGCCAGACGTACTTGAAACGCCCGTCGGTCAACGCATGAAAGGACTGGGCCGCGCTGTAGCAGCGGGCGTGTTCGAGGTGCAGCCAATCGCGCACCTCGGTTCGCTCGCCGCGAAGCACCGGCACCAGACTCAGCCCGTCGATTCCATCGGGTATTGCGATGCCGGCGAGATCGAGCAACGTAGGCATCAGATCCTCCAGACATACCGGCTCGCTGGACCGCTGGCCGGCTTCGAGTCCCAGTTCCGGCGACCCGGCGATCACCATGGGGATGTTGGCCGAGCCCTCGAAGGGTTCGCACTTTCGATAGTAGCCGTGGTCACCGAGCATCTCGCCGTGATCGGACGTCAGCACGATGACCCAGGGACGGCCGGCGGTTTCGCTGCGGGCGACGAAGGACTCGATCAGCGGACCGAGAGTGTCGTCGAGATGTTGGATGAGACCGAGATAGCCCGCTTGCGCACGACGTAGGGTCTCGCCCTCGAGGCTCACGCGGTGGCCGACTCGGTCACCCTCGGCACGCAACGAGTCCGTGTCGACCCAGTCTCCCATCGCTGGATCGGGAAGCTCCGCTTCGAGAAAGTGCCTGAACAGATCCGCTGGTGGGAAGAGCGGTGGGTGCGGCGCGTAGAATGACGCCGTCAGGAACAGAGGCTTGTCCGCGGGCAACTCGCGCATGACCTCTGCGGCACGATTCGCGACCCAGGCGGTGGGGTGAAGTGACTTGTCGAGGGGCCAGGGTGCCGCCTGCCAGCCGTTGTTGCTCAAGCGCAAGGACTTCACGATCGCTCGGATGCCGCCAGACTCAGGTGCCGCTGCGATCAGTGCCTGGTCGTAGTCGTCGCCGGCGACATAGGTGGAACCGTGCACGATGCGCTCATAGCCTTGCGAGGCGTTCCGCGGAAACTGGTGCATGTTGCGGCCAACCAGCGCCGTGCTGTAGCCCGATTCAGCCAAGACCTCGGGCAGGGTCGGCACGGTGATCGGACGCGCCTTGTAGCCGACGACTCCGCTGGTCTGCGGAAACAGCCCCGTCAGCAGTGAGTGCCGCGCAGGAATGCACGACGGCACGGTCGTGTACGCCCGGCGAAACAGAGTCCCTTGCGTCGCGATCCGGTCGAGATTCCGCGTGCGCAGCAGCCTGTGCCCGACGGCAGAGAGACAATCACCGCGCATCTGGTCGGGCATCAGCAGCAGGACATCGGGGCGGGGCCTCGGCTTCGTCGACACCTGATCACTGGCTCGCACGGAACCGCACGCCTGAGGAATCGAGAGCAGAGCCAGGAGTGTCGAGGTGGCGACAGCTCTATGGAACTGTCTCAGCAGATCGGCCTGCGTCATGGATTCGTGTTCGTGGTTTCGCCGAGATCAGCGGCGCCAAGCTGTCGAGACCGGCGTGGAAGACCGTGATGGTAAGGCAAGGTGCTTCCGCTTCGCAACGGAGTGTCCTTCGCCAACGGAAGTGTCAGCATCACGTGGCAGAACGCGGAGGTGGATCGGGAGGAACTTGGCGTGACGAGTTCGCCAGCCAGCGCTCACGTGCTAGCAAGCGACGCGACTGCTGCAGGCGCCGCCGACCTGACGCGGCCGGCGGCGCGCTCGTCTCTCCTACGGGTTGATGTCGAGCTGGATCGGTTCGCTCGGCCACGGTCCCGTGGGAGTGGTCAGGATGGTCACCATGCTCAACCGCAGGCCGGCGATACTACCGATCCCGGCGGGCAGATTCAGGCTCGGGTTCGCCCTTCCGTTGGCGTCGAGGACGCCGAGGAAGTTCGCCAGCACCGGCGTGTTCATCGCGCCGATTGCGAGCATCGTCAGCGCGTCCGGATTGAGCCAGATCTGCCTGCCGATGTTGACGCCCGGCGCGATGCCGGAGACACCGATGTAGACCCCATAGGGTCGGCCGGCGTTCGTCGGTCCGGCGTCGATCCGCATCTGGTGGGCGAACCCGGCGGCTGCGGACACGACGTCGAGACGTGGCGTGAAGTTGACGCCGCGTTGCGCGCGCACGGGCAGGTGCAGCACGGCGGGGTTCGCCGGCGTGATGCGGACGAGCATCGATACGCTGCCCTGCAAGTCCGGTGTCCACATGATGTAGTTCTGACCGTGGGGACGCTCCCAGGACATGTTGTGCAGCTTGACGACGATGCGGAAACCCGCCGGAACGATGTACGACACGTCGCGCATTTCGATCGTCACCGCGTGGGTGCCGACCGCCGCGACGCGGCGACCGCAGGTCCCGCCGCTGAGGTAGCGCTCGTTGCCCTGGGCGCTCCGCGCCCACAGTGACGCACTGAGTTGGAAGTGCGGCTGGTTGATCGAGACGAATGCCGTGATCTTCGGACGGCCGTAGAGTTCCTTCTCCCGCTGGAGCGGCGGGCCGACGAACTGCTTGATCGTGAGTGGCAGGTTGGTGAACACCTGGATCGGGCTGGCGCCCGAGCCGTCCGCGACGAAGCTCGCGAGGTTGTACCCACCGGGCACGGCGTGGGGGATCGAGACGCTCGGCTCGATGGCGACGGGCAGCGTGCTCGTCAGCGAGCTGTTGCTGCGGAGGTAGCTCTTCGTCGCTGGGGTCTGCGGCGGCCACACCTTCGTGAACCGGTGGGCCCACGCCGAATTCGAGTTGGTGTATTCGGTCGTGCTCATCGGCGTGACGGCCGACTCGAACCTGGGCTCCAGGTCGACGCCGTTGCTCCGTCCCTGCACGTGGAGGTCGAAGAAACGGCCGACGGAGTCTAAGTTCAGCGCCTTGTCGATCGTGTTCGCCGGGCTGCCATGGCCTGGCCCGGTGACGAGCCCCTTGTAGGCGCCGCCCAACTTCGGCAGGACGTCCATGCTGAAGGACGGCGCGAACTTGCCGTCGTCCCAACCCATCTGTGAGTGGATCGGGATCTTGTTCTTCTCGAGCCCCGGGATGACGTTCATCATCGGATCCGCGATCATCGCTGCCCGCAGAAGGTGGTAGTTGCCGGCGAGCGCCATCGTCCATTGGGGCGAGGGAGCGGCCGCCTCGAGGTCGCCCGCGATTTCGGCGCGGAGCAGGTCACCGTTCGCCGTGACCTTCGAATCGATTCCGGCGATCGGGGCGATCATCGTGCCGATCGCCTTCAGCTCCGGACCCTTGTGCACCCACGTGGAGACCAAGGGCAGCGTCCGGCCGGAGTACGAAGCCAGCCTCGCGCTGATGCCTCCGCCCATGGACCTGCCGACTGCGGCGAGGCGCGTGCTGTGAAGCCGCTTGGGGAAGTGCTGCTTCACGAGGTGGAATGCTTCGGCTCCGTCGAGCAGCCGCCGCGGCGCCGACGAATCGAAGTTCGGCGGATTCATCGGTCCACTGGTGACGCCGTACGGTCGGATGTCGAACGCGAACGTGATGTAGCCACGCTTCGCGAGATGGGTCGCCATCGCCGCGATCCGCCCGCGGTTTCCGCCCCGCCCGTGCGAGCACAGCACGCCGGGCCAGCCCGTGGTGGGCGGTGCCACCGTCGGGTAGCGGATGTCCATGATGGTCTTGATGCCGTCGGACCACGTGACGGTGCGGCTGACGGTCGTGATCGCGAAACCGCCCGGTGGCGGCACTTGCGCGAGCAAGGGGCCGCTTTGCGTCGCGGCGAGAAGGGTGGCGAGGAGAAGAAATCTTGTGGTCATGTGGGATGCTCCTGGATTGCGATCAACCAGGAAGTGCACGCAGGGCCCGATCCGCACAGGATTCCCGAGAAGTCTCAATTCGCGCATCCGTGAGGGTAAGGGTTTCGACCCCAGATTCTCACCGTCGCCGGTCGAAGTCGGAACGCGTAGACCTCGCCTCCCCAGTCTCTGCGATGGATGAGCGGGGGGGGGTAAAGCGTTGTGAGTCGTGTGTTGTGCGGTTGCAGACCTCTTCCACGCTGCGTTCGCGGCAGCCTCTGGCTCTCGATTCCCGTCCACCGATTCGGCGCGTCAGCCAAACGGCAGCGCCTGCACGACCTCGCGGGGTGGCGCGCGCGTGGGC
>CAYYAQ010000244.1:4520-4732 GCA_964469555.1 uncultured candidatus Brocadiaceae bacterium | reverse complement strand
ATGGCGGCGAGCGGCACTGGCCGACCCTTCCCGTAGCTGATCAGCAACACGAATGCCGCGACCATGGCGCGGAAGATCGGCGGTTCCATCCCGGTGATCGCTGCGTAGAAGAACAACGTCACGCCGCAGAAGCGTCTGAACCCCTGATTCCCCAGAGGCGATCGTCCCGTCGCCGAGGCGAACCCGAAGCCGAGCAACCATCCGAGCATCGT
>CAYYAQ010000244.1:0-4510 GCA_964469555.1 uncultured candidatus Brocadiaceae bacterium | reverse complement strand
AGGCCATTTTCGGGAGCCAGCCTCGTGCCTACGCTCACTGCGAGCAGGTGGCTCAATCCCGTGTCACGGTGCGCGCTGACGAGGTCGGGCGCGAGCTGCGGACCGGTGCCGAGCACCAGGTGGCACAGGAGGAGTCCGGGCTCGCCGCGCACGAGGCGCAGCAGCGTGTCCTGCATCGCGAGGCGGCATTGTGCCGCGAGCCTGGCCAACCCGAGTGGACCCGATTGCACGGCAAGGGCGTCGTGCGTCGTCACGACGCGTGGCATCGCGTTCCTCTGCCTTCGCTCGGGTTGCAAAGGCACGCGACCGAATCCGCGGATCCGGTCACCGGGCAGGACGCGAAACGACGCCGGCGCGTTGGCGACGACGCACAGGAATTCCTGGCGAAGGTGCCTGATTCGAAACGAACAGTCGCCGCGCACCGGATCCGAGCGCACGCCGGCGAGCACCTCGCCCTCGATGCGCGCGGGCCCCGGCGGCGCCCAGACGCAGCCCACAGTCGGGACCGCCGCGGAGAATGCCGCCGGGAATGCCCACACCCACGGTCCCGCCCGCCGTCGCCACGCGCACATTCCGAGCGCGGCGAGTCCAACCAGGCACGCGGGCCCCAGCCCCGCCTCGCGTCCGGTCAAGGCAGCGACGACCGCCCAGCCGGCGGCGGCCAGAAGCGTTCCGGTCCCCGGCGATCTCACCAGGGTTCGTGTTTCGTTCCGATCCATCCGCCATCCGGTCGTTCGCAGGTGCGCTACGGTGACCTGGGTTTTGTCCGAACTGGAAGGCTATAGTCCTCGTTCGTGGGGTGGCCTCGAGGGTCCTGCCATCCTGGCCACCTGAAGACTCCAGACAGACCCGCTGAAACACGGTTCTCCATCATGGTTCGCGCCCTTTTCCCCGGAAGTTTCGATCCCGTCACGCTCGGGCACCTGGATCTCGTGCGCCGCGGGTTGGACATGTTCGAGTCGCTGACGCTCGGCGTCGCGCGCAACATCTCGAAGCAGGCGGTCTTCTCGTTCGAAGAGCGCGTCGAGATGCTGGAGGAGTGCCTGCCCGATTCGCCCACGCTCTCGGTGGTCTCGTTCTCCGGTCTCATGGTCGACTTCTGTCGCGAGCAGGGCTACGGCGTGATCGTGCGCGGGCTCCGCAGTTCGAGCGACTTCGAGTACGAGTTCCAGATGGCGCAGACCAACCGCCAACTCGACGAGTCGGTCGAGACAGTCCTGATGATGACGTCACCGAACTGTTCGTTCATCTCGTCGTCTCTGATCAAGGACATCGCCCGCAACAATGGAGACGTCTCCTCATTCGTTCCGGAATCCGTAGCTCGCCGACTGAAACAGCGCCTCTCTCCCTGAGTGCCAACATGAATCCGAACCCCATCCACACCGAGGGTGCTCCCCAGGCTCTCGGCCCCTATTCCCAGGCGACGACTGTCGGTGACCTCGTGTTCTGCTCCGGGCAGGTCGCCCTGGACCCGAGGCTCGATCCGATGACCTCAGAACTCGTCGGGACGACAGCCGCGGAACAGGCAAAGCAGGTCATGACCAATCTCGGCGCGGTGCTCGACGCGGCAGGTTCGGGATTCGATCGCGTGGTGCGCACCACCATCTACCTCGTCAGCATGAGTGACTTCGCCGCCGTCAACGAGGTCTACGGAAGCTACTTCAACGAGGTCAAGCCCGCTCGGGCTACCGTCGCCGTCAAGGAGTTACCCAAGGGCGCCCTGGTGGAGATCGATTGCATCGCGACCAGGTGAGGGAACTCACGACCGCAGAAGCGCTGACCGCGCGCCCACGATTGCGCCGGCTGACCGCGTCGATCCTCGTCTTGCTCATCGTGATGCTCCCGGTACTGCTGGCTTTCGTCAGGATCGAGGCCGCGCCGCGGGATGCCGAGATCGCTCGCGTCGAGCAGGCGGTGTTGGCCGAGAAGTCCATGCAAAGCAAGCCGATCCTGATGTTCTACGGTTTGATGGTCTCCGAAGATGCGCCGGGCCGGTGGGAAGAACACAAGAAGGACATCACCGTCAAGGCTCGGATCGCGGGGATGCTGGCGTTGTTCGGGGTTTCCGCGCTGCTCTACGTGTTGTTGTTCCTCGTGCGCGGTCGGGCGACGGCCGCTTTGGGATGTCTCACGCTGTGTTTGTTGCCGCCGATTGCCCAGGAAGGGTTCGTCCTGCGCGCCGAACAGTGCAGCACGCTGTTCGGGATCCTCGGGATCGTGCTGATCGCGGGCTTTCCGTTGATGCTCCAGGAGCGTGCGCGTGGCGTGTCTCCTTGGTTGGCTCGCGCGAGTCTGATGCTCGTCGTCGGGATGACGTTCGGCATCGCGCGGTCGTGTCAGGTCGGCGCGTGGATCTACCTGACCGTGCCAGCGGGGGCGTTGCTCCTCTCGGTGATGACGTTGGTGCTGATGTTCCCACGGGCAGCACGTGGTCGGTCCCTGATGTACTGGCCGTTTCGCGCAGCGGCCCGTCGCTACGTGCCGTGGATGTTCCTGGTACTCTCGAGTTTCGCGTTGACCCTCCTCGTCATGCAGCAGGGAGGCGGAACAGTGGTCGACAGTCAGTCGGACGTGGGCTTGCTGCCTGAGAGTTGGTGGTTGGCCGGGCCCATCCTGATCTTCGCCGTGCTCGGTGCAATACGCATGGGCCTCGGCGTCGGCCTGCGCCTGGGTCGGTTGCGCCGGGTGCGTCCGGATGCGGTGATGTTCCTGTACGTGGCGGGGCTGATGATGCAGCACTACCTCACGCGCGACGGCATCGATCGAATGCCTGCCGCGGTCGCCCTCGCTTGTCTTGTCGGAGACGGGGCGATGTCCGCGGCAGTGGTCGGCTTCGGTCAGATCGCCAAGAAGAGATCCACTGCGCGGTAGTTACTTCTTGGCTTCGATGCTCTTGAGCACGGCGTCGGTCAACTGCTTGAGCCCGTACTCGTCGTGCATGACGAAGTTCATCCCGTGGATCTTGCCCCCGCGACCGAGGAGGATGCAGTACGGCGCGTCTTCGACGCGGTAGCGCAGCGCCAGATCTGACTCTAGACCGCCCGGTGCGCAGGCTTGCCCGAACGTGATCTTCCGCTCCTTGATGTCGGTCCGAGTGCGGGTCTCCGATCCCAGGGAGATGCCCATCACCGACAGCCCACTCTCAGCGAATTCCTTGTGCAGTTTCTCGAGCGCCGTGAGCGCGTTCGCGCAGCGCGGGTCTCCGGGCAACCAGAAGCAGATGAGCACGGCCTTCCCGCGCTGTTTCGCGAGTGAGAACTCCCCACCGTCGAGCGCCGCGATGGCGATGGGCAAGGGGTCGCCTCCTACTCTGAAGTCCATCGCGATCAGTCGATCGCCGGCGATCCCGCCGAAGCGGGTTTTGGGGTACGCCCTGGCCAGGTCGAGGAGTGCTTTGTCGTACGCGTTGCCCGGGACGTCTTCCCGCTCGCGTGTCGCGCGCGCCAGGTGCCACATCACCCCGGCTTTCGCCTCGCTGCCCTTCGCGGCTTTCAGCGCGTCGGCGAAGAGCTTCGCTGCCAGATCAGGCTTTCTCAGCTTCGCCATCAGCAGGATGCCGAACTCCATTCGCTGTTTGTGTGACGCGCGCTTGTCCAACGCGATGGCGATCCAAGCTTCGTACTCGTTCTTCATGCGAAACGTGCTCGCCATGTAGGCGGCTTCGCCACAGTTGACGCAAGACGCGTTTTCAGCGTCGAACTTCGCGAGCACTTTCTGCGCCTGGTCACGCTTGCCGCCGGACATGAGGGCGAATACCAGCTGAAACCGCGTGAGGTGCTTCTCCTCGCCCTTGGCCTCGTCCTTGAGGTATTCCCTGAGCGCCGTGCAAAAGCGCGCAACCGCCTTGTCGTAGGCGTCCGGATCTTCGCTCTGCGCAGCTTTGGCGATCGCAGCCCGGTTCTCGCGCAGGATCGACTGGAGCGTTCGTTTCGGCGCGGCCTCCTGCGCGCTCATCATTGCGGGAAGAAGCAGCGTCAGTGCGATCGAAACGAGTCTCATTCCTGGTAGTCTCCGGTCGGCGTTGCGCGGCATCGTACCGCTTCCATCGTCGTTGGTCTCATCCATAACGTTCGGGTTGCCTGTGTCCACATTCGATTCCCCGGCTAAAGACCCCGTCCTCGCGCTGGCTGACGTATGCGTGCGACGCGGCGAGACGTGGTCGATGTCCCTGGAGCATCTGGAACTTGGGGCTTCCGAAGTGGCGGCACTGGTGGGTTCATCTGGTTGCGGGAAGACATCGCTCCTGCTCGGGTGGACCGGGTTGCTCCCCGAGGTCGACGTCACGGGGACCCGAAGAGTCCTCGGGTCTGCCTGGCCGGAAGCGAATACGTCGCCATGGCGCGAAATGTTGGCGGGTCCTGTGACCGTGTTGTTGCAGGACGCGAAGGCCGCGCTGGATCCTCTCCAGCGGATCGGCGTGCAGATCCGGACGGTGACCGGGAGTTCCGTGGACCAGTGTCTCGAAGCACTCGGGAGTTTGGGCCTATCTGAGGGGAAGCGCATCCTCAAG
>CAYYAQ010000243.1:0-4816 GCA_964469555.1 uncultured candidatus Brocadiaceae bacterium | reverse complement strand
TCGTCGCCAGCCAGCCGAAGAGCGAGTTCGCGACCCCGCTGGTCAACCAGAACGTGCTGCTCGGCTCCAGCCCGCGCGGCGCGCAGGGACTGCTGCTCGCCGGCAAGGTGCAGGCTCTGCTCGCCGGACGCTTCGCCGTCAGCACCGATGACATCCGCGCGGTCGCGCTCGACGTGCTGCGGCACCGGATCATCGTCAATTTCCAGGGCCAGGCGGAGGGCTTCACCCCCGATCACATCATCGAGGACGTGCTCGCATACGTAAACGTGCCAGCGAACGCGTGAACCACTGTCCCACGAGAAGGCGATGGCGGTGATCCCCTCCACCGAGTTGTTCGACCCCGAGTTTTTCGAGGCGTTGCAACGATTGCACATCCACGCGCGCCGCGTCGCCCGTGGTGGCAGGCACGCGGAGCAGCGCTCTCGTGACCTCGGCACGGGGATCGAGTTCCGCGACTTCCGACCCTACGTCCCCGGTGACGACTTCCGCTCGATCGACTGGACGATCTACCGGCGGCTCGGCAAGGTCTTCCTGCGGTTGTTCGAGGAGTTCGAGGACCTCCCCGTCTACCTGCTGCCCGACGTCTCGGCGAGCATGTACATGGAGACGCCGCCGCGCGCCCAGGCCGGCCTGCGCACAGCACTCGCGCTCACCTCCATCGCGCTCAACCAACACGACAGCGTCTGGCTGTTTCCATTCGGCGACGATCTCTCGGTCGCGTTGCGTCCGCAGTCGGGCAAGGGTCGGCTGATGCGCTTCGCGACGAGCATGACACAACTCGAACCCGCGGGACCGACCGACCTCACGAAGTCCCTGCGCACCTTGCAGGCCCTCGGTCTGCGCGAAGGTCTGGCGGTGATCATCTCGGACTTCTTCGACCCGACCGGAATCGAGGGCGTGCTCGCCGCACTCAAACGCGTGCGCCACCGGCTGCTCCTCGTGCAGCTCATCCGCCCGATCGACCGCGACCCCAGGCTCTCGGGTGAGCTGCAGATGGGCGACCTGCAATTGCGCGACTGCGAGTCCGGTGCGATCGAAGAAGTTTCCCTCACGCCCGCGGTGCTCACGCGATATCGCGCCGCGTACGACCATTTCCAGGAGCAGCTCACCGGTTTCGCCAACCAACGCGGCATCGGACTTCTGCAACTCGACGTGGAACAGGACGTGCTCGCCCAACTCGCCACGTTGTTCGAGAGCGGGAGCATGTCCGTATGAGCCTCGCGAACCTGCCCCTCTCGATGCTCCTGTTCGGGATCGCCGCGCTGGCCTCGGTCCTCTTCCTCCTGCAACGGCTGCGCGTCCGCTACCGCGAGCAGACGGTGATCACGACGTTGTTCTGGAAACAGGCTCTCGAGGAAGCCCGCGCCAGAGTACTCGTGCGCCGCTTCAAGCACTGGCTCGCGTACCTGTTCGTCCTGCTCATCGCCGCGCTGATGTGGCTCGGGTTCGCCGACCCACAACTCTCGGATGCCGTCGGTCGCGATCACGTCATCCTGCTCGACGGCTCCGCCAACATGGGCCGCGGGACGCGGTTCGCCGAGACCGTCGACCTCGTGAAGGAGCGCGTCGCCTCGCTACCCCGCGACCGTCGCCGCGTGATCCTGTGCGGCGGTCGTCCGCGCGCGCTGCTGCAGCGTGGCGAGAATGGACTCCTGCTCGACGCCCGGCTCCAAGGTTTCCGGCCGGAGGCGTGCCCTGCCACCGTGGAAGCGACCCTGCGGTCCTTGACCACCGATCACGAGACGCTCTTCCTGATCGCTGGTGACGCCCCGATCAGCGAGACGACCCGCGATGCGCTGCCCGATCACGTGACACTCTCCCGCATCGCGCCCCCCGCCACACCGGGCGCGAACGCCGGCATCACGGCGCTGGGAGTCGGTCGGTCCTCGTCAGGTGCGTGGGAAAAGGTCGACGTGCTCTGCGTCATCACCGGTTCTTCTGATCCAACCGTTTCGGTCTCGGTCGGCAAGCGCGCCGTTCCGCTTCAATCCACTCGCACGCGACAAGGCAACCGGACGCGCATTCTGCTGCGCGACGTCGACGCGACGGGCGAGTTGCTGACGATCACGATCCCCGGAGGCGACGCGCTCGCGGCGGACGACACCGCGAGCATCCGATTGCCCAAGCGCAAACGCATCCGCGTGTGGCTCGATCCGGCTCTGCAGGCGGCGCTGGGTCCGGTGCTGCGCGCGGATCCCGCCGTGCTCCTCACCACCGATCGCGCGGAAGTCGCGGTGCGGACGGCGACGAGCGGAAGCGACGACCACGGTCCGCGCTTTGTGCCCGCTCTCGAGTTCGTGCCCATCGCCTCGCAGGGCGAAGCAATCCTCCTGCATCACACCGAGGACCGGTCTTCGCGGGACGTGCTCCTCGAGTCGTTCGCGCGGCTCGGGTTGTCCGAAGTGGACGCGATGGACGTCGCCCAGGCGAGCGGTCGGAAGATCGCCATCGGGGCGACACCCAGCGCGGACTTGCGCGGCATCGGTGTGTGGGCGCCGCTACTCAGCGCGAAGTACAACTTCGTGCAGTCGCGGTCCTTCCCGGTGTTCATCGCGCAGGCCGTTCGCTGGCTCGCCGACGTCGAACCGATTCGCCCGTTCGTCGCCGCGGGAAACGAGATGCGGGGTGAACGCGCCGCGTACACGGACGCGGCGGGCAACCGATACGACCCGATCGGCTCCGACTTCGTCCCGCCGCACACCGGCGTCTACCAACGCGCCGACGGCGAGGTCGTCGCCGCGACGCTGACGAGCGCCGTCACGACAAGCCCGGTCCTCGACACGCATGAACCCACCGACACCGACGCTGAAGAGCGCGGCCTCGACCTCGCCCTGTGGCTGTCGGCGAGCGTCCTGGCACTCCTCATGCTGGAGTGGTTCCTGTTCCGGACGGGGAGGATGCCGTGAGTTTCTTGGCGCCCGATCTCCTCTGGTTCCTTCTCCTCGTACCAGCGCTCCTCGTCTGGCCGCGGACGGCATCGTCCGACAAGTGGCACCTGGCGATTCGCGCGGTCGTCGTCGCACTCGTCGTGTTGGCGATGGCCATGCCCGTGCGCCTGACCACTGACGACACGTCGCACCACGTGTTCATCGCCGACCTCTCGGGCAGCGCGGCGACCGGTGCCCGGGACGCGGCGACGGGCGCGCTGCAGGCTGCACTCGACGGACTCTCCGAACGCGATCCCTCGACGCAGGCGTACCTCGTCAGACTCGGCGGCGACGGTTCGGACCTCGACCTCCGCTTCGCCGGCGTGGATTCACTGCCTCCCGGCGGATCCGATCTCGGGTCCGCCCTGCTCATCGCCGCCATGCGGATCCCCGAGGGCTCCCGCGGCGCGGTGACGCTGCTCAGCGATGGACTCGCCACGAACCCGCGTTGGGGCCGCGCGACGCAGACGTTGACCGCGCGCGGCATTCCCCTGCACACCATCGCGCTCGACCTGCCCGCGGACGACGTGCGACCGGTGCACTTCGCCGCGGACGGCCCCCTTCGCGTCGGTCAGACCGCTCGGTTGTTCGTCGATGTCGTCGGTCCTGCCACCGACATCACGGTGTCGATCTCGAGCGTCGATGGGGTCATCGCCGAGAGCGAAGAACTGCGCCTCTCCGGTCGCCAGAGGGTGGCGATCGAATTCGAGCCCAAGCGCCCTGGCTTCGTGAGCTACACCGCCACCGTCACGGTGAACAGCGGTGATTCGCGCCCGGCGAACAACTCGCTGAGCAACCTCTTCGCGGTCCAGGATCCGATCCGCGTGCTCTACCTCGGCGGGCGGGTGAAGAACAGCGACACGCGCCTCGCCGAACTGATCGGTCCCGGGTTCGAACTGGACGTGAACCAGAACGCCGAAGGCGCGGCGAGCCTCGACAGCTACGACGTCGTCATGCTGGACGACCGCCCCGCGAAGGACATTCCGCGAGAGTTTCAGCGACAGCTCGTCGTGGCGGTCACCGACGCGGGCCTCGGCCTCTTCATGTCGGGCGGAGCTGGGTCTTTTGGACCCGGCGGCTTCCACAAGACGCCCATAGAGAGCGTGCTGCCTGTCGAGTTGGTGCAGAAGGAAGAGAAGAAAGACCCGAGCACGGCCCTCGCGATCATCATCGACACGTCCGGGTCGATGGGCGGCAACCGCATCATCCTCGCCAAGGAAGTCACGCGACTCGCGCTGCGCCGCCTCCTCCCCCACGACAAGATCGGCATCGTGGAGTTCTTCGGCAACAAGCGTTGGGCTGCGCCGCTCCAGTCGGCCGCCAACGCCATCGACATCCAACGCGCGTTGAACCGTCTGGATGCCGGCGGCGGCACGATCCTCTTCCCCGCGATCGAAGAGGCCTACTACGGGCTGCGCAACGTGCAGACCCGCTACAAGCACGTGCTCGTCCTCACCGACGCCGGCGTCGAGTCCGGCCCCTACGAACAACTGCTGCGCCGCATGTCGCGGGACGGCATCTGCGTGTCGACGGTCCTCGTCGGCCCCGGGCGCCACAGTGAGTTCCTCGTCGAGTTGGCGGACTGGGGACGCGGTCGGTTCTACAACGCATCCGACCGGTTCAATCTTCCGGAGATCATGTTGAAGCAACCGTCCAGCGCCAGACTGCCGGGCTACCGGACGGGAGTGCAAGTGGTCGAGGCGCAGGGCGGTCGCGGTTGGTGGGGCGACGTCGATCCGAAGGCCACTCCCGCGGCGCAGGGCTACGTCGAGACGCGACAACGGCCCGGCGCGGACGTGCTCGTGCGGACGCGACAGGACCGCCACCCGATCCTCGCGTCGTGGCGATTCGGACTCGGTCGGGTGACTGCGATGACGACCGAACCGACG
>CAYYAQ010000242.1:0-4837 GCA_964469555.1 uncultured candidatus Brocadiaceae bacterium | reverse complement strand
GAGGGTAGGGGTTTCGACCGCAGGTTTTCACCGTCGCCGGTAGAAGTCGGAACGCGTAGACCTCGCCTCCCCGGTCTCTGCGATGGATGAGCGGGGGGTAAAGCGTTGTGAGTCGTGATTGTGTTGCGCGGTTGCAGACCTCTTCCACGCTGCGTTCGCGGCAGCCTCTGGCTCCCGATTCCCGTCCACCGGTTCGGCGCGTCAGCCAAACGGCAGCGCCTGCACGACTTCGCGCGCCGCGGCTCGCTCCGGCACGATCTGGTCGCGCTTGCACGCCGCAGCGGCGAGTACCCCGTGGTAGGTCAACACATGCCGGCGTGGTGGCGGTGCCTGGGCCGCGAGCCGCGACAGAAACGTCATCGGATCCATGACCAGCGCGGTCTTGCCGTTGTTCCATGGGTGACGAAAGCGATAGATCACGTCGCCGCCGCGGGTGACCGACAGCCGGTCCTGCGCGAATGGGGGGCGGGTGACGTGGCGGCACAGGCGCTGGCCGGCGCCGATGCGGACGGCGGCGTGCAGGGAGAAGCCGTGGTGGTCTGCGCAGAGTTGCTTGCTCGATGTGTTGTGGCGGGGCGGCTCGCCATCCAGCAGGCGGGTGCGCCTTCCAGCCTGGCGACCGCTCCGGCGGCAAGGCGGCTATCAGCGCCCGACCGTCGCGAGCACGCCATTCGACAACTCCAAGTAGTTCGGTCCGCGAGCCGATCCGGTCGCGCCTTGAAGCGCGAAGGTGAAGCCGATGAGATTATTGCTACTCGGAACCGCGAAGGCACGCGACCACCTCCCACTCGCATCCGTCAGTACCGCCGACAGGGGCAGCATGCTCGCCACATCGAGGTAGATGTAGCAACCCGGCACGATCGCCAGCGGCACGTCCGGGATCGAGCTCAGGAAGAGCAGGCCGGATTGCCCGGCACTCCCGCGGAGGAACACCGTCGTCGTCTTGCCGACCGCGACGTGCGACGCGTCGAGGGTCGGCGGCGCGGTGCCCGCGGCACAACCGGGTGCCGTCCGCGCGACGGAGGCGAGCGAGACCACGGCCATCGATCCCACGGATTTGCCGCCCTTCTTTCCGTTCACCGCACCGATGACGACCTCGATCCGGCCGTCACCATTCAGATCGCCCAGAACAGCGGAGGACATGCCGAAACCGCTGCCCATGCCGATGCCGTAGGGGACGAACAACTCGGAGCCGTTCTTGCCCGAGAAGTACCGAACACATCCACCCATCATGGCGCCGGAGGAGTCCATCGGGAATCCCGAGAAGAAGTCGTCGTGCCCGTCGTTGTCGAGGTCACCCGCGTTGCCGACGCTCATCCCGGTCATCCCGTGCATGGGACCCGCTTTGATCTGGTGGATCTTCTTGCCCGTGCGACCGGAGAAGACCCACACCGCAGGTCTGATGGACTGGCCCAGGTTCACCGCACCGACGACGACGTCGAGGTAGCCGTCCCCGTCGGCATCACCGCCGCCGCCGACCGACATACCGAAACACGCGCCCAACGGGTCGGGTGGGAAGTTGTGGATGACCCCGAAGGTCCTGCCCGAGTACGCCCGCGCCGAACCCTTGCCGCCTCCCTCGAGGTTCGAACCGACGACGAAGTCCGGTATACCGTCCTTGTCCACGTCGCCCGCGGCCGCGACGGCGGTACCGTACTCGTCCATCAACTTGACGCCAGAAATCGTACGCAACACAGTCCCGGATCGGCCGGAGAAGACCCGGGCGTACCCGTTGCCGTAGTCCTTCACGGGATTGCCGCCGTTCTCGGGGGCGCCGACGACAAGGTCCGGGTGGCCGTCGTTGTCGATGTCGCCGATGGCCGCCGCTCCGTTACCGAACAAGTCGCCGGGTCCACTCCCGAACGCGGTGAACAGGACGCTGGCATCCCGTCCCGAGAACACCTGGACCGCGCCCGAGTCCTTGCCATTCTGATCGTGCACGACGCTGCACACGATGACGTCCGGATAGCCGTCTACGTCGAAGTCCCCGGCACTGGCAACCCTGCTGCCGAACTGCGCCTTCTTGTTCGGAAAGCCGCTCAGCTTCGCGAGGATCCGTCCGTCTCGCCCGGAGAAGACCCGGGCTTCGCCGACGCCCAGGTTCTGACTGGGGATCCCGACGATGAAATCGACAATCCCATCTCGATCGATGTCTCCGGCGTTCGCGACGGTAGACCCGAAATGGGTCCCGGTGGTGTCGCCGAAGACGCGCAGCATCCGCGTCTGGGCCGAGAGGGTGGGGAGGGTGGCCAGGATGCAGGATACGGCCAGGACGGGGAGCGGGCGGGCGAGGTCGTGCATGGTGTCGATGCGAAGGCGTGGGGAGACCCCGGAGATCGTAGCGAATTTCCGGTTATCGGGGCCGTGCGTATTTTACGCTCTCGTCAGGTTGAGCCCAGAAAGGGCCCCCTCGGGTCGCTGCTAGTCCTGGTAGACCACGCGCATGACCGGTAGAAGTCGGAACGCGTAGACCTCGCCTCCCCAGTCTCTGCGATGGATGAGCGGGGTGGCGCGCGCGTGGGCGGCGTCGATCCCGGTGGCCGCGTCATCGACGGTCGAGCTGGTGAGAGCCTGAGCGACGATCACTCCGGTCTGGTCCACGCCGAGATGCAGCTTGCGCCAGCCCTGAATGCCGTTGCCGCCGTGTTTGACTGCGGCCCACTGGCCTTCTCCGAAGATGCTCAGTCCGCTGGTGTCGATGACGAGGTTGATCGCTCGAGTGCGTGAGTGAGACCTCAGTTGAACGGAAAGCCGAGGATTACGACGGGAGAGAGTCGTGTGGTCCGGCACGTCGAGAGTGAGGTTCATCAGCTCGAAGATGGACCGCAGGAATCCTTCGGTTTGGCGAAGCGGAAGATGCAGGAGCATCCGCAGTGTCAACGCGGTCTCGATGGCCACGTCGGAGTATTTGCGCTGACCGCCACGGCGTCGCGTCGGCTTGGCGTTCCACGCCACCAGCGCCTCAGGCGTCAGCCAGAGGGTGATGTTGCCGCGCTCAACGAGCGATCGGTCGCACTCTTACCAGTTGGCCACACGGTACTTGGTCCTGAACTTCGGATGCACGAGTGCCCGTTTGCTGGACCTCGAGAACCTATCGACCGGTGCCGATCAAGCGACGAGGGATTCGTGCACCAACACCGCTCCGAGGTGTGGGACAGGATGCGGATGGTGATCGAGACGTGCCGACGTGCGATGATGTTCGAATCGCTACCCTGAGCAACACACATGACAAAGAACCAGACGACTCGTCGAGACTTCATCCAGACGACAGGTGCCGCCGGAGCTGCGTTGGTGGTGACCGGCGTACACACTTCGACCGAGGTGACGGCCTCACGATCACCCAATGACAAGCTCAACATCGGGATCATCGGCAGTGGCGGTCGCGGCGCAGCCAACTTGCGTGGTGTCGCCGGCGAGAACATCTACGCGTTGTGTGATGTACACGATGCCCCGATCGCACGCGCGAAGAAGAGGTACAAGGACGCCAAGGTGTACTACGACTGGCGCAAGTTGATCGACGACGACAAGCTCGACGCCGTCGTGATCAGCACCGCCGACCACCACCACGCGTTGGCTGCGGTTGCCGCGATGCGGGCGGGCTTGCACGTCTACTGTGAGAAGCCGCTGGCCCACACCGTGCACGAGGCCCGGGTCGTACAGGACGAGTACAAGCAGCGGCGGGACAAGATCGCGACCCAGATGGGCACGCAGATCCACGCCCGTGACAACTACCGCCGCGTCGTGGAACTCGTGCAGGCCGGGGCGATCGGGAAGGTGAGAGAGGCACACGTCTGGTGCAGTCGCGGCATTCGCCGGGTCGACAAGGCGGTGCTTCCGAGGCAGGACAAGCCCGCCGACTACCGGTGGGACATCTTTCTCGGGCCGGCGAGCGAGCGCACCTATAACACCGGCTACTGGAAGGGCGGCAACCTGAACTGGAACCGGCGGTGGGACTTCGGCAACGGCGTGCTCGGCGACATGGGCAGCCACCTGATCGACCTTCCGTTCTGGGCGCTTTCGTTGCGCCACCCGATCTCGGTTGAATCGGTTGGTCCCGAGCCGGACCCGGTCGCCTGTCCCCCGTGGCAGGTCATCACCTGGGAGCATCCGGCGCGACCAGGCAACGACAACCTGGATACTCCGGTGAAGGTTGTCTGGTACCACGGCAAAGAGGGCATGCGGCGCCGGGTCGACGTGTTGCAGAAGCGACTCGGTGACGACACCGACCTGCGCAAGTGGGGAATCGGAACCGCGTTCGTCGGCGACAAGGGCATGTTGGTCGCGGACTACGGCAAGTTACTGCTGTCTCCGAAGGCAGACTTCGCGGGTTTCAAGCCACCCGAGCAGTCGATCCCGAAGTCGCGGGGCCACTACGCGGAGTGGATCCACGGCTGCAAGACCGGGGCGCCGACGCTCTGCAACTTCGACTACTCCGGGGCTTTGATCGAACACAACCTGCTGGGCAACGTGGCGCATCGCGTGGGGAAGAAGGCGGTGGTCCCCACACTCTCCTTCCTCTGCGGGACAAGGCGCTACTGGCGCCACAGAGGATGACTGTGGCGCCGATGAGGCCCGTAGCATTCAGTGGAACCACGGCCGCGCAAGCAATGGAGGGTGGCTGTACTGGTTCTTGCCAGCCCATTTCGTCGCAAACCCCACTTCCATGGTTCGGTCCACAACGCAGGCGCACGGGTCGAGTCGATGCACGTGGCCGCTGTGGACTTGCCGAGGGCATCTCTTCATGGGACTGGACAAACTCCAAATCTGCGTTGGCATGGTCCTCCAAATTGAACACCTTGCCGAGACGTAGAAAGGGATAGGCATAGTGATCGAATTA
>CAYYAQ010000241.1:0-5044 GCA_964469555.1 uncultured candidatus Brocadiaceae bacterium | reverse complement strand
CTACTGCAAGGTGCTCTACGACATCTACCACGCTCAGATCATGGAGGGCGACATCATCCGCACGATCCGGCAGAACCACAAGTGGTTTGGCCACTACCACACGGGTGGCAACCCTGGGCGCAACGAGATCGACGAGACGCAAGAACTCTATTACCCGGCGATCACGAAGGCCGTGCTCGCCACGGGGTACACGGGTTTCTACGCCCACGAGTTCATCCCGAAGAAGAAGGACCAGATCCAGTCGCTGCGCGACGCCGTGAAGCTCTGCGACGTGAAGTAGGCGCCTGCTCTAACGCAGCGTCTCTTCCCACTCAGCCAGCTTCTGGAGCGCCTGCATCGGGGTCATGTCCTCGGTGCGCAGGCGCGCCAGTTCCCTCATCACGCGCTCTCGCGGTGACTCGAACAGCGAGAGTTGCCGCTTCTTGACCGGCCTCGTGTCGTCGATCGTCTCCAGCGATTCCTTGACGTGCTCGCCTTCCTCTTCGAGCCTGGCGAGGATCGCCCGCGCCCGAGAGAGGACTGGCTTCGGAAGGCCCGCGAGCCGACCGACGTGCAGGCCGTAGCTCTTGTCCGTGCCGCCATCCTCGATCCGGTGCAGGAACACGATCTCGTCGCCCCACTCCTTGACTGCGACGCGCTGGTTGACGACGCCCTTGCCCGGCGCGGCGAGATCCGTCAGCTGGTGGTAGTGCGTGGCGAACAGCGCGCGGCACCGGATGTCTTCGACGAGGTTCTCGGCGATGGCCCACGCCAGCGACAAACCGTCATACGTGCTCGTGCCACGACCGACCTCGTCGAGGATCACCAGACTTCGGTTTGTCGCGTTGTTGAGGATGTTCGCCGTCTCGGACATCTCGACCATGAACGTCGACGCCCCCTGACTGATGTCATCCGTGCCGCCGACCCGCGTGAAGATCCGGTCGACTATGCCGATACGCGCGGACTTGGCCGGTACGAAGCTGCCGATCTGCGCCATCAACGCGATGAGGGCGGTCTGTCGGATGTACGTCGACTTGCCCGCCATGTTCGGGCCGGTTAGCAACGCCAGGATCCGCTGCGGTGGTTCGAGCTTCGTGTCGTTCGGCACGAACGTCCCCTTGGCGTGCGTGACTTCGATAACGGGATGGCGTCCGTCCACGATTTCGATAGCTGTCGAGTCATCGACGACCGGGAGGCAGTAGTTGTTCTCGCGGGCGACAACCGCGAGCCCGACGAAGACGTCCAGTCGCGCGACAAGGTCGGCCGTCTTCTGCAACCGCTCCGTCTCTGCGCCGACCTCGCCGCGAAGTGCGATGAAGATGTCGTATTCCAGGTTTCGAGCGTTCTCGTCCGACTTGAGGACCTTCGTCTCGAATTCCTTCAGCTCCTCCGTGATGTAGCGTTCCGCGTTCTTGGTCGTCTGCTTCCGCACGTACTCCATCGGGAGTTCGGCATTCTTGTTGGCTGCGGTGATCTCGATGTAGTAGCCGAAGACCTTGTTGAAGCCGATCTTCAGGTTCGGCACGCCCGTGCGCTCGGATTCCCTGGCCTGGTAGCTCGCGATCCACGTCTTGCTGTCCTGGCTGAGAGTGAGGAGTTCGTCGAGATCGGCCTGGAAGCCTCTGCGGACGATTCCGCCTTCCTTGATCGTCATCGGCGGGTCGTCGACGAGCGTCGCGGCGATCTTCGCGGCGACATCCTCCAGCGGGTCGAGATCACGGGCCACGTTCGCGAGGCCGCTGCTCGTGCAATTCGAGATCCGTTCGAGGATCTCCGGCAGGCGCGACAAGCTCGAGCCCAGTGCGACCAGATCGCGCGCGTTCGCGCGACCGCACGCGATTCGCGTCGTCAGCCGTTGCAGATCCAGGATCCGGTCGAGAGTGTGATGTAGCTCGTTCGCGACCGACGGTTGTGCGTGCAGTTCCTCGACCGCGCCCTGCCGCTCGGTGACGGACTCGACGTCGGTCAGCGGCGACAGAAGCTGCTCCCGTAACAACCGCGCGCCCATCGGCGTGGCGGTTCTGTCGAGCACCTTCAAGAGCGGCGTCCCGGCATCCCCACGCATCGTGGAGACGATCTCGAGGCTGTTGCGCGTCGCCCGGTCGAGGCGCATCAGCTTCTCATCTGGATAGACTTCGATCTTTCGAATGTGGGGAAGCGCCGCCAGCTGGGTCTCCTCGAGATACGAGATCAGCGCCCCGGCTGCGCCGATGGCGAGGGGCATGTCCTCGATGCCGAACCCGCCGAGTGTCGAGGTCTTGAAGAACTGCGTGAGCGCCCGACCCGCGGTATCGAAGCCGAATTCGTAGGGGGAGCGACACGTCACCGCCACCGATGAGAGTTGCCGCACCGTGTCTCCGACTGCGCTCTCTTCCGGTAACAGCACTTCTGCCGGATCCAGGCGCGTCAGCTCATCGAGCAGGCTCGTGTCCGGAAGTTCGTGCACCTGGAACGAGCCCGTGGAGAGTTCGACCCACGCGATGCCGATCCGACCCTTTGAAGCGCACACGGCTGCGAGGAAGTTCGCGCGGGAGTCCTCGAGCAGACTGTCCTCGGTCAGTGTGCCAGGCGTCAACACGCGCACGATCTGCCGGTCGACGACACCCTTGACGTCTTTCGGGTCCTGCATCTGTTCGCAGATCGCGACCTTGTAGCCGGCCTTCACCAGGCGCTTGAGGTAAGTGTCGAGTGCGCGCACCGGAACGCCCGCCATCGGGATCGGATTGTCGCTGCCCTTGTTGCGGCTCGTCAGCGTGATGCCGAGCGCCTTCGAGGCCTCCTTCGCGTCGTCGAAGAACAACTCGTAGAAGTCGCCCATGCGGAAGAACAGCAGCGCGTCGGGCTGGGCCTTCTTGGCCGCCACGAACTGTGCCATGGCTGGACTCAGCTTCTGACTCGCCTTTTGACTCACCGGGCCTGGCCTTGTTCCTTGCCGGAGGAAGGTGCGTGATCGAGCAAGAAACTCACCTCTTCCTTCATCAGCTTCGCGACACGGTCGAGTTCTTCCTTGGTGTTGAACCGGCAGAACGAGACTCGCATCACTTCTCTGGCTTCACGGCGCGACAGCCCGATCGCTTCGTGCACGTGATTGCCCTTGTCGTTCGGGCCGTGGCACGCCGAGCCTGTCGAGAACGCGACGCCGTGCGCGTCCATCCGCTTGAGAATCGTGGCGCCGACGACACCCGGAATACGCATCGACAGGATATGCGGCAGGTGGTGGTCCGGATCGCCGAGCCGCACGGCGTCGGGGAACGCTTCGAGCAACCGATCGAAGAGGTCCCCCGCAAGTGTCTCGGTGTGTGCCCGTGACTCGGCCATGTGCGTGAACGCCGCTTCGGCGGCGACGGCGAGGCCCACGGCGCCTGCGACGTTCTCCGTGCCTCCGCGCAGGCCCAACTCCTGACCGCCCGCCGGCTGCAACGGGTGGATCTCCGCGTTGTTGGAGAAGGCGAGGAACCCCACGCCGCGAGGACCGTGCAGCTTGTGCGCGGCGATGGCGACGGAGTCGACATCCACCGACCCGAAGTCGAACGGGATCTTGCCGTAGCTCTGCACGAGGTCGACGTGGATGTGCGCGTCCGGGCAGATCCGACGCGCGAGGCTCGTCAACTCTTCGATGTCGCCGAGCGTGCCGAGCTCGTTGTGCCCGTGCATGATCGCGATGCCGCGTACGTCCTTGCCCAGGTGTTCGAAGAACACCTCGGGATCGATGTCGCCGTCCGACGTCGTGGGCACCGGCACGAGCTTGTGGCGGGTGCGGGCGAGGACTCCACTCTGTTGCAGGATCGCCGGGTGGTCGCTTGTCGCGCACAGAACCCGACCGGGGGACTTGCGCTGCACCGCGCCGGCGATGCCCAGCAGATCCGCTTCGGTGCCGCCGGAGGTGAAGACGAGCTTCGCGGCGGACAGCGTCCCGCGGAGGAACTCCCGCGCGTCCTCGAGGGCCTTTTTCGGGGCGATCGAGAAGTCGTGGGCCGACGAGGGGTTGCCGAACCACTCGAGGTGGGCCTGCTCCATCGCCGCGACGGCGGTTTCCAAGGGCCGCGTCGTGGCGGCGTTATCCAGGTAGATCGGCGTCGGCGTTGTCATTTCGTTCAACGAGAGTAACCAGGGCACGCCCGGAAGGTCCAGGATCGGGAGCCGATCGCCGATAAACCCAACATGTGGGAGTGGATCGTGATCGCCTCGTTGTTGGTTGCCGGCGTGGTGACGTGGCTCGTGCGCAACCGGGCCACGCCCGACCGGGACCTCGACGAGTTCTGTGAGTCGCTGACGGATGAGATTCGCAGAAGCGGACCAGAATACGGTGTCCGCGGTTTTGTCCCCGGCACATTCACGATGGTCGTATCGGTGAAGGGTCAGGAAGTCCCGGTGCCCCTCGACAACATCTTCCGGCACTACTTGTTGTATCCCGAGCGGATCGGGACCCTCGCCAGGCAGTTGCTCTCCGAGATCGAGGAAGTCGGGCTCGAGCATCCGGAGGACAGGTTGTTCTCCGACTCCGTGATGCAGATCCTCCCCCAGGTTTGCCGGAGGGATTGGGTCTTCGAGAACGCCCCGGCGTTTGGCGACGGCGCCCTCGTGCACCGGGAACTCGGCCCCGATTTGCTGTTGTGCTACGTCGTCGACGATCCGTGGAGCGTGGTGTTCATCTGCCAGGCGCACTTGCGGTGCTGGGGACGTTCGGAGGATGACCTGTTCCATCTGGCGAACCGAAACCTCCGGCGGATCACCGATCGTGACGTGCAGCTGCCCGACGCGAAGGATGGGCCGGTGAGGATTCACACTGGCGACGGCTACGACGCTGCGCGGGTGCTGTTGCTCGATTCGGACGATGCTTCCGATCTGCTCGTCGCCATGCCCGAGCAGGAGACGCTCTACCTCGGGCGCGAGGCGGACCTCGAGAGCCTCGAGTCGATGCTGCGCCTCACGGACAACGAACGCATCGAGCACCCGGTCTCGACGGAACTGTTCCGATTCGAGGACCAGCACCTGGTGCCGGTCGGCGGAGAGGATCGCGAGTAGGCCAGTCCGCCTATCCGAAGCTCGGGTGCTCGCTGTCGAA
>CAYYAQ010000240.1:0-5048 GCA_964469555.1 uncultured candidatus Brocadiaceae bacterium | reverse complement strand
CGAGATCGGTCACCGACTGCCTTTCGATGCACTGATGAAACAGGGACAGTGAGAAGCCGGTCTTCAGTTCGACGATCACCGGCGGTTCGTCGCCGCGGAAGGCGACGAGATCGGCGGCCCCCACCTCACCCTTCACCTCGTAGTCCTGTGCCATCAAGTAGGCCTTGATCGGCTCGTAGAGTTCCGTCTCCGGCATGGGAGAGAATCTACCGTCAAACGGGACCCGCCACACGGGTTGGCCGCGGGAACCACCGCGCGCCAGGTCGAGGGCGTGATGCCCTGGCGCCGTGATGTTCTTGTGGGCGGGGGGCCGACTACTCGGCCCGCGTGTAATCGTACTCGAGGACCTTGATGACGTTGTCTTCCGAAGACTCGATGAACAACTCGAACTTCCGCTCGTCCTTGTCGATCTTCTCGACGCTCCGATACTTGACGACGTTGCCGCTCACCGGGTCGAAGTTGTCGCCCTCCATGACGAGATCACCCTCTTGGGTGACGTCGCCTTCGTAGTAGAAGAAGTACGGGTTGCTCGAATCCTGCCAGGTGCTGACGTACTTCCCTTTCTTCGGGTCGTAGCCGGTCGTCGCCAGACCCTTGATCGGGTTCCCCATCACTTCGCAGTTGAATACCCCCGTCGTCCAGAACGAGCCGATCACCTCGACGTGCTCCGTGCCCTCGGCCTCGATCGGGGCCTCTGCTGGGTTCATGAAGTACTTGCAGGCCACTTTCCACTCGCCGACTTTCTCGAGGAGTTTCTCGTGCTGTTCGCTGGGCTCGGGGACCCCGGCCGGGTTCTCGGTCATCGGATTCTGTACCTGTTCTCTCTTGGACTGTCATCCCCGCCCACCAACGGAGGTCGGAGGTTACCCCAGCGTGACTAAAGCGCCACGCGCTTTCCCCGGAGTCCGGGCGATCTAGCGAGCGGTTGCCGCGGCCCTTCGTCTACCACTTGCTGCGAACGGTCTCAGGGCGCATCATGGCAGGTCCGGATACCAGACTGTTTTGGTCATCACCCAAGGACAACTCGGCCTCAAGATCTCCTTCCGCTCGGATGGCGAGAAGCAGGAATTCGAGTTCGAGAAGGGGAAGATCACCATCGGTCGGCGCAAGGACTGCGACGTCGTCATCCAGAACTCCAGCGTTTCGCGGCTGCACGCCACCGTCAAGCTGGAGAAAGGGCGCTGGATCCTGCGGGACAACGGCAGCGCGAACGGTCTCGCCGTCCGCGGCAACCTCCTGAAGTCCCATCCCCTCAGCGACGACCGGGTCCTGATGGGCGACGTCGCGGTGCACTTCCAGATCAAGCTGCCTGTGGGTATCGGCGGCAACGTCCTGCACAGCGAGCAGAAACTCTCCTCGTCGATCAGTGTCGACAACCTCGACACGCTCCTCGAGACCATGCTCGGGGACGCGCCGACCAAGGACCGGGACACGACCCAACTCGGCCTCCGCGAGCCCACGTCGCTCAACGCGGCAGATATCATCCTGATCATGCGCGCGGCGACCGACGCCTTTCTCGCCCACGACGATCTCGATTCGATCCTGAACCAGGTGCTCGACCTGATCTTCGAACACCTGCCGGTCAATCAGGCGTCCGTGCTCTTGCTCGATCACCAGACCGCCCAACTCATGCCGCACATCCAGCGCGCGGCGCGGGGTAAATCGACGCAGCAGATCCGCATCAGCCGACACATCGCGAACGAAGCTGTCACCTCGAAGAAGGCGGTGCTCGTCATGGACGCGGAGCAGGACCCTCGCTTCGACGCGTCGGCGAGCATCGTGTCCCTCGGGATCCGCTCGGCCATGGCCGCGCCGCTGTGCCACAAGGGCAAGGTCTCCGGCCTGATCTACATCGACCGCCGGGCGAGCAACGTCTTCACCCACTCCCACCTCGAAGTGCTCTCGATCCTCGCCAGCCTCTCCGCAGCCGCCGTGGACCGCGCGATGCTCCACGCCAAGATCGAACGCGAGCGCAAGATCCGCGAACGCCTCTCTCGCTACAACGCGCCGGCCGTCATCGATCGCATCGTCTCGGCGGACGACCTCGAGGCGTGCGCGATGTCGTCGGAGGAACGCGAGGTCACGGTGCTGTTCGCCGACATCTCGGGATTCACGAGCTTGTCCGAGAACATGCCGGCCCGCGCTGTCACCGAGCTTCTCAACGAGATCTTCCAGGCGTTGACCGAGGAGGTCTTCAAGGAGGACGGCACGCTCGACAAGTTCATCGGCGACGCTGTGATGGTGTTCTTCGGCGCCCCGCTCGACCAAGAGGACCACGCGGCACGGGCGGTTCGGGTCGCCCTGGCGATGCAGAAACGGATCGCAGAGCTCAACCAGTCGCGCGACCCGGACGAGCAGTTCGGCATCCGCATCGGGATCAACAGCGGACCCGTCGTCGTGGGAGACGTCGGCGCGCTGCAGCGAAAGGACTACACGGTCATCGGCGATACGGTGAACACCGCGTGCCGGATCGAGTCCTTCATCTCACTCGACGGGCAGGTCGTGATCGGCGCCGCGACGTACGCGGCGGTCAAAGATGAGTTCGATTGCACCGAGCTGGCGCCGGTCGAACTCAAGGGCAAAGCCGAGGCTCTCACGACCTATCGCGTCGAAGGCGTGAACGGACTCATCCCTGACGTCGACTGATCCGCGACTTTCATTGTGAGAACCGCGCAGTAGGATTCGCGGCCATGCGCAAGATCGCATCCCCACTTCGGCTCGCTCTCCTCGTCCTCATTGTCGTGCCTTGGCATGCCGGCTGCGGCGTCACCCCCGAACCGGGACCTCCACCCGAACCGTTGCGTCAACAGATCAAGAGCAGCGAAGTGTCTTTCGACATGGTGTGGGTATCGACGGGTGGATTCTGGATCGGCAAGCACGAGGTCACGTGGAACGAGTACCTGCTCTACTGCGACTTCGAAAAGGAGGGCAAGGTGCCGCCTGGAGTCGACGGGGTGTCCAAACCGTCGAAGCCCCTCGACGACGTCTCACCCTACGACCGGGACTGGGGGCTGGGCCGGCGCCCTGCCGTCGGCATGAGCCTGAACGCGGCAAGGAAGTACTGCACGTGGCTTTCGATCAACACAGGCAAGCTCTTTCGCCTGCCCACGGAGACAGAGTGGGAACTCGCCTGCGGCCCGTTGCCCACCGGCACGCTGACCGATTACGCGTGGTTCGAACCCAACGGCGACGAGATGACCCACGAGGTGGGGAAGAAACTCCCCAACGCGATCGGCGCGCACGACATGCTCGGCAACCTCTGGGAGTACTGCAACAACCCGTTCAGCGCGAAGGAGCCCGAACGCGCGGTCCTGCGCGGCGGGTCCTGGGACGAACCCGCGACGAACGTTACGCCGAAGAGTCGATTGGGCTTCGAGGACGACTGGGTGCTCGCCGATCCCAATGTTCCGTCGGGAGTGTGGTGGGTCCCGGACGGCAATCATTTAGGATTCCGCGTAGTGTGTGACCGCAACTAGACACCAGACAAGACGAGGATTGAGCCGTGGCAAGAGCAACCCGCAGACAGTTCATTGAAGAGACGATGTTGGCCAGCGCGGCCGTCGCCGCCATCCCGGTGGCCCCCACGATCTTCTTGACCGGCGCCAAGCGCTCCCCGGGAAGTTCCCGCCGGGTCGGCGACATCCTCCGCGTCGGCGTGGTCGGCGTGCGCGGTCGCGGACGGGCACACGTCGGCAGCTTCAAGAAGTCGAAGAACTCCGAAGTCGTCGCGATCTGCGACGCGGACGAGGGCGTGATCGGCGGCGCCATGAAGGCCGTTCCGAACGCGAAGTTCTACAAGGACATCCGCAAGATGCTGGAGGACAAGTCGATCGACATCATCTCGATCGCGACGCCCAACCACTGGCACTCTCTCGCGACCATCTGGGCACTCGAGGCGGGCAAGCACGTCTACGTCGAGAAACCGATCAGCCACAACATCGCCGAGGGTCGTCGCGTCGTCGAGGTCGCCGACAAGAAGGGATTGATCGTCCAGCACGGCACCCAGTCCCGGTCCATGCAGGCGACGAGGAACGCCCTGCAGTGGATGATCGAAGGCGGCCTCGGCAAGGTCGAAGTCGCGCGGGCGCTCTGCTACAAGCGCCGCAACAGCATCGGGAAGGTTGACGGCGAGCAAAAGCCCCCGGCGTCCATGGACTACGACCTCTGGACGGGTCCCGCTGAGATGCAGCCGCTGATGCGCAGGAATGTGCACTACGACTGGCACTGGGACTTCAACACCGGCAACGGTGACATCGGCAACCAGGGCGTCCACCAGATGGACATCGCGCGTTGGGGACTCAACAAGTCCGCGTTGCCCGAGCGCGTCGTCAGCTGCGGTGCTCGACTGGGATACGTCGACGACGCCAACACGCCGAACACGCTCGTCACGCTGCTCGACTACGGCGACCAGAAGCTGATCTTCGAAGTGCGCGGCCTCAGCACGAAGGGCTACCGCGGCGCCGGCATCGGCGTGATCTTCCAGTGTGAGGGCGGCTACCTCGTCAGCGGAAGCTACGGCAAGCTGAACGCGTTCGACCACGACGGCAAGGTCATACAGACGTTCACGGGCGGCGGCAATCACTTCGAGAACTTCCTCGATGCCGTCAAGAAGAACGACACCAAGCATCTCCATGCAGGAGCGATCGAGGGTCACCTCTCGGCCGCGCTCTGCCACATGGGCAACATCTCCTACCAGATCGGGACAACGAAGAAATTCGGCGCCACCGAAACACCGTTTGGACGCGAGCACGCCGCCAATGAATCGTTCTCGCGGTTCGCCGCACACCTCGCGGTCAACGGCGTCGACTTGAAGTCGGAGAAATACACGATGGGCCCGTCGCTCCAATTCGACCCGAGTCAGGAGCTCTTCGTCGGGAAGAACTCGCAGCAAGCCAACCGACTCGTCACGCGCGACTACCGCGGTCCGTTCAAGATCTAGTCTGGTCTACTCGACGAACGCCGCGTCCCGCCGTCGACGCTTGTGATACCGCACCTTGTCCCCGAGCTTGTAAAGCGCACTGTTCGGCACCACGGCGGCCTTCCACCTC
>CAYYAQ010000239.1:0-5115 GCA_964469555.1 uncultured candidatus Brocadiaceae bacterium | reverse complement strand
CGTCGTCTTGCTATTCCTCTTCCACCGACCGGGCCGCCGCACGCTCATGCACCAGTTGGCACTCGGCGCGCTGATCGCGGGCACCGCGGGCAACTTGCTCGACAATGTGTTCCACATGGAGATGGGCCACGAACACTCCGTACGCGACTTCATCCTCGTTTCGATCTCGAACAGATCCTTGCCCGCCTTCAACCTAGCGGATGTCTACGTGGCGATCGGGGCCGTGATGTTCTTCGACATCTTGGCTCGCACGCGCATCAAGAAAGACTGACGGCTCCTAGCCCGGCTTCCCGGTCTCTTCGTCTTCGAACTTCGCCTTGGTGAACTTCCGCATCAAGGTCATGAAGTCCTGGGCGTCGAGGGTGTAGCTGTTGTCTTTTGCCCGCTTGAGCGCGGCGAGTCGCCACCCCAAGAACTTCGACTCCGGGGTGTTTTCGGGCTGGATGTAGAACTGATGCTCGCTGGTGATCCTGATAATCATGGATGATACACGGGTCCCTCAGGGGGGAGCCAAGCCGTACATTTAGGCGAAGCCCGTGCTCGCGCCCACGCATTCCGATGAAACTTGCCCCTTTATTTGATCAGCGCGTGATTCGCAACCGCTTGAACTTGCCTTCTCGGATCAGTTGGATCAGCCGGATGAGCCCGAGCCGGGGCGGCCTCGAAGGTGAGAAGCTCGCCACCAGATCATCCGAGCGAACAGGCCCCATCACCCCCGCTGGGTCGTCACCTTGCAGGCACGCGCCCTCGAGATCGAATTCGAATCGCTTGTGCTGCGCGAACGTCCGCAACACATTGAACCTCTGATCGAACACGGGAGGCGACTTCGGATCCCACGACGCAGACAGGATCATCTTGCCAGTGAGGTAACGCGCGCCGCGAAAATCGACACCCGAGATGTCCGCGCCGAGGAAGCTCGCGCCACGCAGTTTGGTGTAGCTCAGATTCGCGCCGCGAAGTTGCGTGCCCACGAACGCCACCCCGAAGAGGTCGGCGCCGCGAAATTTCATGTCGACGAGAGACCCGCCCCACAGACTGGCGTCTCGAATCGAGCGACGCGACAGATCCCGCGCCGCCCAGAGCTTCACAAAGAGAGCGAGGTCCACTCTCAGGCGCGGCGGTCGCTTCTCGTCCCAACGAGCCGAGAGAAGTTGTGCAACTCCGAAACCCTTGGCGCTGCGCAGGTCAGCTCCGGAAATGTCGGCCCGCGTGAGAATTGCCCCAGTGAGATCCGCTTCACCAAGAAACGCGCCACGAAGGTTCGCGTCGATCAACACGACGTCGCGCATCGTCGCGCCGACGAGATCCGCACCCGCGAGGTCCGCACCCCAGAGGTTTGCGCCGATCAGACTCTCCCGGGCGAGCCGCCCCTTGTCGAAGAACTCGCGCTTCGCGTTGAGCTTGGTACCCAGGATCGGAGGGTTCTTTGCGTCCCAACGAGCCGAGTACAACATCGAAGCATGCATCCCCGTGGCTCCGCGGAGGTCAGCGCCCGTGAGATCGGCGCCGGTCCACACGACGGACTCGAGCTTGGCATCCCGAAGAATGGCTCCCTTGAGGTTCGCGCCGATCATCACCGCCCGTCGAAGATCCGCCCCGGTGAGATTCGCGCCGCTCAAGTCCTCGAGCCAGAGGTGGGCACCGGCCAGTTGTTCACCGACGAGCTGCTTGCTTTTCCAGCGCTTGAGGACAGCGCGCAAAGCGCTGTCGACGGCGGGTGGCTTTCGTGTGTCCCACGTGGCGGACACCAGTTGACCGGGGGTCAGCCCTTTCGCGCCGCGCAGGTCGGCGCCGGAGATGTCCGCGCCTTGGAAGAAGACTCCGTGGAGATTGGCGCGCTGGAGAGTCGCGCCGCGCAAGTTCGCACCGATGAGGATGGTGCCGCGGAGATCCGCCCCCACGAAATCAAACTCCGACAGATCCTTGCCCCACCAGTTCGCGTTCCCGAGAAACTTCGCAGCCATGCGCTTCTTGTCCCAGAATCCGCGAAACGAGTTCAAGTCCGTGTCGAGTCGCGGAGGCTGCTTCGGGTCCCAGACCGCTGCGCTGAGTTGCTGCGGGGTCAGGCCCTGCACGCCTCGAAAATCCGCGTTGTCGATTCGCGTCCGCCAGAAGCTAACCTCGGAGACGTTCGCGCGGCGGAACACCGCGCCGCTCACGTCGGCACCCGCGAGGTTGGCCCCTCGCATGTTCGTTCCCGTGAAGTTCGCCCCCCGAATATCGAGCCGCACGGCGTTCCCGGAGGAGTCCTGGGCTCGGACGAGTCCGGCGAGGATGGGGAGGAGCATCGAGACTCCCGCGAGTCGGACCTTGGGATACATGCTCAGATGATATGCAATCGCTGTGCCGGAGCCCCCCCCTGTGTATCACGGAGACCTGGATCTGGAGGTCTTAGCCCTGGTTCTGTAGAATCGCGCCAGACTGGCGCAAGTATTCCGCCTGGTCGGCGTCGTACTTCGCGTGACGTAGATCGACAAGATAGAAGTCGACGCCGCACAGGTTCGCCTCGCGAATCGCTTCCGGCGGCAAGTGGTCCTGCGCGATCTCGTCATCGGGGTAGATGGGAGGGTGCTCCAAGCCCGGAGGCTGAACCCCGTCATGGTAGTGGGAGCGAGGCGTGCCCCCCCCGCCGCATCTCACGGAATCACGATCACGTGGAGAACCCCGGGGCCGTGTACTCCGACCACGAGCGTCAGCTCGATGTCGGCCGTGCGAGACGGCCCGGTAATGAAGGTGATGGCCCGGCTCATCTCCTCCGGTTTCTCGCGCCCGACAGATGCGAAAGCGTCGTCGAGGGTTGCGACGATTCGCGACCGCGACAGCACGGCGATATGAACCGGAGGGAGCAGGGACGCCAGTCGATGGCGTTCGTCATCGGACATGAGCACGAGGGTGCCCGTCTCCGCGATGCCCCATTGCGCAGTGGAGATCCCGGCGTCGGCGCGGAGGAGTTCGGACCTCTCCGCGTTCGCTTCGACCCTGACTCGCCCCTCCGGTCTGACATCTCGCAGGAGCGCGGCGTCGGAGCAAACGAAGGACGACACGTCGAGTTCTTGGAGTATGTGATCGAGCACTTCGCGATGGTCGTCCACCTGGTGACACTGGCCGCCGACGCTGTGGACCATCTCGACGAAGCGCTCCAGCGCGTCTCTCTCGGCCAGCGGCTCCGGCGCGCGCGGCGCCGCCTCGGATTCGGCGCGCCCGACCTCGACGTCATCTCGCCCGGATAGACCAGTCTTCGAAAGTTCAGACGCCCACTGTCTGCGGAATGACCTGGCCGCGATGGGTCGGAGGTTGCGCTCTCGGCGCCACGCCCGAACCGGCGGCAACACCCCGAGCAAACCAGCACGCGAGAGGAGTCGCAGCGCCGCACTGCCCCACTCGAAAGCGCGCCGACTGGAGCTGACTCGCGCCCACATGCGGAACGCGAATCGTTCCATCCTGGATCCGCGCTCGCGACTCTCTGCCCGCAGATGAAGGAGAAGCTCGGGGATGTCGATCTTGGCCGGGCAGACTTCGACGCAGGCGCCGCAGAGGCTGGACGCGAACGGCAGCGCGTCGGCATTCTCGCCACCGTTCAACTGCGGCGTGATGATCGCACCGATCGGACCCGGGTAGACGGAGCCGTAAGCGTGCCCACCGATCTGCTGGTAGACGGGACAGGCGTTGAGGCACGCGCCGCAGCGGATGCACGCGAGCGACTGCCTGGTCACCGGGCTCGCGAGCATTTCGGACCGCCCGTTGTCGAGGAGCACAATGTGCACCTCTTCCGGCCCCTCGTCTGCGGGTCGTCGCTTCGTGCCGGTCAGGATCGACTGGTAGCTCGTCAAGTGCTGGCCGGTTCCCGAACGTGGCAGCAGTCGAAGGAACACAGCGAGATCCGCGAGTCGTGGAATGACCTTCTCGATCCCCATCAACGCGATGTGCACGCGCGGCAGACTCGTCGTCAACCGGATGTTGCCCTCGTTCTCGATCAACAGGATCGATCCGGTCTCGGCGACGGCGAAGTTCACTCCGCTGATCCCGACATCCGCCGCGGCAAATCGTTTCCGAAGGAAGTCACGCGCGACCACGGTCATCGCCTGTGCGTCCAGCGACGGGTCGGTCTGGAGATGTTTGGAGAACAGCTTGCCGATCTGCGCCCGTGTCTTGTGGATCGCCGGCACGATGATGTGCGATGGCCGTTCCTCCGCGAGTTGGATGATCCACTCTCCGAGATCCGTCTCCAGCGCGTGCAAGCCGCGCGCTTCGAGGAACTCGTTCAGCTCGATCTCCTCGGTCGTCATGCTCTTGCTCTTGACGATCGC
The DNA here is from genome assembly GCA_964469555.1 of uncultured candidatus Brocadiaceae bacterium. Classification (GTDB taxonomy): domain Bacteria; phylum Planctomycetota; class UBA1135; order UBA1135; family UBA2386; genus CAYYAQ01. The sequence goes on along the minus strand of CAYYAQ010000239.1, from coordinate 808 downwards.
TTCCGTGGTCCCTGTGTTCCTGGCGATCTCCTCGACGATCCGCCGCGCGGCTTCGGCGTCCACGGCGCGGTGGATTTGCACGCCTGCGGCCTCGGCGTTCTCAACGAACTGCTCGAGATGGCGGTCGAGATCCGCGAGGGTCTCGTCCTTGATCCGCCGCGCCTCCGTGCGCAGCTCCTCCCAATCCGGCACTCTGCTCAGCGCTTCGCGGCGCCGATCGGAGAAGAGATCCGTCGCCCGACGCAACGCTCCGCGTAGCTCGTCGTCAGCCAGTGCGCGATCCACGTTGTCCGCGAAGAACTCGGGGGAAAGGTGCTCCATCAGGGCAGCGCTCCATCCGCGACGAGCAACTCAGCGAGATGGAGCGAGCGCACGGGCGGAACGGAACGCGACTCGGCGAGGCGCTGCAGCCGGCCTTCGATCTGCATCAGGCAGCCCACGTCTCCACTGACAAGCGCGTCCACACCGAGTTCGTCGAGGCCTTCGAGTCGACGGTCGAGCATCGCGACCGACAACTCCGGGTGTCGCACCGCGAAACTGCCGCCAAAGCCACAACACGCCTCCTCCCGGGGGAGTTCCACGAGCTCGATTCCGCGCACGGAGCGAATCAGTCGCCGTGGTTCGTCGCGGAGTCCGAGGTCGCGCAATCCGTGACAGGCGTCGTGCCAGGTCACGCGACCGGCGAAGTGTCCGCCGACGGATTGAACACCCAGGACGTTGATCAGGAACCCGGCAAACTCGTGCGTCTTCGCCGCCACTTCGCGCGCGCGGTCCGCGTCGACGCCGGTTTGGAACAGCTCCCCAAGGC
>CAYYAQ010000238.1:0-5130 GCA_964469555.1 uncultured candidatus Brocadiaceae bacterium | reverse complement strand
TCACGACGTTGGGGTGCTGCCCGGGCACGGCCAGGACGAGTATGAGACATGCCAGGGGACGCCATCCGGGGGAGATGTGCAGATTCGTCATGGGAGTACCACTGTAGCGTGCCCGGTGACCGCCGCCGACGCCCAACCGGGTGTAGAGGCCATGCTATGTGGCTGTTGGCGAAGATATAGCCTACCGGGGACCTGGCGACCGTCTATTGTCCGCATGCACAACCGAGTCGTAGCAACTGTCACAGTGGAGATCAGATCGATGCATCCCCGATTCACTTTTCTGGTAGTGGCGATTGCCTGCGCGGCGCTGGCACGCCAGGTCCCGTCGCAGTCCGATACCAAGCCGCGGAATCCAAATCTCCTCGTCATCCAGACCGACGAGCACAACTTCCGCACGCTCGGTTGCTACGGCGGCAAGATCGTCACAACGCCGAACATCGATCGACTCGCGAAGGAGGGCGTACTGTGCACGAGTTTCTACGCGACGACGCCCGTGTGCTCGCCATCGCGCGGCTGCCTGGTCTCGGGCCGCTACCCGCAGCACACACCCGTCGTGACGAACAACATTCGACTCGGCGACGACATCGTGACCTTCGCCGAGACCCTGCGGCGCAAGGGCTACGCGACGGGTTTCGCCGGCAAATGGCACCTCGATGGCCGCGGCAAGCCGCAGTGGGCGCCGAAGCGCAAGTTCGGCTTCGACGACAACCGCTTCATGTTCAACCGTGGTCACTGGAAGAAGCTCATCGATGGCGCGAATGGTCCTGCCGTCGGTGCCCGGCTGCCTGGAGGCAAGTTGTCCTATGCGCTCGCCGGAGCCAACGACAAGACGTACACGACGGACTGGCTTTGCGACAAGGCGATCCAGTTCATCAAAAAGCACAAGTCCGGCCCGTTCTGCTACATGCTCAGCCTGCCGGATCCCCACGGGCCGAACACGGTACGCGCGCCATACGCGGAGATGTTCGCGAAGGTCGACGCGCCGATCCCGAAGAGCTTGCGCAAGACCGCCGCGCAGACGCCGAAGTGGGCCGCAGCCGCCAAGAACCTCACCCCCAAGCGCCTGCGCCGATTGATGCGCAACTACTACGGCATGGTCAAGTGCATCGATGACAATGTCGGCCGTGTCCTGCAGGTTCTCGAGAAGAACGACCTCCTCGACAATACGATCATCGTCTTCACTTCGGATCACGGGGATCTATGCGGCGAACACTGCCGCCTGAACAAGGGCCTGCCCTACGAGGGGTCCGCAAAGATCCCGTTCCTTCTCCGCTATCCGAGCAAGGTGCCAGCCGGCGGGGTCGTCGATCAAGCATTGTCGTGCGTCGATTTCCTGCCGACCGTGCTCGCGTTGATGGATGTCGAGACCGCGGGCAAGGAAGAAGGTCGTGACGCGTCCGCGCTTTTGATGGGGCAAAAGGTCGACGAGTGGAAAGACATCGCGTTTCTTCGTGGGACGCCACGGATGGAGTGGCTCTGCGCGGTCACCGACGACTACAAGCTCGTGTACTCACCACAGGACGTGCCCTGGCTGTTCGATCTCACGAAGGACCCGGACGAGTTGACGAACCTGTTCACAAGCGAGAGGTATCGCGAGGTCGCGCGAAGGATGACGCGCGCGCTACGCGCGTACTGCGACACGCACAAAGACCCCTACGGTGCGATAGACAAGATCAAGGTCGAGATGGCGAAGGCTTCCAGGTGACGCACTTTGGAGGATAGGCGTTCCAGGCCGCAATTCCGGCGTCTCCCGTACCCTCCGAAACAGGACCAGTCGGGTTGCGCGGGCCAGCGCGAACCCGTGGTTCTTGCCTTGTTGGGTTCCTCGGATGTTCTGTGGGTCCCTCAGACCTCCAAAGAACCCAGGAACCCGAGAATCAAAGTCCCCTATCCCGCGCGCACAGGTGCCTCGCCAACACGCCCAGCCACGCCACCGTCAAGATCAGCACGACCTTCTGCACGACCGGCAACAGCGGTGACGCCGTCAGCCCACCCCATTTCGTCAACCCGTACAACACCGCCCCGCCGAACAGCAGCGTGATCACCGGGTGCGGGAGGGGCAGGTCGAAGCGGACCTGCACGCACATCAACATGGCGAACGCCGTCGAGAGCACCCCGCTGGCCCGGGTCGCCACACGCCAGGTGCGCGCACGCCAGGCTCGGTGATTGGGATCTCGAGAACGGGAAGCGCGGGCAACTCGGTACAGAGGTGATCTCGGATCGCGAGGGTCGGTATCGACACATCGGGGTCTATCCCGGCGGGCACTACCTCGAGGTTACGATCGAAGCCGACGACGAGGTGTTCGGGCGCGCGAATCTCGCGCCGTTCGAGACCGAATCCGGCGAGCGGCACGCGTTCGACCTGCGGCTGAAGAAGCTGAGCAACAAGTAGTTGCCAACGTCGGTGTTCGGCACCGTCCACGCAGGCTCCTGCGTTCGAGAACGCCTTCTTCAGATCAAGACGATTCGTCGGCGACCGGATGCGATCCCGTGGGGCTGATGCCCAAGCCGTCGAAGCCCGACTCGGGTGCAACATCCTCGATCAGATGACGGAGACCGGTCGGCCAGAGTCGTACGCAACAGAAGACCAAAATCGAACGATAGCGGCCATGCTCCGACCTTTCAGCGATCTACGCACCAACGCCGCGGAGGCACTCCTCGCTCCGTCGCTCGGCCGATTGCGGCCAAAGCTGACGCGCTACACGAGTGCATCCGCAGACGCAGACGCTGGCAACCTACTTCCTGGTTACCTCTGCCAGCTTCGCTTTCGTGACCTTCTCGGTGACGACCAGGGAGTCACCGGCGGCGAGGAACAAATGCCCGGTGTAGCCACCGTTCCCGACTTCGGCGAGGACCGCGTTGGAGGGCAAGTGAGTGATCACGCCGGTGGTCGCCGTCCCCTGATAGGTGACGGTGAAAATCTGGAGTCGAAACCCTCACCCTCAGGCTCGTCTGCCCCTACGTGCCACCGGAACTTGGCTTCCCCTTCCCCTCCGGTTCATTTCGCACCCCACGATTTCTATGCAGGTCATGCAGAACGGCTACTGCGGTGGCGGGGTTGGTCGCGAACGGGACCTGGTAGACGTCACACAACCTCCCCAGCGCTTCGATATCGGCATGGTGCGGGTGTACCGAAAGCGGATCGCGAAAGAAGATGACCGCGAGGATGTTGTCGGTGGAGATCATGTGCCCAATGGCCTGGTCCCCACCCAGCGGTCCGGACTTCACATTTCGCGACAGCACCACGCCTGTCTGTGAGTGCAGCAATTGCCCGGTGGTGTCGGTCGCCACGAGCGGAAACAGATCGACGAGCGCTTGGTGTTTCTCCACGAACGCGACCAGCGACGGCTTCATGCCGTCGTGTGCTATGAGCGCAAGGTACCGCTTGCTGTCCACATGAAAGTACTTGTCGTTCGCGGACAGGCGCTGGTGATGAACGGCCTCGAAAAACTGCTTGTACTTCAGCGCGACGGACGGAGATCGCCTGAGCATCGACTCATATCGCCGGATGGTGAGGACGCCGACGGAAGTATCCTCACAGGCAACCACATCGGCCACCCGCACACCCTCGTCTGAGGTCATGCTCTCGCCAAACATACTCCCGACGTCAAGCCGCTCGAGCTGGTGCCCATCCGCCACCACGCGAACTGCGCCGGAGATGATGAACATCACCGCCCCCGCCTGCTCGCCTTGCATCACAATCCGGCCGCCTTTGTGAAACTGCTTCAGCTCCACGTACTGAGTCAGCGTCCTGAGTTCCGCTTCCGTGAAACGACCGGCCGGGACCGAGCCTGTCGCGAGGACCGTGCTCACCTCGGTGTCAGACCATCGCAGATCTTCATCATTACGATCAGGCGTGTGGTCGTTGTCCAATGCTGCGGTACCGGGTTCTTGCGTGAGGTTTCCCCTTACTCGTGTTTAGGGGACAGGATAGGCCAGGTGCGCGGCCAGCGATGATAGCAAGGGCAGAGGCCGTTTGATAGCTTCCGGCGACGGTGAGAATCTGGGGTCGAAACCCTTACCCTCCCACAATGCATGATGGCACCCCCGTCTCTCGGCTGACCGACGTCGGGCGTTACTTCCAGCGGATCGCGCCCTCTCCGTTGGTGGCGGTGCAGTTGGATGGGGCGGGACCAACCATCTGGTGCAAGCTCGAGTTCATGAACCCCTCCGGCTCCACCAAGGATCGGATCGCGCGCTACATGCTGGAGAAGGCCTGGCGGCGCGGCGACATCCGCGAGGGCAGCCACGTCGTTGAGGCGTCGAGCGGCTCGACGAGCATCGCTCTTGCGTTGGCATGTGCGCAGATGGGGCTTCGGTTCACGGCCGTGATGCCCGAGGGCGTGAGCGGCGAGCGCGTCTTGATCATCAAGGCCTACGGGGCCCATGCGGAGTTGATCCCCCGTGAATTGGGGATCCGGGGGGCGATCGAGCGCGCCAAGGAGATGGTCAGGGAGACGGGCGCCTTCGGGACGCTGCAGTTCGAGAACCCGGACAACGCCGAGGCCCATCGGGTGTGGACGGGTCAGGAGATCCTCGCCCAGATCCCCGGCGGGCTCGTGCACGGCGTGGTGAGCGGGGTCGGGACCGGCGGCACCATCGTGGGGCTCTACCTGGCGTTTTCCCAGGGAGGGTGTCCCGTCAAGCCCTTCGTGGCGCGACCCATCGGGACGGGCGCTGGCTTCAGTGAGGCTGAGTGTTGCAGTTTCTCGACCCGGGTGCCGGGCGTTGTCGAGGGTATCTCGAAGCTCTACGACGAGGCGGACATGCCGGACCTGGTGGAGTTGGATGTCCCCGATGATCTCGCTATCGCCACCACGCGAACGTTGATCGCCAACGGGTTTCCCGTCGGGCCCAGCTCCGGCTTGAACTTTGCCGCATCGGTCATGGCCGCGCAGCGTCTCGGTGAGGGCGCCCAGGTGGTCACGGTGTTCCCCGATCGCATGGAGCGGTATTTCTCCACCGAACTCTTCGCGTCGGTCCGCTCTTAGGACGATCTACGGGCGTTGAGGACGTGCGGCCCACGGGACAGGGCGCGGAAGTTGTAGAGGAACGTGTCGCTCTGCCAGGCCTTCTTCGGGTCGGCGGCCAACTGACCGACCTTGCGCTTGCCGTCGTAGTAGTCGACCC
>CAYYAQ010000237.1:0-5168 GCA_964469555.1 uncultured candidatus Brocadiaceae bacterium | reverse complement strand
GACGATCGTTCGCCAGCCCCGGGCCTTCCTTGGGTTCGGGGCTGGCGCGTGTACCGCCTGGCAGGATCCTCTCCAGAGGTTGATGGCGGTATTTTCCCCGCAGGAAAGTGATCCCGCGGGGAAAATGCCGGGCATTCGTGGTGTTCTGATACGCCCGTGCCCGACGGTCAGAAAGTGCAAGACATGTTCGCCCACATCGCCCCGCGCTACGACGTGGCGAATCGGGTTCTGTCCGGGGGTGTCGATCACCGGTGGCGGCGGGGGGCGGTGCGATTCTCCGGCGCAGGGCCAGGCGACCGCGTCCTGGACGTGTGCAGCGGCACGGGGGATCTGGCCCTCGCCCTGGCGCGAACGGGCTCCCGGGTCGTCGGCAGCGACTTCACGTTCGAGATGCTGCGCCGGGCCGGTCCCAAGACCGCTGCACAGGCGGACCGCCTCGACCACCCCCCGACCTTCGTGGCGGGGGACGCGATGGAGCTACCCTTCCGGGACGACTCCTTCGACCTCGTCACCGTGGCGTTTGGGATTCGCAACGTGAGCGCCCCTCTCGACGGCCTGCGGGAGATGCGCCGGGTCACCCGACCGGGCGGTCGGATCGTGGTCCTCGAGTTTTGCAAACCTCGTGTTCCCGTCGTCGGCGCCCTCTACCGTTTCTACTTCCGGAGAATCTTGCCGGTGCTGGGCCGGATGATCTCGGGTGACACGAAAGGCGCCTACTCGTACCTACCGGAATCGGTCATGGCCTTCCCCGAGAGGGGAGAGTTCCTCGAACTGATGCGGAGGGCTGGACTTGAAGCACCCCACCAGAAGATCCTGACCTGTGGCATCGCAGCCCTCTACCGCGCTGAAGTCCCTGCTTGAGCGAGAGCCCGGGTATCTGGTCTGGTCGCGAGACCCCGCCGTGGGTCTGTTCGTGGTCATGCCGCTCTGGCTCGCGTACGAGCTCCTCCGGAACAAGTATCAGCCGTTGCAGTGGAACCTCGCCGAGCACTGGATGATCCAAGCGCTCGACGAACTACCGGACCTGCTTTACGATTTTCTCCTCCTCGCCATCATCGTCGGCGTCGTCCTGGCGGCGCGGTCGATTCACAAGCGGCGCATCCCCTGGTTGCGCGTCGGCCTGGTGATCCTGCTGGAAGGTGTCGTGTACGGACTGATGCTCGGCCCCGTCAGCCAGCAGATGACTCAACATTATTTCCTGCTGAGTGCATCGCCGGCTAGCGAGGAACTGATCCGCAACCTCATCGGCTCGCTCGGCGCGGGCATTTACGAGGAACTGCTGTTCCGCTTCGTGCTCCTGTCGGCCCTCGGCTGGCTCTTCTTTCGCGTCAGCGAGACCTTCAGCGTTCCAAAGTGGTTGGGAGCGGTCGCTGCGATCCTCGTCTCGTCGCTGCTCTTCTCACTCTTCCACTACAACTTGCCGCAGGCGTTCGAGCCCCGCGTCTTCGTCTTCCGCACGATGGCCGGAATCCTCCTCGGCGTGCTGTTCCTCGTTCGTGGCATCGGGGTGTGCGTGTATACCCATGCGATGTACGACGTGTTTCTTTACCTCGACGAGCCATGAGTTTCGCGGTCGGATTCTCCGGCGGCTCGGGCATCGCGTACGGGATTCGTCTCGTCGACACGCTGCTCTCCTCCGGGCATGAAGTGCATCTGATGTCGACGGACGCCGCGCTGCGCGTGCTCAAGCATGAAGGAGGTGTGGATTTCTCGGATGCCGCGCAGCTCGCGGGGCTCTTCGAAGCGAATCAGGGACGCGCGCGGCTCCACGTGCACGACATCGCCGCCGTGGAGTCTGCGCCGGCGAGCGGGAGCGCGGGCATTGCCGCGACGATCCTGTGTCCGTGCAGCATGGGCACGCTCGCGCGGGTCGCACACGGTTTCAGCTCAAACCTGATCGAACGGTCCGCCGACGTAGCCCTCAAGGAGGGCCGACCACTGGTGGTCGTTCCACGCGAGACGCCGCTCGCCGAGATCCACCTGAAGAACATGCTCGAGCTCAAGCGCCTGGGCGCGGTGATCCTGCCGGCGATGCCCGGGTTCTACCACCGCCCGAAGTCCGTCGATGACATCGTGGACTTCGTCGTCGCGAAGATCCTCGACACGCTCGGAGTCGAGAGCCCGATCGTGCAGCGGTGGCGCACCCCCGAATCGCCGTCGACTTCGCCCTGGGATGAAGGCGAGTGTTGATGCGGCACTACCTCTCCCTGATCAAGTTCTCGCACTCGATCTTTGCGCTGCCGTTCGCCCTGATCGCCTACATCGTCGCTGCGGGGAACGCGGTTTCGTGGGCCGTGCTCGGACTCGTGGTGGTGTGCATGGTCTGTGCCCGCGCTGCGGCGATGGCGTTCAACCGCGTCGTCGATCGAGGTGTCGATGCCGCCAACCCCCGCACGGCAGCGCGTGAGATTCCATCCGGGATCATCAGTGCGCGGGGCGCCTCGGTGTTCACTCTGCTCGCTGGCACAGGGTTCCTCGCCGCTGCCTGGGCGATCAATCCGCTGTGCTTCTACTTCGGCGTGCCCGTGTTGGGGTTTCTCCTGTCCTACAGTTACGCCAAGCGATTCACGTTCCTCGCGCACCTGTGGCTCGGAATCGCTCTCGGACTCGCGCCGGTCGCGGCGTGGATCGCGCACTACGGTGTTCTTGATGCCTCGCTCATCGCCCCCGTCTCACTTGGTCTCGGGGTCACGTTCTGGGTAATGGGGTTCGACATCCTCTACGCGTGTCAGGACGAGGAGTTTGATCGCGAGCAGGGCCTGCACTCGATCCCGGAGCGATTCGGTCGCAAGACGGCACTACGTATCAGCGCCCTGGTCCACCTGCTGTCGGTGCCGCTGTTCTGGTACTTTGGTTTCGAGACCGGACTGGGCTGGGTCTACGATGTCGGCGTGGCGGTCGTGGCGGTCGTGCTCGTCGCCGAGCACAGGGTGATCAAGCCCAGCGACATGTCCCGCGTCAACATGGCGTTCTTCACCATGAACGGCGTCGTCAGTTTCGCCATGCTCGTCTGCACTCTGATCGACCTTTATCTCACATAGCCTTGGCTGCACCGAACCCAGAGCGCGAACTCGCGCGGTTGAAGAAGACGCTGAAGCAGGGTCTTCCTCCGTGCCTCGTCATCGCCGGGGTGTCGCAGTACTTTCGGCAAGAGGCATTCGACATGGCGTTCGCGGCGGTGTCGGACACCGCTGATCTGCGTACGATCGAAGGGAATCGGGACACGGACGGTCGCGAGATCGACGACCTGCGCGGCGGCACGCTGTTCGGGAGCGGCACGGTCCTGGCCGTGCGTCGCGGAGAGGACTGGCTCAAGAAGCAGGGCGAAGGGCTGCTCGTCGCGCTGCCCGCGTTCGCGCGGGGCTCCGCCCTGCTCCTCGAAGTGAAGAAGCTCGACAAGCGGACGAAGATCGCCAAGGCACTCGGCAAGACCGGCGAGCTGTTCGAGTTTCGCGACCTCTACACCGAGCCTTACGACCGCGGGCGCAGTCCGCTGGACGCTGAGATGGTGGGATGGCTGGTCACGCGCAGCCGCGCGATGGGAGTACCGCTGACTTCCGAATCGGCGTTTCTCGTGATGTCGTCGGTCGGGACGAAGCCGGCAGAACTCGTAGAGGAACTGCAGCGCATCTCGATCGCCGTTGGCAAGACGGACCGCGCCCTGTCTCCCGACGATCTTGCCGGCTCGTTGACGTGCAGTTTCGCGTCGACGCCGTTCGAATTCGCGGAAGGCCTGCTGGACTTCGATCGCGCCCGCGCGACGCGCTCGCTGACTTCGATGTACGAACGCGGGACGCGGGGACGCGACGGCGCGCGCATCGACCAGGGCGGTTTGTTCCCGTTCATCACGAGTTGGCTCCACCAGCAACTCGCGCAGCTCCATGACGGCAGGTTGCTGATGGACGAGGGCGTTCCGGCGCGCGACGTCCCCAACCGTCTCGGCGTGCGTGGCTTCGCCGATCGATTCGTGGCTCAGTTGCAACGCAACTCGAGCGTTCGACTGGCGCGGGGCCTGCGATTGCTCCACATGTGCCAACGTGAACTGCGTTCGACGGGGGAAGATCCGCACTACCTGTTGCTGCGCTTCCTCGCGCGCTACTTCAAGGAGCGGGAGGGCGTCGCGTGATCCGCGTCCTGCCAGCGCAGATCGTCAATCAGATCGCTGCCGGCGAAGTGATCGAGCGTCCGTTCTCGGTCGTCAAGGAGCTCGTGGAGAACAGCCTCGACGCCGGTGCGACCAGGATCACGGTCGAGCTGGTTTCAGGCGGTGTGCAGATGATCCGGATCACCGACGACGGCGCGGGGTTCTCGGCTGCGGATCTCGGGCTCGCATTCGCCAGTCACGCGACGAGCAAGCTGTCCGAGCTGGCGGACCTGGACCACATTGCGAGCCTCGGGTTTCGCGGCGAAGCGCTGGCTTCGATCGGCGCTGTGAGCCGCGCGTGGATAAGGAGCCGGCGGCCCGACGCCGACAGCGGTTTCGAAGTGCGCGCGGAAGGCGGCGCGATCGAGCCGGTTCGACCGTGCGGGTGTCCGAAGGGTTCGATCGTCGAGATCCGCGATCTGTTCCACAACACGCCGGCCAGACGGCGCTTCCTGAAGACGCCGCGGGCGGAGAAGGCCAAGTGTCAGGATCTGCTCGTCCGTCTGGCGCTCACGCGGCTCGACGTCGACTTCACGTTCACGGTGGACGAGAAGCAGGTGCTGCGGTTGCCGTCCGGCGAGACCCTGAAGGACAGGGTTGCACGGACCTTCGGACGCCAACTGTCCAGGAGTCTGCGGGAGGTCGAGCATCGGGTCGACAAGTATCGCGTCGAAGGGCTGATCGCCGATCCCGACTCGTCGCGGCGCGATTCCACGCAGGAGTTGCTCTACATCAACGGTCGTTGCGCGAAGGATCGGAGCGTGATGTTCGCCGTGCGTCAGGCGTATCGTGAGTTCCTGATGCACGGGCGGTTCCCGGTCTACTTCTTGAGCCTCTGGTTGCCGCCGGACGAGGTCGACGTGAACGTGCATCCGACGAAGGCGGAGGTCCGGTTCGTGAATCCGAGGATGGCGAGCGGCATCCTGCACGAAGCGGTGCGGCGGACGCTCGCCGCCGGCGATTATCGCTCGTCGAGCTTGGCGGTAGGGGAGGACATGCCCCGGGCGCGATCCGGCTTGCCCGA
>CAYYAQ010000236.1:0-5295 GCA_964469555.1 uncultured candidatus Brocadiaceae bacterium | reverse complement strand
TGGATCAAGGACCACGTCAAGGATTGTCGATGCTGAGGCATGGCTTTGAACGTGAAGAACAAGAGCAGAGGGTCGAAGAAGGCGTCGCGACACAAGGCTTCGGGCAAGAAGGCTGCGGCGAAGAAGTCGCCAGCCAAGAAAGCGACCGCCAAGAAAGCGACCGCCAAGAAAGCGACAGGGAAGAGGGCGACCAAGAAGGCAGCCAAGAAGACCGGGAAGAAGAAGACCGTCGCGAAGAAAAAGGCGACCGTCAGCGACACCGGGGAGACGACCCTTTCCCTCGACAACCTCGCAGAGGTCGACAATCTCGTCGTCGACAAGCCGGCACCCGCGCCCAAACGCACCGTCAAGCCGTCCGGCCCGAAGACGCCATCCGTCCCGCGCTCGGTGAAACCACCGCCAAAGAACGCGGCCGTCGAGATGGATGCCGAGATCCTCGCGTTTGTCGAGGCGATCGATTCCTACCGCCAGGAGAACTGCCGTCCGTTTCCGACCTGGACCGAGGTCTTCTTCATCCTCAGGCGCCTGGGCTACTCGAAGAAGTAGATCCGTCTACCCGGTGAGGTAGCCCGCGGACACGAGCCAGAGCAAGCCCGCGCCGGCGACGATTCGATACCAGCCGAAAGGTACGAACGTGTGCCGCTGCAGGAACTTCACGAACGGCTTCACGACGATCACAGCGCTGAGGAACGCCGCGACCGAAGCGATGACGAATTCGGTCATGAGCACCTTGTCTATCAACAACTGCGGGTAGTCGCGCAGCTTCACCAGGGCTGCGCCGTAGAGGATCGGGAGACCGACGAGGAACGAGAACTCCGCGCTCGCCGTCCGCCTGAAGCCGAGGACCATGGCGCCCGCGATCGTCGCGCCCGAACGACTCATGCCGGGGATCAACGCGAGGCACTGGAACATCCCGATCTGGAACGCTTGCCGCAAGCTCATGTCGTCGAAATGGATCGCGTCCTCCTCGGTGATACCCTTGCGCTTGAGCCACCATTCGAGAACGAGGAACCCCACGCCGCCGACGATGAGTGCGACCGCGACGGTGACGTTGTTGAACAGCAGGACGACGATCACGTCCTTCAGGATGAATCCGAGCACGCCGGCGGGCAGCGCCGCCATGAACAACAGCCAGATCAGGTTGTTCGGCTGCCCCGCGCGTGTCGCCCCGCCGCGCTTTCCCGCTGCGAAGATCTGCTTGATCGCGGTGAAGATCCGACCCCAGTAGAGGAAGAGGATCGCGGTGATCGCCCCCATCTGGATCCCGATCTCGAAGGCGGGATCGCTCTTGCCGAAGGCGCGCGCCGTCACGATCAGGTGACCGGTGCTGCTGACTGGAATGAACTCTGTCAGCCCCTCGACGATCCCGAAGACAACGCAGAACAACCAGTCGACGGCGCCTTCCGCCGGGATCTCAGCCGGTGGTTCTCGTGGAATCACAGTACGGTGTCAGGTGCCACCCAGGGCATACCGAACGCATTCGCGACGGGTTCGTTCGTGATGTGACCGCCGACCACGTTGGCGGCGGTTCCGAGAATGGGATGTCGCGCAGCCTCCGCGGCGCCCATGCGCGCGAGCCGCTTCGCCCACGGCGCCGTGGCGTTCGTCAGCGCGAAGGTCGAAGTCCGCGGCACGGCGCCGGGCATGTTCGCGACGCAGTAGTGGACGACGCCGTCGACGACGAACGTGGGATCATCGTGCGTCGTGGGATGGCAAGTTTCGATGCAGCCACCCTGGTCGACGGCCACGTCGACCACGACCGGGCCGTCGTCCTTCATGATCTTGAGGTCTTCCTTGCGGACGAGCACCGGTGCCCGCGCTCCGCTCAGCAGCACGGCGCCGACGACGAGGTCGGCGAGCGGCAGCTTCTCACGGATTGTCAGGGGATTGCTGTAGATCGACGTGACGTTGCTCGGCATCACGTCGTCCAGGTAGCGAAGGCGGTCGAGGTCGATGTCCATCAACAGGACGTTCGCCCCCATGCCGGCAGCCATCTTGGCGGCGTTCGTGCCGACGACGCCCGCACCGAGGATCATGACCGTCGCGGGTTCCACGCCGGGGACGCCACCCATCAACGTGCCGCGGCCACCGGTGTGCGCTTCGAGGTAGTGGGCGCCCACCTGGATAGCCATGCGTCCCGCGACTTCGCTCATCGGCGTGAGGAGCGGCAGCTTGCCGTCGACGGTGAGCGTCTCGTACGTGAAGCAGTGCGCGCCGCTACGCATCATGGTTTCGGTCAGCTGGCGGTCGGCGGCGAAGTGGAAGTACGTGAACAGGATCTGTCCCGATCGGATCTTCGCGAACTCGTCGGGCAGTGGCTCCTTCACCTTCACGATCATCTCGGCCTCAGCCCAAACCTGATCGGCGGAACTCACCATCGTGGCTCCGGCTCTTTGGAAGTCGTCGTCGGTGATGCCCGCTTCGACTCCCCCACCGGCCTCTACCAGGACGGTGTTCCCGTCGGCGGCCAGGGCGTGCACCATCGCGGGCACCGCACCGACGCGGTGTTCCTGTTGTTTGATTTCCTTGGGTACACCGATAATCATGACGTTGGGCGAGGTTCTGAGGGGGACCGCGCATGAGTTGGCGGTTGTTCGGGGACTTGGGCCGCGGAGTATAGCCACGGCCCAGCGGCACCCGCCAGCGGGAGGTGAAATGGTCGGGACGCCATCGAATCGACCTCGCTAGCCGGCCTCGCTGTGGTGGCTCTCCGGCGGCTTCAAGCGGCGCACCGCCTGGTCCAGCAGCGCGTGTTCGGTATCGGACAGCGTGGGCAGGGCGAAGAACCGGAGGTGGAGCTCATCGTCGTCGAGAGCGACCTGGGGCGCCGGTTCGTTGAGGATGTAGGGATCTGTCGTGAGGAACCTGTCGAGGACTTCCGCGAGCCCGGCGATGTCGACCGGGTCGGCGACGCGGATCGCGAGCTCGTGGGGCACCGGTCGGTCTTGGGGGCGGGACTGCGGGATGTTTCCGCGAGGCGAACCGACGTCCGGCGCCATCACGTCCGGCTCCGACAGGTCGGGCTCCGACGGCGAAGAGGGCGACTTGAGGGCGGACGGTCGCGGCGCGACCGACTCGGTTGCCCAGGAGGCCGCGACGGTAGCGGCGTCGGGATCGACCTGCAAACCGACGATCGCTTCTTCTTCGATGGCGTTGTACTCCACCTTGGGGACGCCTCTCAGGCGACCGGGAAAGAACACGACGACGAGCACCAGAAGGAGCAAGGAGACCGCGAGGAAGATCACGAGTCCCTGGGCGAAGTCGATGTCGCCGAAGATGGACGTGGCCTTGCCGACGGCGGGGTCCGCGCTCTGTGGCTTGGCACCCTCGACACTTGGAATGGGCTTCTTCGGCAGGGAGTTGTTCGCGACGTCGTCAGTCGGAGCGACGGTCTTTGGGCTGAGGTTCTTCGGACTGTCGCCCTTCGTGATCTTCCCCTTGTCCGGAGGGAGTTCCGGGTCGCGGGTCGCCCGCGGCTTCTTCGGCGGCTTGATCTTGCCGCCCAGCAACGCGCCGAGCACGGTGTCGAGACGTTCGGACGACGCCTCCAGCGCGTTGACCATGAGCCTCCGCTCTGCGCTCTGCGTCTTCTCCTGTTCGGCGACCTGACGCTCCAAGGCCTCGATCCGTTGGATGAGCGCCGCGAGGTCTCGCGCCTTCACTCCGTTCGCGCTGGCGGTGGAATCGCTGCTGCCATCACCGTCGCTACATCCAGCCACGCCGAAAACCACCACGACGAGGAGCGCGAGGACGAGCGCGAAGACAGGGGAGCGAAACTCCTTCATGCGGATCTCCTGGGAATGGAGCGGATGCGTTCGTGGAACTGCGCTTCTTCGCCGAAGTGCAGGCGGCGCGGCGACGTGATGATCTGGCCGTCGAGTTCCTGGATGTCGCGGTCGAGGATGCTGATCGTCAGCACTTCCGGCGACAGCACGTGGTCGCTGTGGTTGATGATGACGACCGGAACGAGCGCGACGGTGTCGGCGCGGACGCCGCGGCGGTCGATGTGGAACGCGCTGTGTGCGTCGTGGATGTAGCCGCCGAGGGCGCCCTCGCCGAGCCAGGCGGTGCGTAGCTCTTTCGGCGCGACCTCGAGCAGGGCGTCGGTCCGCCCATCGGGTCGACGCCAGGACAGGCGGTGTGGCAGCGGCACGGTGAGGTAGCCGCGGAGACGACCGTCGGGGACGACGGTCAGGCGATCGGTCAGGTGGACGCGGACGCGGTAGTCCGGGGCGCGGACGGCGAGCTCGAGGTAGCCGTCCTTCGGCAGGCCGAGGAAGTGCCGTTTCGGCGGGGTGCGCGGGTCCGCCGCCTGGTCGCTTGGCAGGTCGTTGCCGTGCGGCGTGCACACGCACAGCCCACCGCGGTGGCTCTCGATGAGCAGCGAGAGCGGACCCTTCTGGAAGGTCGCTCGTTCCCCTTCACGGGGGATGCCCATGGTCATCCGTAGAAGACTTTCGGAGAAACCGTTCATCTCACACCTAACGCGCCACCTCCCAGTCTAGCGGTGCGGCGTCGGTCGACGCACGGAGAAGCGCGGAGGAATTTGGTGATCGGAGGGTGCCGGGCGGTCAGGAATCCTCGGCGGACTCGTCGTTGTCCCCGGTTCCATCCTCGGCTGGCTCGTCCACATCTGCGGATACGGCTTCGAACAGGATGAAGGCGACGTTCGGAGTCCCGATGACGCGCGCGGCAGCGAGGATCGAGGTGTCGACTTCGGGCCGCGCCGGGGACTTGGCTGGCTCGTGTGTCACGCTTGCTGTCCCCGGCGGAGCCCGGGGCGATTCATGGTATCCGCGGTGATTTGAGCCGTCGAAAACCTGCGCAACCTGTTGCAAGACCGATGCGGATCGGTAGGGTTCGCAACCCCCGCCTGAAGAGGCGCTTGGGCGATTAGCTCAGTTGGTAGAGCACTAGCTCGACAAGCTAGGGGTCACTGGTTCGAGCCCAGTATCGCCCACCATCATAACTTGTTGCCGATCACCAACATGGTGAACCTGCTCATGAAGAGCGGCAGCGGCGCGCGTCCCGAAAACGGGTGGACCGTCCACCCGGGAACGCCAGCGCTGGAGAATTCATGAGTACGAAGCGGAAGAAGAGCGGTCACGCGCCGCTGTCACCCAAACCCGAATGGGCCGCGTTCTGTCTGCACAAGCGCAGCGGACGTGCCTACGTGAAGCTGAGCGGCAAGCAGATAGTCGTTGTGTGCGTGTCAGTAGCCAATCACACCCTTGCTGCCATTGCTGGTGCCGACGCCAAACGCATTCGCCTTGGCATCAATCACCCAGGCCTGGT
>CAYYAQ010000235.1:0-5376 GCA_964469555.1 uncultured candidatus Brocadiaceae bacterium | reverse complement strand
GGTCCGGTGTCACAATCTCCGCCGTTTCATGGATACGAATCTCGAGTTGATGTCGGTCTTCGGTGTGCGTTCTACTTTGAGTATACCGCACGGAATCTCGCTTCCTGCGGGGACCGCATGACCTGCCCACTTTGCCAGCAGACCGACCGGAAGATCCGGTGGCGCCAGACAGACCGGCTGTTTCGAACGACGGACAAGCGGTTCGATATCAAGGATTGCCCATCCTGCGGCGTTCTCTTCCTGTCGCCGTTGCCCGAACCGGAGGAGCTGTCGGGCTACTACCCAGAGGGATACTGGCTCGGGCCACCTTCCGGAGACGACGGGGATGACGACTCGGGCGGCAAGTCGAGCCAGAACGGTCGCGGTCTCTGGACCCGATTGATCGAGTTCTATCGTCGGCTTGTCCTCCGAGATCACGTGCGTTTCGTGCAGCGGGTCATCACCGCGCAGCAGGCGCGCGGGGAAGACGTCTTCTTGCTGGATGTCGGTTGCGGTGACGGGTCGTTCCTCGGTGCGTGCGCGGCGCCAAAAAGCATGGGCATGGACCTGTCGGAAGGTGCGGTGAGGCACGCGAAGGCCCGGGGTTTCCCCGCGGTGCTCGGTGGACTCGATGCCGCGCCGTTGCAGGACGGGACGTTTTCGCTGATCACGATGTTCCACGTTCTGGAACACGTCTACAGCGTCGATGACACGTTGCAGACTGTCCGCCGGTTGTTGCGCGATGGGGGCGATCTGGTGTTGCAGGTACCCAACGCGGCCAGCTACCAGGCGAAGTTGCTCGGCGGTCGGTGGGCGGGGCTCGACGTGCCGCGCCACTTGTTGGACTTCACCCCGCGGTCGCTGCGCGCGGTACTGCAGAAGAACGGCTTCGAACCCGTGCGGGAGACGCACTTTTCGATTCGGGACAATCCGACGACGTTTACCAACAGCGTGGCGCCGGGGCTCTATCCCCCGGCTCGCGCCGCGCGGCAGGCTGGCGGCGTGCTCGCGGACCTGGCCTACCTGGCCATCACGCTTGGTGCGATTCCGTTCACCCTGGTCGAGAGCATGCTGGGTCATGGTGCGGCTGTGATGATCCACGCGCGGCGCGTCGACGAGTAGCCGCGACTACAACAACCCTCGCTGTCGCAAGAAGTCCTCGATGAGCTTCGCTGCGAACGCGTTCCCTTCCTCGTTGAAGTGCTTGTTGAGGTTGAAGTACCGGGGTTTGCTTGGCGGCGTTGCTCGAAAGCCTGGGACGAGGTCGAGGAACATCACATCGGTCTGCGTGCAGATCGCCGTCAGTTTCTTGCCGATCAGGAAGCGGTCGTAGTCGTCTTCGGACCTTGCCGCCGCGGATTTCATCTTCTCCCACGCGTCGTCGCGGGTCTGGAACTTCTGCGGAATCGCAAGCAAAACGAGCGTCGCGCCGAGCTTCTCGGTCTCGACCTTTAGCGTCGCGAGGTGCTTCTCGAACGGAGGCCACAGCTCTTCCTGGTGCTCGAACCACTTCACCTCTTCCGGTTTCTTCGGATCCGGTCGCAACAGGATTGGGCGCATGTCCCATCCGGCTTCTCCGGGTTTCGCGATGCTGCCGAGGTTCACGCCTTTGTTGGTCATGTTGAACTTCGCACGCTCGATTAACAGCGCCAGGTTCGAGCGGTTGAAGCAGAATTGCAGCCAACTGCTCTCGTCGACCCTCTTGCCGAAGTACGGTGTGATGACGATCCCACCGCGGACGGTGTGCTGTGGAAAGCTCTCGATGTCCTGCAGATCGTTGCCGTAGAAGAACGACGCCACGACGATGTCCGGAGCGAACCATCTTCCCGACCGTTTCAGGGTCTCGATCATCTCCAGGATGCCGATTCCGGAAGCGCCGGCATTGAGAACTTCGTATTTGCGATTCGCCTCTTCTCCCTTGTTGAGGCTCTTCTCGAGAATCTTCGCGTAAGTGTCCTCGCCGGCGACGCCGAACCCGAACCCGAAGGAGTCGCTGAGGCTGATGATTCGCGTCGTCCCGCTCTTCTTGGCGCTGAACTCCCGGTCGCGGAACCCCTGCGAGCTGATCTTGATAGAGACGTCGAATTCGTCGTAGAGCGAGAACTGCCCGCTGAAACCCGGGCTGAGGGCGACGCCCATCGCGTCGTCGTTGATGTAGAGGTAACGCGGGCCGATCGGGTTCGGCAGGACTTCGTCGCCGAACACGCGCACCGCGATCTCCGCGAGGCCCAGAGCGATGAGGAAGCTGATCACGGTGGCGGCGAGGCGACCGAGGCAGCTCGAGCGGCGGCGTTTCTCCGACGAGGGATCCGGCGGGGGGGTCGGCGTCGGCGTGGGTTCGGTCATGTGTCTGCCGCGGCGTCGCGGTGCTCGGTCAACAGTTCGATCCACGCTCCGAGGTAACGTCCGTTGTCGTGGTATGTCCTTCCGGACACCAGATTGCGATCGATGACGCACGGCTCGTCGACGAAGATGCCGCCGCGGGACTCGAGTTCGAATCGACACTTCGGCACGCTCGCCATGCGACGGCCCTCGACGCATCCAGCGTAGGCGGGGATCTCGACGCCGTGGCAGACGCTCGCGATCGGCTTCTCAGCGGCGAAGAAGTGCCGCGTAATCCGCACGAGGTCTTCGTCGTAGCGGATGTACTCCGGCGCGCGACCGCCGCTGAAGAAGATCCCCAGGTGCTCGTCCTCGCGCACGTCTGCGAACGCCTGGTCGGCTTCGATCGTGTAGCCCTCCCACTCTTTCGTAATCGTCCACCCGGGTTTTACTTCGTGCATGACCATCTGGTAGCGACGCTGCTCCGGTGCGATGACGATTGGCTCGAACCCAGCCTCTTGCAGGCGGTAGTAGGGGTACAGCGTGTCGAGTGTCTCCGCGGCGTCGCCGATGACGATCAAGACCGAGTGCATGGGGGGATCCTAAGTCCGCCGGTGCTATTTGAGACGGTAGAGTTCCGCGGACTCGTCCGAAAAGACCTTGACGCCGTACTCCTGGCAGAACCGCAGGGCATGGAAAGCGCCGAACCGAAGGTAATCCCTGTTCTGGAGTTTGCTGTCCATCTTCAGCTCGGTAATTGCCCAGGAGATCTGCGCAAGGCTGATGAAGATGTGCGTGATCCGAAACCGGCGAAGGTTGTTTCGCAGTTGCTTGTAGTCTCCTCCGGCCATTAGCAGTTCGGTTTGCCACAAGTACACTTCTGCGCTGAGGTCCGGGATGGTGGCGCAGATGAAGAGTTCGACCTTGGCCTCCGCCACCATGAGGATGAGGGAGTCCCGAGGCATTTCCTTGTCCCAGATCAAGGTGTTGATCCCGTGCGCGGCGATGCTCGTGTTCTGATCACCGTTGTAACCGCGCCTGACTTTCCACGCGTAGGGGGTCTCGACAGCGAGCAGGTAGTCGAGCGGGCACTTCTTCGCGAGTCTGATCCACTCGACTCGAGAATTGTTGACGGCGATGCCACACGTGAGCAGGATCAACCCCCAAACAACTAGCGGTCCGTGTTTCGAACGCCGAACCCGCGCGTGCGTGATGAATGCTGCCGCACCCAGGGCGAGCATCGGACACGCTGCGAGTGCGTAGCGGACGAGGTGCGCGCGAGCGCCCAAAGCGACGAAGCAGACGCATCCCGCCGCGCACAACCAGAGGTACTTCGGTCGGCGATCGAGGAAAGGAAGGAAGAACGCGAGGAACAACAGCGGCTGCAGCCAGTGGTGCTTTTTGTTTTGGTACCTCTCGTAGTTTCGGAACACGTCCCACAGGTTGAAAATGTTGCTCGGCTCTTTCTTTCCGCCCAGATCCTTCAGAAATTTGTCGGGCGGTTTCTCGGCTCGCTCAAAGAACGGCTCGAAGTTTGGATAGAACGCGCGCAGTTCTCCGCTTACGTCCTCGTACTGCAAGCCGTTCAAGAACGGGTAGATCGGGTCGTCGAGAAGAATCGCGTTGCGAGCTGGCCAGAACCCTCCGGGCACGGCCAGGCAGACCATCGCGAAGAGGAACCACGGCAGGAAACGTTGCGGACGTCGCATCAACATCACGACGAACGTGGCTCCGCCGAACATACCGACGGCGAGAAGCCCGGTGAGTTTTGTGCCGATGGCCATTCCCATCGCCATGCCCAGGAGTGGCAGCAGCCCGACTCTCTTTGGTTCTTTCCAGAACTCCAACGTGAGTTGGAAACACGCGAAGAAGAACAGCGCCAGGAAGCTGTCGCTGCGTTGGTCGATGCCCAGCTTCATCACGATGTTGGTCGTGAGCATCAGAGCCACAGCCCAGAGCGCGCCGCGCACGCTGAGGAATCGGACTCCCACCTCGTAGACGGCCAGCGCGAGCAGGACGATTCCGATGAGGTTGAACGGTGTCATCGCGCTGCTGACGTCGAGCGCCATGAAACCTGCGTACAGCAGGGGGACCGCGCCGGGGAAATTCATCTGTGCACGGAAAGCGTCGGTGGACGTGACGCCGCGTTCCAGGAACCGCTGGGCCGCGGGACGGTGGTACATCGCGGAGTCCCAGTCGGTGTCCGGCAGCAGAGTGTGCACCAAGTACGGCAGAGTCCAGATCACGAGCACGCCGGCGACGATCCAGAACGGGACACGAATGTAACCGGGCCACCGGATGCGCACGCCGCTGCGCGGTCCCTTCCACAGACCGTGTGCTGCGAACGGCGCCGCCAGGCTGAGGCCGATTGCGACTTCCGTCGTCGTGAGTGCGTCCGAGAACCCGAGGCTCATCAACAGAATCGATACGACCCAGCTCCCCGCGACGAATGCGACGGCGATGCCGCAGTTCTGCAGCCCGAACAGACGTGCCAGGAACCGGCCGAGCCCGATGAACAGAAGGGCGGTTATCGCGGCGGCGCCCCAGCCGATGGTCGCATTCAGGATCGGGTGCATGTCGTCGTGCGCCGAAACGCTAACCGCGGATCGTCGCAACTGCGAGCAGGCCCGTCGATTCGTGTCTGTTGGTCCGAGACGCGAGCCTGACGCTCGGTTGGTTCGTCGGGTTGGACGACTTTTTGAACAACGGTCCGGTGCTGACCTCGTCGCACATCATGCCCCGTGCCGGGGGGCGCTAGACGATCAGTGTTCGGTCGGCAAGACGATTCGTTTGCGTGCGACGTCGGACCATCCGATCGGCCATTGCTTCCAGACAATCGAGCTAGGTCAGGGTCGGGCCTATGCAGTCCGTTCGTCCGCACCGACGATCCTGCATGACATTCGTCGGAGCCTGGCCGCTACCCTTCGAGGCCAGGAGTCTCTTCTGCTTTCCACAATCGAGATGCACTCTCCCCGGACGATCATCGCATCCACCGAGCAACTGGGTGAGCTCGCAGCCGCGCGAGGCGCCGAGATTCTGACCCAGTCGATCGCCGCGCGGGGCGAGGCGAACGCG
>CAYYAQ010000234.1:3081-5455 GCA_964469555.1 uncultured candidatus Brocadiaceae bacterium | reverse complement strand
CTGGTCGGAGGGGGTCACGCGAGCTCTCGGCGCACGGCGTCGGTGATGCGCTCCGTGTGCAGCTGGACGATCTCTTCGGTCGGTCCTTCGACCATGACCCGGCAGAGATCCTCCGTGCCCGAGTAGCGCAGCACGACGCGACCGTCCTCTCCCAATTCGTCCTCGACGGCGGCGGTCGCATCTTGGATGGCGGCGATTTCTGCCAGGTCCGGTTTGTGGCGCACCGGCACGTTGACCAGGAGTTGTGGAAATGTCTCGAACTCGCCGAACGCCGCGGCGAACCCGCGCTCGCGGATGCCGGGAATCGACAGCAGTCGCAACGCAGTGTAGATTCCGTCGCCGGTGTGGTGGCCGTCACCGTCGAAGATGATGTGGCCGGACTGTTCGCCACCGAGCCCGAAGCCGTGCTTCCGCATCGCAGCGACGACAGCGCGGTCACCGACCGGGGTCTCGTGCTGGGTGATCCCGTGCCGTGAGAGGGCCCGGCGCAGGCCGAGGTTGCTCATGACCGTGGCGACGACCGTGTCGTGGGGGAGGGCGCCCAGGCCCTTCAGGTGGATGGCCATCACCATCAGGACCGCGTCACCGTTCCAGATGACGCCATTCTCGTCGCAGAAGATGCTCCGGTCGCCGTCGCCGTCGAGGCAGAAACCGAAGTGCGCCCCGTGTTCCAACACCATGGCGGCGAGGTGGTTCGGGTGCAGCGCGCCGACGTTCGCGTTGATGTTCGAGCCGTCCGGCGAGCAGGCGACCGCGATGGTCTCCGCGCCGAAGCACAGGAGTAGCGTCGGGGCGATGACCGAGCCGGCGCCGTGGGCGGCGTCGACGACGATCTTCATTCCTGAGAGGTCCAGGTCGGAGAACAGGTTCGCGAGGTGTTCTTCGTACGCGCGCACCAACTCAGTTCGCGGTTTTGGTGCGGTTGATGTCGACGGGGCGAACGGGACGTCTGTCGTGACCCTGGCGACTTCCTCCTCTGCTGCGTCGGGCAGCTTCGTGCCGTCCTCGCAGAAGATCTTGATGCCGTTGTCCGTGGCTTGGTTGTGCGATGCGCTGATCATCACGCCGGCCTGGACCGGCTGTGTGCGTGTCAGGAAAGCCAGACCTGGCGTCGGCACGAGCCCAACGTCGAGCACGGACACCTCGGTCGCGGCGAGGCCCTGTGTCAGCGCGAGACCGATCCCCGCGGCGGACTCACGACCGTCGTGGCCGATGAGCACGCGCTTGTCCTCGGGACCGCGTTGTTGCAGCCAGAGCCCGAGCGCGGCTCCGACGCGCCGCATGGTCTCGGTGTCCATCGGGGGGACGCCGGCCTCGCCGCGCAGGCCATCGGTGCCGAAGGTCGGGGGCACGAAAGAGGACTCCACGTCCTTCGGGGTCTCGCTCATTCCTTCGCCTTCTCGATGGTGATGATCGGGTACTCGCCATCGGGGAGGTAGTCGCGCCCGAGTTGGAACGTGGTCCGCTTGTCGTGAGTGTCGAGGGTGAACAGCTGGATCGACGGAGTCCGCGTGATCACGGCCTTGGACGTCAAGTCGCTAGTCTTCAGATGCACGACGAATCTGGCATGCTCGAGTGCCCAGAACGCGGGGACCGTGCTCACGGGAATGGAAGCCTGGCGATGATCGTTGAGCGCAGCGTCGAGCTCGCTCTGCGCCGCGACCCGGATCTTGAAGTCGACGAACTTCTTGTCGAGCATGAACTTCTTGCGCTCTTCGGCGGCGACTTCCGTCGTGTCCAGGATCACGGGCACGCTCTTGAGCTCGTAGGTCACGCGCCGCGGATCGATCTTGTAGATGACGGTGGGCGGCGTGACCGTGAGTCCTTGCCTCGCGAACTCCTGTGTCAGTTCCAAGCCCAGCATGATCTCCGTGCCGTTCTCGAGTTGCCGCGAGTCCAGGGAGACCTTGAAGAGCTTCGTATCCGTTCCGATGTCCGTGAGTTGGTCTTGTGGCCCGTAGATGATCACCGGGTTCGGGACGAAGGTCGGGGCTGTCAGGCGCGCGGCGACCGTCGGGTCCGTTCCCTCGATGACGATCTGGATGTTCTTCGCTCGCAGCTGCAGCGACTTGGGGGCGTTCTTGCGCAACTCGATCCGCACGCTGCGCGGGGTCATCTGCGTGATTCGGCGGTCGTACTCGGGGTCGTACTTGTGGTGGAAGACCTCCATTCCGAACGTGATCGACGGCGGTCGGTTCTTGTTGCCGAGATCGATATCGCTGCTCGACAGCGTCACTTTGAAGGCCATCTGACCGGTCTTGTCCAACCCCGCCATCAGGCTGTTGGGGCCCTCGAGTTTCAGGGTCACCTTGGTGAGCCGCTCGTCCGTGTTCGCGTTCACGAACCGCAGGATCCCGTAGTCTTTCGCGTTCAG
>CAYYAQ010000234.1:0-3071 GCA_964469555.1 uncultured candidatus Brocadiaceae bacterium | reverse complement strand
GGATGAGGAGTCGTTGTAGAGCAACTCCAATCCGTCTTCGTGAGGCATCGTGATCTGTGCGTTGAGCCAGTACCAAAGCAGGATCGCGAGGCCAATCGAGATGAGCTTGCGCCAGGGGTCGCTGAGGATGCCGTAGAACCTCCGCTTGCGCTTGTCCTGTTGACGGCGGTTCACGTGCGGGCTCCCTTCTCGTTTAGGGAATCCTTGATGATCTTCTCGAGGTGTTCCAGGGAGACGCCGTGATCGAGCTTGCCATTCAGGGCAACCGAGATCTTGCCCGTCTCCTCGGAGACGACGATGACCAGCGCGTCGGTCTCCTCCGCCAGCCCGAGTGCGGCGCGGTGCCGGGTGCCCAGCCGCTTGTCGACTTCGGGGTTCTGGCTGAGCGGCAGCAGGCACGACGCGGCGACGATGCGGTCTTCGCGCACCACTACGGCCCCGTCGTGGAGCGAGTTGCCCGGGTAGAACACCGATTCGATGAGGTAGGAATTGAGTTCGGCGTCGATCGTGATGCCTGTCTCGGCGAGGGAAGTGAGCGCGTTCTGCCGTTCGATCGCGATCAGCGCGCCGATGTGGTCCCGGCTGAGCCGGGCGACCGATCGCAGCAGGCGGGACAGGACCTGGACCTCGCGCTTCAAGAACCTCCCGAAGAGGTTCGTCTGGCCGAGACGCACGATCGCGTTGCGGATCTCCGGTTGGAACACGACGATCAGGCCGATGAGCGCGATGTTGCTGAGATAACCGAAGACGAGTTCGAGTTCCTCGAGCTCGAGCCAGTTGATCAGCGTCATGAACGACACGACCACGAACACGAGAACGAACGTCAGGCCTCGGATGACAGTGGAGCCACGGGTCTCACGCAGGAATCTCAGGATGAGGTAGATCCCGATGGCGAAGAACCCCACCTGCATCACCTGCTTCCAGATCTCACCCAGCATGTGCGCGCGATTCGATCCCGTGTTTTCGTAAGTGATCCGAAACTCTGACGACGTCGACCGTTGCGGCGACGTCGTGGACGCGAAGGATCTCGACTCCTTGGAATGCCAGGACCGCCGCCGCGGCCGCCGTGCCGTAGAGCCGCTCTTCGACTGGCTTGCCAGTCATCTGACCGATGAAGGACTTCCGCGAGGGGCCGAAAAGGAGCGGTTTCTGTAGACGGCGAAACAGGCCGACGTTGGCCATGACGGACAGATTGTCCGAGAACAGTGTGCCGAATCCGAGACCGGGGTCCAGGATGATTCGGCACGGATCGATCCCCTCGCCCTCGGCGAAGAGGACCCGCGCTTCGAGATTCTCGACTATCTGAGTCACCAACTCGCGTCCATTCGGCCCGTGACCCTCGTTTCGCGAAGGACTGAAGCTGTGCATCAGCACGACGGGACACCCGTGTTCGGCCGCGAGGTGAACCATTTCCGGATCGCCCGCCAGGGCCGTCGTGTCGTTGATCCAGTCCGCCCCGGCTTCGAGTGCGGCGGCGGCCACCTCCGCTCGGGTCGTATCCACGGCGATCGGCACGGAGCACTGCTCTCGCAGCGCTTCTATCACGGGAAGCACGCGGTGCTTCTGCTCTTCGACGGAGACGGGATCAAAGCCCGGTCGGGTGCTTTCGCCGCCCACGTCCAGGATGTCGGCCCCTTCCCGCCAGAGCGCGAGGCCGTGCTCGATCGCTGCCGCGGGATCGAGAAACCGCCCGCCGTCGGAGAACGAGTCCGGGGTCACGTTGACGACGCCCATGATGCGGGTCTGGCCCTCACCCACGGTCAGGTCCCTTGCGGAGTGGCCGGCTCGTCCTGAGTCGTCGGGACCCGCGATCCTCATGCCGCGTTTCTCATGGGTGGGCCAGGCCTTCGACGCCGGACAGTCCCACGTCGGGTTCGTCGGTTGGCTGTGGCTTGGGCAGCGCGTCCAGTCTCGCTTGCTCCGCCCGCTCCTTGGCGGCCCGGAACTCTTCGAGACTGTCACCGCGCACGATGGCGGAGACCTCCTCGCCGGTCAGGGTTTCGTGCACGAGCAACGCGTCGGCGATGCTATCCAAGTGCTCACGGTGATCGATGATCAGGGCTTTCGCGCGGGAATACTGCTCCTGGATGATCCTGCGAACCTCCTTGTGGATCTCCTCCATCGTGTCGGGCGACAGGTCGTAGGCGATCGCGGTATCTCCGCCGAGGAATCCGGAGTCGCCGCGGCGGCTGTAGTTGATCGGCCCGACCTTTTCGCTCATGCCCAGTTCGGTGACCATGGTCTTGGCGATATTGGTTGCTTGCTCGATGTCGTTCTGCGCGCCGGCAGAGACGTCTCCGAACACGATGTCCTCCGCGATGCGACCGCCGTAGGCCATCGCGATCATGCCGAGGAGCTTCTTCTTGCGGAGGTGGTAGTCGTCCTTCTCGGGCAGGGACATCGTCGCGCCGAGAGCCATGCCGCGGGAGACGATCGTCACCTTGTGCACCGGGTCGAGCTCCGAAATCTGGATGGACACCAGAGCGTGACCGGCCTCGTGGTAGGCGGTGACCTTCTTGTCCTCTTCTTCGACAGCGCGTGAACGCTTCTCGCGGCCCCAGCGCACGCGGTCGCGCGCTTCCTCGAGGTCCTGCATCTTGATCGAGTCCTGGCCCTTCATCGCGGCGAGGATCGCGCTCTCGTTCATGATCGCCGCGAGGTCCGCGCCGGAGAATCCCGGCGTCGCGCGAGCGATGCGCTTGAGGTCGACGCCTGGGCCGAGCTTCACTTTGCGACCGTGCACCGTGAGGATCTCCTCGCGACCCGTCACGTCGGGCATGTCGATCACGATCTGGCGGTCGAAACGTCCGGGTCTGAGGAGCGCCGGGTCGAGCACGTCGGGCCGGTTGGTGGCGGCGATCAGGATGATGCCCTTGTCGCTGTCGAAGCCGTCCATCTCGACGAGGATCGCGTTTAGTGTCTGTTCGCGCTCGTCGTGACCGCCGCCCATGCCGGAGCCGCGCTTGCGACCGACCGCGTCGATTTCGTCCAGGAAGATGATGCACGGAGAGCACTCCCGCGCCTGCTTGAACAGGTCGCGGACGCGGCTCGCGCCGACGCCGACGAACATC
>CAYYAQ010000233.1:0-5530 GCA_964469555.1 uncultured candidatus Brocadiaceae bacterium | reverse complement strand
ACCCGATCGAGAGGGAGTTGTGGGAGAGGGTGTCCTTCCGGGAGGCGACCGTTCATATTAACCGAGAGCGCAACGACCTCGCCTGATCACTCGCACCGACAGGGCACCGCATCCGGCACTCTTCCCTGCTCGCGTTCGGCTGTGTGCTGCGACACCGCTGGCCAACAGGCTGGACCTGGGTGAAGGCGCTTGCCTGGTCGCTGATCGCCAGCGATGTCATCCACCACTTCGCGGTCCTGTGGCCCATCGAGGGCTCTCCCGAGTTCGACATCTGGTACCAGCAATAGCTCCTGCCAACAGGGCTGGCGCTGCCTCAGCAGGCTGCGACACCATGCAGGGGCGACGCGGGCAACGACGGGCGCCACCGGCCAATGTCTGGGCCCTGGCCAGCGCTAGGACCTCGCCCGGTCCTGTCCGACACCGGTCTGACGCGGAAGACTCAGCGCTGTCCGCGCCTCCGGTCTGGCCAAATCAGCTAGCGGTCAGTAGGTGAACCGTGTGACCAGGCCGGTGCCCGACACGACCGTTCCACTGGTGGCCGAGGCATTCTTCTTGGTGTAGATCTTGGCCAGGGCGGAACTGCCAGGGATGACCAACTCCTGCCCTTCGGAGAAGATCGCCTTCAAGCCCGACTTCCTGGTCGGATCAGCGCACCAGTATTGCATGTAGAACGGCAGGCCCTGGAAGGAAGGAGTATTCGGGCAGGGGATTCCCGTCCCCAGTGGTGGGTAGTAGGAGGTGATGAACCCAGCCGAGCTGGTCGTGCCTCCGAGGGAAACGATGGGCTCGGTGTTGATAGCGCAGCCGGGACCGCCGATGGGGCTCAGGTCCAGCGGCAGAGGGGTCGTACCCCAGAGCTTCTTGCTGAGCCCGAACCACAGGAGGTAGGACTGACTGCGGGGCAATGAGGCGGCCATGGTCGAGAGGAGGAAGCGATTCTTCGCCGGCTCCTCGACAATCGAACTCTGGAGCGCCGGCGCCGAGGACAGCCCCTGACCTGTGCAACCCTTGCCAACGGGGGTGGCCTTCACCGATTTGGCGGCGTTGACGCGATCGATCCAGGTGAAACTCCCGGCGGTGGAGCTGTGTACCCGCATCTCCCAGCAGAGACTGGTCGTCGGGACGTGCAGGTGAGCCGTCGCCGTCGGGAAGGGGATGTGGTATTCGAACTTCGGAGTACTGCTGTACGAAGTCTTGGGGAAGCTGAAGGTCTTCGGGCTGGCGGGCCTGTAGATCGCGGTCTTGTTCGTGCTGTGATTGGCGCTGTAGACCGGCGTCGGGGCGGCTGGCGCGGCCATCGACATGGCCAGGGAGATGCTCGCCGTGAAGGCCGGTGAGTCCATGACGTAGAAGTAGCGCCGGAACGAGATCTCCTTGATCATCATGGCCGTCGCCCCCAGATCCCGGTGAATCTGCATGTGGGTGCAAGGCGCGTCACCCATGAAGACGGACGCGCCATCCTTGGCGAAGGTCGTGGCGAAGTAGGCTGGGGAAACCGCGTACTTGGCCTGGGCGCAGAGGCCGGTGACCAGTAGCAGGACGGTCGGGACGGTGGTGCGAAGGTGCATGTCTGAATCCGTGCTTGTCGAGAGGATTGAGTGCTGTGGCGGGGCCGGCCACAGGCGAACTCGCGATCGTATCCCAAAGACGGCCATGATGTCATACGCCGCGTTTCACGTCTGGGTACAGGTGCGCGTGGAGCCAGCACGCCCAGGGCCAATGCTCATCGACCGGGCCCAAACCCAGGCGGCGCCGCAGGGCGCCCGTCAGCGATCAGCCGAAGCTCGGCCGCGACCACGCTTGCGCTGCAACGTCATGCAGCACCTGTCTCGGCCCTGGCCGGAGATCAGGCGCGGTGCCAGCCTGGTTGGCGAGGCAGGGCTTGCGGGCGGCCTGGAGGTGCGACCAGAAGGCTGATTTTGAGGCGGCAGAGGTGCTGGGAAGCACCGAAGAGAATTGCCGCCGAGACTGTCTGGCCGGCGGGGGAGACGAGGCCCGTTTTCCTCAACTGTGGGCACTGGCCCGCAACAAGTTGGCTCCGATTCTCGCTGCCATGGATGCCGGCGAATACGTGAGCGCCGGCGGCCATATCCACCATCTGGTCCGGGGGCGCAAGCCGGCATAGGCGCTGAAGCGGTTGGCGCTTACCGACCGTGTGCTGGGCCTCGCTCAGTCCGCACTCGATGAACGTGCAAGCAAAGGGATGCGCCCATACGAGTTCGGCTCAGGCTTTCAAAATTCTGCTGGGCGGCGATGTCGGGTTCTTGCTGGGGGAGACGCACGAAATTGCGGCTTGGAACGCCTATCCTCGCTTTGATTCGACCCCAAAGAACCGAAGGATCAGCTACGATGTAGTGACACACGTCGCCCATGCACCTTCGAACGACACTATTCACTTTCGCGATGTGTCTACCCAACGTCGCTGCCCAGGACCCGGTCATCACGGAGCTCATGGCGCGCAACGCGACGTCCATTCGCGATGACCTCGGTCGGTTGAGCGACTGGTTCGAAATTCACAACCCGCGCACCAGCTCGATCGACTTGAACGGCTGGTATCTCACCGACGACCCGGCCAACCTGCGGAAGTTCCGCGTCGACACGCGCCGGATCAGCGCGGGCGGCTACATGATCGTGCACGCGTCGGGACTCAATCGGAAGTTCGCGAACAACTCGCTGCACACGAACTTCAGCCTCGACGGCGACAACGGTGACTACCTCGCGCTGGTCAAGACCAACGGAGTGACGATCGCGTCGCAGATCACGTTTCCAAAGCAGCACCCCGACGTCTCCTACGGTCCGAGCCTCAACACCGGCAGCCTGGCGTTCTTCGACACTCCCACAGCTTGGAAGAAGAACGGATCCGGCCACACAGCGATCGCGGAGCGCGTCACGCCAAACGTCGTGCGCGGCTTCTACGACAAGGCGTTCTCGCTCCAGCTGGGAACGCTGACACCGAGCGCCACGATCCGCTACACGACCGATGGCAGTCGACCATCGCGCAGCCACGGGACGATCTACTCGACACCGATCGCGATCAACAAGACCACGACCCTGCGCACGGCCACCTACAGCGCAACCACTGCGTTGTCGCGGCGTGATACGCACAGCTACATCTTCCTCGCGGACGTCCTCAAGCAGGGAAACACGTCCCCCGGCTTCCCCGACAACTGGGGCACGCACTGGACAGGAAGCACGAACTACAAGGCCGTCGCCGATTACGCCATGGACCAGCGAATCGTCACGAGCCCGACCTACGGAAAGGAAATCCTCGACTCTCTGCGGTCCCTGCCATCGATCTCCCTCGTGTTCGACCTCCCCGACATGTTCGACACGAAGACAGGCATCTACTCGAACCCGTTGCAGGAGGGGCAAGCGTGGGAACGGTCCATGTCGATCGAGATTCTCCATCCGCGGATGGGGCGCCACGTGCAGGGAGAATGCGGCGTGCGGATCCACGGCCGGGCAAGCCGGCAGCCGTGGCGCACACCGAAGCACGCGATGCGCGTGGTCTTCAAGGAAAGATACGGCCCCAACTCGCTCGACACAAATCTGTTCGGCCTCGGTGCAGGCGCGAAGCTCGACACGATGGTGCTGCGCTGCGCGTACAACGATGCGTTCACGAGCCATCCGAAGGAAGGAGCGACCTACTTGCGCGACATGTTCATCCGTGACGCGCACCGGTTCATGGGTCGCGTCGACGCCCACGGAGCGTTCGCGCACCTCTATGTCAATGGGCTGTATTGGGGTCTCTACAACCCGTCCGAACGACCGGACGCGGACTTCCAGGCCCATTACTTCGGCGGCTCGAGCGCGGACTACGACGTGCTCAAGCACTTCCAAGGAGAGGTCGTCAACGGCGACAGCGTCGCGTTCGACAAGGCCATGGCCCTCGCGACCGGCGGGCTGTCGAGCGCGGCGGCCTACGCGAACATCCAGCAGTACGTCGACGTCGAAAGCCTCGCGGACTACATGACCCTCAATCAGTGGGCCGGGACAACCGACTGGCCGGACAACAACTGGTACATGGCGCGGCGACGCGTGCCCGCGGGACCGTTCAAGTTTTTCAACTGGGACGCGGAGATCTGCCTCAACGACGTCAACATCAACGTCACCGGCGTGAGCAGCTCCAAGTCACCGGGCCACCTCTACGCGAAGCTGCGTGCCAACGCCGAGTTCCGGGTGCTGTTCGGCGACCGGGCGCATCGCCTGCTCTACAACAACGGACCACTCGATCCGAGCATCGCGAATGCGCTCTTCGACAGACGAGTTCGGGAGGTTCGATCCGCCATCATCGCCGAGTCCGCGCGCTGGGGTGACGTCCGCGTGCAGCCGCCCCGTGAACGCGACAAGGACTGGGAGCCCTCCATCGCCTGGATCAAACAGACGTTCTTGCCGCAGCGACGCGACAAGCTCATCGGGCAGCTCCAGGCTGCGTCCCTGTATCCGTCGGTCACGGCGCCGACGTTCAGCAAGCACGGCGGGGAGATCACGACTGGCTTCAAACTCTCGGTCACAGCGCCGAAGGGCAAGATCTACTTCACGCTCGACGGCAGTGATCCACGGGCGGTCGGCGGCGCGGTCAGTTCGACGGCACAGTCGTATTCCACGGCGATCACGCTGAAGACGGCGGCCACGGTCAAATCCCGCGCGCTGGACAGCGGTGTGTGGAGCGCACTGAACGAAGCGGACTTCACAATGTGTGATCTCGTGATCAACGAGATCATGGCAAAGAACATGACCGGCATCATGGACCAGGCCAGCGAACGGGAGGACTGGATCGAGCTGACCAACAAGGGCAGTGTCGCCCTCGACGCCGGCGGCATGTACCTGACCGACGACCTTCTGCTTCCGACGAAGTGGCGGATTCCGACCGGCACCACCGTGCAACCCGGCGCGATGTTGTTGATCTGGGCTGACAATCAACCTCTGCAGGGTCCGCTGCACGCGACGTTCAAGCTCAGCGCCGGCGGGGAGAGCCTGTTCCTGATCGCGAAGGATGGGTTGACGAAGCTCGACGGGTTCTTCTTCGAACCGCAGGTCCAAGACATCTCGCTCGGCCGACTCTACGACGGCGTCGGCCCGCTCGTGACCTTCCCCGAACCCACGCCCCGGAAGAGCAACGAGGCGGCGTGCCGCCGGATCTTCTCGGGCCGCGAGCAGGACCTGCACACGATCTCCTACGATGCCTCGGCGGCGCCACAACTGGGTCGCTTGATCTGGCTGCTGAGCAAGGGTTCGACTCCGAACGATTACGTCGTCATCCTTTGGTCGCGCTCCGCGGGCTACCTGGCGCCGCTCAGTCCGGCGAACGAAGTCGCGTTGCTCGTGGGTGCACCCTTGATGCCGAGGATCGTCTTGCGCGCCGACAACTTCGGCCACACCGCGGTCCCCATCGGCATTGGAGCCTCCACGAGCCTCCTCGGCTTCCGCGTGTACTTCCAGGCGTTCAGCGGCGCGGACACCGGATTCCGTGGCAGCAACGCGCTCGAGCTGACGATCTGCAGGTAGTTCGAACGCGAACACCCGATCG
>CAYYAQ010000232.1:0-5569 GCA_964469555.1 uncultured candidatus Brocadiaceae bacterium | reverse complement strand
TATGCAGACTGAGCTGCACATTTCCACCGGTCGTCGCACCGCAGGTCACGAGTCGGCCACCGCGCGCCAGGCACTTCACGCTGCCGTCGAACGTCGTGGCTCCGACGTGCTCGAAGACGATATCCACGCCGGCGCGCCCGCCGATGCGCCGCACTTCGTCGACGAAGTCCGTCTTCGCGTAGTCGATGACGTGGTCGGCGCCGAGCTTCTTGGCGAACGCGCACTTCTCTGCGGAGCTAGCGGTGGCGATAACCTCGGCCTTGTGCAGCTTGGCGATCTGGATCGCGGCACTCCCCACGCCCGACGCGCCGCCGTGCACGAGAACCGTCTCACCCTCGAGGATCTGAGCCTTCTGGAGCATCGACCACGAGGTCATGTAGGAGAGCGTGAACGACGCGGCCTCCGGAAAACTCAAGCGCTCGGGTTTCGGCACGACGTTCACAGCCGGAACCACGACGAACTCCGCGCAACACCCGTCGCGGGTCTCGCCGAGGATTCCGTACTCCGGACACAGCTGGTCGTTGCCCGCCCCACACGCGTCGCACTCGCAGCACGAGATGCCGGGCAGCACGATGACTTCGACGCCGGCTTTCACGGTCTGCACCTCATCGCCCACCGCGTCGATCACTCCCGCGCCATCGCTTCCCGGAATCAACGGCAGGGGAAACGTGTGTCCGGGCACGCCGCGGCGCACCCAGACATCGAGATGGTTGAGTCCGACGGCGGCGAGGCGCACGCGCACTTCGCCATTCCCGGGCTCGGGCTTTGGACGATCCTCGACCTGAAGCTGGTCGAATCCTCCGTGCTCATGGACCACGACGGCTTTCACGATCGTTCAGCTCCCTTCGAACTCGGCCTTGCGCTTGTCGTTGTAGGAGCGAATGCCCTCCTGGGCGTCCTCGCTCC
This sequence comes from uncultured candidatus Brocadiaceae bacterium, assembly GCA_964469555.1. Classification (GTDB taxonomy): domain Bacteria; phylum Planctomycetota; class UBA1135; order UBA1135; family UBA2386; genus CAYYAQ01. Next base: position 4,663 of record CAYYAQ010000232.1, on the reverse strand, counting down.
CGAACAACTTCGCCTGCAGCTCGCGCTCGAGTCGCTGGGTCCCCCCGGTCCCTGGCATCACGCCGAGCGCCACCTCGGGCAGGCCGGATTTCCCGCAGTCCTTCCGCGCGATGCGGAGATCCGCGGCCATCGCGAGTTCGAGCATCATCTCGTGGCTGTAGGTGTTGGCCGGCGGGGCGTTCAGAGTGAACACCGCGACGCGGCCATCCTGCCGGTAGTGCACCAGCGGCTTACGATCGTCGGACATCGATGGGTCGTTTCGAGGGAATGAGGGGGCGGAATGGTAGCGGGTCGGTCGGAATCTGCCCCACAGGAAGATGCGTGGTCTGCAGCAAGCCAACACCTTCTTCGACGCCTCCCCCAACGGGTTGTTTCTGGTCCACCCGAAGTTCGGAGAGGAGTAGGACGCCGAAGCGAAATGCGGTGCCCGCCACGACTTGGTGCGGGGTTTGCTGCACACTCGCCGCGTCTGGCTTGAAAGCCACGGGGCTCCGCCTAACTTCCCCACCCCGATGACTATCCAGAAGGTCTTGATCGAGGAAGGCTGCATCTCCTGCAGCCTCTGTATGGACATCGCGGCCGATGTCTTCGACGTCCCCGACGGCGAGGACTGCGTGATCCTGTCCGGCGCCCAGACCCACTTTGCGTCCAAGAAAGCAGACATTCTCCTCGCGGCCGCGAACTGCCCGGTCGAGGTCATCGCCATCGAAGAGGACGACAAACAGATTTCATCGGGATCGGAATGAACCCCGACGTCGGCGCCCGTTGTGCCAACCGACCCCCAAGCCCGGGTCGAGGTGCCTACCCATCCACCACCGGGATCCACGCCTACCGAACCGATTTTGCCAAGAAGGAGGCTTCGATGCTCCACCTGTCCGTTCTCGCTCTCGCAGCACTCGTGTCCCTGGGTCCGGCCCAGGAGAAGACGTCCCCGCCACAGGAAAAGAAACCGACGCGGTCCAACACCGCTGTCGGCGACCGACGGCGACCGCCGCTGAGAGACGAGGTCTCCTCCAAGGTCGCGGTCGGCCTGGCGCTCGGGTGGCTCGCCAAGCACCAGGACGAGGACGGCAAGTGGGACACCGACGGGTTCATGAAGCATGACAAGGGTCGCAAGCCGACGGACGGCAAGGGCGGGGCAGCGTACGACGTCGGGGTCACGGGCCTCGCGCTGCTCACGTTCCTGGGCAACGGCAACACGATGCGTGCCGGCCCCTACAAAGACGTCGTCAAGAAAAGCGTGAAGTGGCTCCGCGACCAGCAGGGTCAAAACGGTCTATTCGGAACGAAAGCCACGCACGATTTCGTCTACGGCCATGCGATCGCCACGATCGCGATGTGCGAAGCGTACGGACTTTCGAAGTACAAGATGCTGAAGAAGAACGCGCAGAAGGGCATCGACTACCTCGAATCCCACCGCAACCCTTTCGGGCTCTGGCGCTACATGCCGCGAGACAACGACAACGACGTCTCCGTGTCGAGCTGGTGCCTGATGGCTTACAAGTCCGCCCAGGACTTCGGCCTGGACGTGAACAAAACGGCGTTCAAGAACGGCGCAGCGATGCTCGACATGTGGACGGACCCGAAGACCGGCCACTGTGGGTACACGAAGAGAGGCGAACCGTCGGCGCGACGTGTCGGCAACCACCGCACTGCCTTCCCCGTGAACAAGGGGGACGCGCTCACCGGCGCAGCACTCTTTTCGCGCTTCATGCTTGGACAGGATCCCAGGCAGAAGAAGGTGATGACCCTCGCGGCGAACACGATGCTCGAACGACCACCGAAGTGGGCCGACGACGGGAGCATCGACTTCTACTACTGGTACTACGGCTCCTACGCGATGTACCAGATGGGCGGCGAGCACTGGAAGAAATGGCACAAGGCAATCACGCCCCCGGTCCTCTCGCACCAGCGCAGGGACGGCAACTTCACGGGCTCCTGGGACCCTGTCAGTGTTTGGAGCGTCGCCGGGGGCAGGGTCTACGCTACCGCGATGTGCGCACTGACGCTCGAGGCAGTATTTCGTTATACGCGGTTGGTGAAGCGCTGAGAACTGAAGGGCTCGACCCGGCCCTACGCGTGGTGCTAAACTCCCGGGCTAGTCATGAAGATCGCACTTCATTCCCTGCTCGCGGTGTTTCTCCTTGGTTCGCCTGTCGACGATCCCGAGGAGATCAACTTCGCGGAACTCTCGAACTTCGACTACGAAGAGGGCAAGGATCTGCCCAAGTCGGTGACGAAGCATCACGAGAAGCTCGTGACCGTCGGCGGTTTCATGGCGACCGAAGACGGTACCGAGGGCGACGTCGAGTACTTCATCCTCGTCAACGACGCCTGTGGGTGCGAAGGCACGCCGAAGCTCAACGAGATGATCTTCTGCGCCATGCCCGAGGGCAAGACGGTCAATATCAAGCCCGGCACCGCCTCGGTCACGGGAACGATCTACGTAGAGGAAGAGAAGGAAGAAGGCGTCGTCGTCTCGCTCTACACCATGGCCGTCGACTCGGTGAAGTAGCCGCGGATGGTCCGCATTCAACTCGTCCTCGTCGTCGGCCTGTTCGCGTTCGTCGCTCCCTCACAAGAGACGTCAGCGAAAGCCACCGATTGGAAGTCCACCGTCGAGAAGGCGCACAAACACCGCCGCGTGATGCTGCGCCGCGCGGCGTCGCGAAAGGTCGCCGCGGCCGGCGACGCGGCGATCGCCGTCGTGCGTGCGTTCGAGAAGAAAAACGGGCGCACTGCCATCAGTCTGGACTTCGTCACGGCGTACGGACGGGTCAACAGCTCGGGCCCGGCGACCCTCGCGCTCCTGGAGGAATGGACGCGCGACCGGAGTTTCTACTGGCGGTCCCAGGCGCTTCAAGCCCTCGCAAACCGCCGTCTCAAGCACTACCAGAAGCTGTTCATCTCGCGTCTGACCGACGCGGCCTACCTGACGAGAATCCAGGCCGGTCGGGGGCTGTGCCTGCTCGGCGTCGAACGGGATCGAGTGCTCGCGTTGCTGAAAGACGTCGACCCTCGCGTCCGACTTCGTGTCGCGATCTGCCTGATCGAGGAGAAGGACGACCGCGGGCTGCCGACGCTCGTCGAGGCTCTGCGCCAGGAGGCAGGCTTCCTCGACTACGCGTGGGGCAAGGTCGGGGCACACACAGCGTTCAAGACGCTCCGGAAGGTCGCAAGTGAGACCATGGGGTTCCTCATCGGCGAGCCGGCCAAGAAGAACCACGAGGCGATCGCGCGCTTCGAAGCGTTCGCAAGAAAGCGCCTCGGCGAGCGCTGGGTGGACCCGGTTCAGGCGTTTCGCGACGAAGCGATCTACCGGGGCGGAGCAGCGATTCGTTCCTGCCGCAACGGCGACCTATTCGTTCGCTTCACAACAGACCGCCGGATCGTCTTTGGACTCGAGGCGCGGAACAAAGTCGAACTCTCCGACGATACCTGGGCGAAACTGTGGAACAACGCCCCGGGTAAGGGAAAGGGAGTGCGTGGCAAGGTGATCTGTGACTACCTCCGCGTCATGTGCGAGAATCCCACAGTAGACGAGAAGTTCTCGACCGGGGCGATGCCGAAGAACAGTACCGATTGGCTCTTGGCACTGGCGAAAGCGATCGAAAAGAACGGTAGACAAGATCTAGCAAAACAGATCCGATCGAGACTTCCTCAGTTCACCGTTCGTTAGATTCCCTGATTTCCAATGTGCGGCATCATCGCTGTGCTGCGACGTCGCCGACGCCGACAGCCACCATCCCGAGAGCAGATCGAATCGTGCCTTGCGCGAGCGGCGACTCACGTCTCCGACCTCGACAATGACGCGCTCGTAGCGTCGGTCAACGAAGCGGCGACAGCGCTTGACGAAGCGAACACCCTCCTCTCGGGCAGCGCGGGGGCGACGTGCCTCTACCGCGAGCCAGACCTCGCCGACACGACTGTCGCGCGCTTGTCGGGGTTGACCGAATCCATCAGGAATCTCGAACGCCACATCGATGACGGGCTCGGCCTGTCTCCACACGACCTCGAGTCCCTCAACGCCGCGCTCGTGCGCGTGAAGGACTCCGCATGGGCCGTGAGTCGCGATTGCGTCGGCACGTCGCGAGCGATCGCAGATCTCGGCGGTGAAGGGCTGTCAGACCGCTCGATCGAAGGTTTCATGTCGATCGCGCAGGCGCTGTCCGCGCTGGATCGCCTTGAGGTCCGCGGTCGTGATTCGGCCGGTCTTCACGTATTGGTCTCGGCGCACGGCCTGGACCTCTCCTCTCAGGAATTGCGCGAGTTGATCGAGCCGCGAAAGACCGACCGGCTCTTCACGAGCCGCGCGGTGCGGACTCCCGAAGGGCACCTGTGCTTCGTGTACAAGACCGCCGCGGAGATCGGCGAGCTCGGCGACAACACCCGAGCGTTGCGCGCGGCGATCCGCGATGACGCATTGCTTCGGCGCGCACTCAGTGGCGCGGATGCAGAAGCCGTCGTGCTGGGTCACACTCGCTGGGCCAGCGTCGGGATCGTCAGCCAACCAAACGCACACCCCGTGAATCACGATGAAGAAGGCCGCGATGGCCCCTACGTGTGCGCGGTGCTCAACGGCGACGTCGACAACTTCATCGAATTGCGCGACCGCGAAGGGCTGAAGATCGCGCCGGAGATCACGACGGACACGAAGGTCATC
>CAYYAQ010000231.1:0-5582 GCA_964469555.1 uncultured candidatus Brocadiaceae bacterium | reverse complement strand
GCAGGACCAGCAACTCGTGGGGTGCGACCCGGACTCCCTTGTCCTGCAACCCGATCGCGAGGGATGAGTCGCGGTCCACGACGATTCCTGATCGAAGGGACGCCGTCGCGGGTCCGTTGAGGATCTGCTCGGTACTCAACCCTGCGTCGTGGGCTGAAGCCACGTCGGTGAGCAGGTAGGCTTCGCGTTCATCCCGTCCGGGGCTGCTCGGCATGGTCACAGGCTATACCGTGGTTGCGTGAATGTCATAATCTCCAAGGTCACCGACCCATCGAAGAACCCATGACGGAAGAGACCCCGACCCCCGACCCTGTATTCTCGCGGATCTGCGAATCCAGTGCCCGACTGATGGCGGGGCTGGTGAACAAGTCGACGCTCAAGGAACTGCAGAAGACGGTGAACTCGTCTGCGAGCGACTACCCGTGGGAGGTGGTCGTCGGCCGCGTCCTTCGCGATCCCGTGGAGCCTGCGAAGTTCACCACCCAGGCGCTGCGCTCCCAGCGCGACTGGGTGGTGCGTGGCGGACGCGAGACTCCCGGCAAGGGAATCCGGCGTCACGCCAAGACCTTCGTCGCGCGGATGCTCGCGCGGCTGATCTTCCTGGCCATCCTGATCCCGGCGGTGGTCATGCTCCTCGTCTTGGTGAAACACAAGTGGCCCGATGTGGACATCTACCGGATCCTTGGATGGTTGAAGGAGGTGTGGCCGGCTGTGTTCGGCCCGCGGTAGCCCCCGCATGCCGGTGAATTTCGGTGGCACGCCTGTCCGTTAGCGCCCTACCCACACGGGATTCCGCTGCGAACGCGAGTTCCGAAACGGTAGGCCACCCGTGGTGTCGCGCTCCGCGACACCGCAGACACGGAATGCCGAATTATTGTTCAAAGGCTGTTGAAACCCCGGGGAAATGGGGGATGATTCTGCGTCCAGCCCTCGCCAAGAGGGTCGGACGCGGCTCGCTAGTTTGCCTGCCAGCGAGACGCGCGCTCTATACAAAGTTGGCCAACGCCACACCGAGACTCGCGGTGAGAAAGGCTGTGGGCTGGAGACCTGATAAATTCCCCCTCCCTAACCGCCCTCTCCATTCCAAAGCTTTTTCCCGCATGCAGGGGCTCCAGCACTGACCGGCTGGAGCCCTTTTTTTTGATGCTTCGATGCGAGATGCCAGGTCCTGGGCGATCACCGCCCCCACGGGATGCCCGCGTTCTCAGCGGACTGTTGATCTTGCTGGGCCACTACTTGATAAAGTCCCACCGGATCTGATGTTCGATCCCCGAGGGTTTCAAGCACATGGCCAGCTTTCGTAAGTCGGACGCCGGCGCCACGCAAGGGGGGCGGTTTGGCGGTAGAGGCGCCGTGTCCGGGTCGCCGTTTTCGCAGTCGCAGATCCTGCACCTGATGAAGACGGAGTTCGCCCGAGCGCGGCGGTACGGGTTCCCAGTGTCGTGCATGCTCGTCCAGGTCGACCGGTTGGAGGCGCTCGTGGACATGCACGGCGGAGTTTTGCGCGAGATGGTGCGCGAGGAACTCGGCAAACTCGTCCACGAGAAGACGCGCGGCGCGGATCACCTCGGGTTCGCGAGTGACGACCGTTACCTCGTCGTCATGCCCCACACGAACGGCGCGCAGGGCTTGCACGTCGCGGAGCGACTGCGGCTCGCGTTCAACGCGCTCGAGTTTTGCGTCGGCGGCAACGCACTCGCCCTGCGCATGAGCATCGGTGTCGCCAGCTGCGACGACCAATCGACGCTCTTCTTTGATACGATGATGACCCAGTCCGAGGCGGCGGTGGAGTATTCGTTCTCCTCTGGAGGCAATTGCTGTTCGTTGTTCCGGAAGGACCAGATCAGCGGAATCGCGGATCTGACGGACGAAGAGCTGTACGGCGACGAGTCTGATCTCGATGATGCGGGTTCCGCGGATCAGAAGAAGGCGGGGATACCCAAGGACGTCGATGAGAAAGACGTATGAAGATCCTGCTGGTCGAAGATGAGGAGATCATCGCTGTTACCCTGAGTGATGATCTACGCGAAGCCGGTCACGAGGTGACGCACACCGCGGACGGCAAGGAGGCGATCACGATTCTCGGCGATCATGTATTCGACTGCGTGATCACCGACGTGCGGTTACCCGGCGCGGATGGGATCGCTGTCCTGCGTGCGGCAAAGACCGCGCGGCCTGGCACAGAAGTGCTCGTGATGACGGCGTTCGCCACGGTCGAAGCTGCCGTTGAAGCGATGCGCGACGGTGCGGACGACTACATCCAGAAGCCGTTCCTCAACGAAGCCGTCGTCGAACGCTTGAAGCGGATCAGCAGCTACCGGGCACTGGTGGACGAGAACCGGAGACTACGTGCAGATCTCAAGGGCGAGGACGGACTCCCTGGCATCATCGGCAACAGCCGGCGGATGCGCGACGTGTTCAAGATCGTCCGCACCGTCGCCAGCAATGAGGCGAGCGTGTTGATCACCGGCGAGAGCGGCACCGGCAAGGAATGCATCGCGAACGCCCTGCACCAATTGTCGAGCCGGAAGGACAAACCGTTCGTGGCTTTGTCCTGCGGCGCCTTGCCCGACACCCTGCTCGAAACGGAACTCTTCGGGCACGAGAAGGGCGCGTTCACGGACGCCGGCAAACAGCGCAAGGGGCGATTCGAACTCGCGGATCACGGCACGATCTTCCTCGACGACATCGACGACATGCCGATGCAGGTTCAAGTGAAACTCCTGCGCGTCATCCAGGAGCGAGAGTTTGAACGCGTTGGCGGGGAGGAGACACTCTCCGTCGACATCCGTGTTGTCTCCGCTACCAAGGTCGCTCTGCTCGATCTGGTCAAGTCCGGGAAGTTTCGCGAAGACCTCTACTATCGACTCAACGTCGTGCCGATCAGTTTGCCGCCGCTGCGGGATCGGGATGGCGACCTGCCTCTGCTTCTCGATCACTTCCTTAGACGGCTGGGCGCCGGGCGGATGTACAACGTCAAGACCGACGTCCGCGAGGCGATGTGCAACTACACGTGGCCGGGCAACGTGCGCGAGTTGGAGAATCACGTCGCCCAGGCGATCGCGATGGCTGGGAGTTCCCGCGTGCTCAAGAAGGAGCACCTTCTCCCCGTCGACAAGACGCGTCGCGCGGCGCTCAACCCGGCGATGGATCTGGCGTCACTGCGCGAGGTGATGGTCGCCGCCGAACGAAAGCACATCGAGACCGTCCTGAAGAGCGTTGGCGGCCATCGCACGAAGGCGGCGTCCGTTCTGGGGATTTCGCGCAAAGTGCTGTGGGAGAAACTCAAAGACTACGGGATCGAGTAGTGGTGGTCGGAACCACGCGCTTTCCGCTCGCAGTGCTCTGCAGTTGTGCCGTGTTCTGGGGCATCGGAGCGCGCGTCGAAGCGCAAGTCGCTGCAGGACCCACCGCGGTCTCCGGCTTCCAGAAGATCCTGTGGGTGCGTGGCGGTCAGAAGGTCGACGCCGCGTTCGCGACTCTCATCCGGTCCGCGGGGTTCAACGCGGTTAGCATTTCCAGCGGTCAAGACCCCACGGTCCCCGGTCGTCACGGGCTGCGTTTCTACCGGGACCAGATCTGCGGCAAGGGCATCCTCGAGCTGCGGAGCCAGCAGTACGGACCGATCGCGAAGGAATACGGCGCCAAGCGCGACGCGGACGTTCTTTTCCGTCCCGCGGTGTTGTCGAGCACCGAGACCCTCGTCCGGCTCACGAAGATCCTGAGCGCGCGCCTCGATCCGCTGATCGAGCACGGGCCGATCGCGATTTCCCTCGGCGACGAGATCTCCGTGACGCGGCACGCGAATCCGCTCGACTTCTGCTTCGCACCCGCGTCGCTTCGGCACTTTCGCGCGTTTCTGAAGAGGCGGCATCGGACCATCGACCAACTGAACAAAGCGTGGCAGGCGGACTTCGCCAGCTTCGAGCAGCTCAGGCCGTTCACCGCCGACGAGATCCGCGCGAGGGAGCTCGGTGGCAAGCTCCTCCCTGCGAACCTCGCGCCATGGGCCGCGCACCGCGAGTTCATGGACGCCGAGTTCGCGCGCGTGATCGAACGTCTGGCCCGACAGGTTCGGAGAGAGGACGCCAACATCCCGTGCGGATTGACCGGTCTGCAACCGCCGTCCGCGTACGGTGGTCACGACTACAGCCGCCTCATGCCGCACCTCGGGTTCTTCGAGGCCTACGACATCGGGGGTGCTCGCGAACTCGCGATGTCGCTCGCGGAACCCGGATCCCGTCAGATCGCCACGCTGTTTCCGCCAAAGGACGGTGAGGACCCCCGTCTCGTCACCGCGCGACTCGCCGACATGGTCGCCCACGGCATGTGGGGGACGGTCGTCTGGAGTTCGACGGAGTTCCTGGCGAAGACTGGGAAGCTGAGCGCGTACGGTGCTGCCGTGGCCGCGGGCTTCAAGGCTATCGACCCCGTCGCGCGGCACTTTGCCGGGGCGGTGATGCTGCGGTCGCCCGTCTGGATCGTCGAGTCCCAGGCCTCGGTGCGCGCGTGGTGGATGCTCGACTCGCGGCGGGATGGTGAGACGTGGATCAAGCGCCTCTCGTCGTACGAGGCGACGCACAGCACGAGCCAGGCCTCGCGTCACGGCTGGATCCGCCTGCTCGAAGACATCGGCTTGCAGCCGCGGTTCGTTTCGGCTGCGGAGCTTCACGTTCGTCTGCTCGCGCACCCGCCCAGTCTGCTGGTGCTGCCGGCGACGATCGCGATGTCGGATCCGACAGCCGCGGCGATTCTTCACTTCGTCGCGAAGGGTGGGATCGTGGTCGCGGATCACACTCCTGGTTTGTACGACCAGCGTCTACGACTGCGTGAAAAGGGCGCGTTGGACAGACTCTTCGGCGTGAGTGGACGCCGTTTCGTCCTCGAGAACATGCTCGTCCACGAGGGGCGTCCCGCCAAGAACGCTCGTCTCAGCACGGGACCAGCCGCTGCCGAGAAAGGCCTGCAGGCGGAACTCGCGGACCCGATCTCCGGTTTCCAGGTGCAGATGGAGGCCGTCCACGGCAAGGGTCGCGCGTTCTATCTCAACCTCGCGGTCTGCGAGTACGGCAAGGTTCGCCTCCAGCCGGAGCGTCTGCACGCCGCAGTGGGGCTGCGCAAGCGCGTGCGCCACATCCTGCGCAAAGCCCGGGTGCTGCAACCAGTTCTCCTGCAGGCGAAGGGGATGCCGACATGCCTCGAGCGCATGGTGTTCAAGACGCCGGACGGACGCCGGCTTCTCGCCGTCCGAGTGAATGCCCTCGAGTCCCCGCGGATCCTCGCGAAACTCGCGAAGCGTGGCCCCCACACCGCCCGCGTCATTTTTCGCGCCAAGTCCATTGTCGTCGATTTGCGGACGGGAAAGGTGTATCCCGCGGCGTTCCAGCACGACCTGCCGCTGGACCCGTACGGCGCCTTGTTCCTCGAGGTTCGCAAACCTTGACGGGTGTCGCCGTGAACGAGCGAATCGCAGGGACGCCGATCGAGACCGCGTTGGATGATGACCGGGAACGGACGATCCTGGTCTCGGATCTCCACATTCCGAGTGACGGTGGGCGAGTGTTCGAGATGTTCCGTCAGTT
>CAYYAQ010000230.1:5260-5641 GCA_964469555.1 uncultured candidatus Brocadiaceae bacterium | reverse complement strand
GAGCCGGACGCTCCCAAGAAGTCCCTCAGGAACCGCTTCGCGTTCGGCAACACCGACGGTGTCGTCGTCCCGACGACGCGGTGCGCGGAGCAGATGGCTGAGCGTTTCGGATTCGGCATGGATCGCATCCACGTGCAGGAACCGACGACGGATTGGGGTCGCTTCGACCGGCTCGACGGCGATCTTCGCGAGCAGTGGGGGCTCTCGCCGGAGAACATCGTCATCGGGATCACGGCGCGCGTGCAGCCGCACCGTCGGTTCGAGTTCCTGTGGGACGTCGCCCGCCAGGTCATCGATGAATCGCCCCACGCGCGATTCGTGCTTCTGGGTCGGGGCCACCCCGACCACCTTCGCGATTTGGTGCACGCCCCGATCGAACGC
>CAYYAQ010000230.1:0-5250 GCA_964469555.1 uncultured candidatus Brocadiaceae bacterium | reverse complement strand
CCGGGGTACTTGCACGAGCCAGAGTACAGCCTCGCGCTGAAGACCCTGGACCTGTTCGTATTCCTGGTTCCGGGCAGCGATGGCACCTGCCGTGCCGTGCGCGAAGCCCTCGCCGCCGGCGCCCCCGTCGTCACGACGCAGCGCGGCATCCTCCCCGACATGCTTACGCGCCGCTACGAGGGTGCGGCGCTCGAAGCTTGCGGTTTGACGATCGAGGAAGACGTCACCCAGATGTCGCAGGCGTTGACGAAGTTGATCAACAATCCCGACGCCCGCGAGAACCTCCGCGCCGCGGCGCGCGCGCGGGTCACCGAATTGATGGACGAAGGCAAGGCGGCGCGGCGTCTGCTCGCGTTCTACGAGACCCTGCGGGGCGAGTCGAAATGACGACTGCAGGCGAAGTGATGGACGACGGTGATCGGCGACAACTCGAGGAATGGTGGCAAGCGATCGTGTCCGACCCGTCGCGATTGCCTCCGGGAATGGAGCATGTGCAGTCGCGGCTGATCCGCGCCGTCGGTCGCGCGACCTTGCCGAGCGGCGTCGGTGTTTTCTTGAAGTGCATGGGCTTCCCCCGCCCGAAGGACAAACTCCGCTACGCGTTTCGCAGCCTCCCCGCGGTCCATGAAGCGAGCGTCCTCCGCTACGTGGCGACGACCGGCATCCGCGTGCCCGATGTCCTCTTCGCCAAGGACATCCGCCGGGGCGGCCTGCCTCACGCGTGCGTCCTCGTGACCCGTGCATTGCCCGTCGCGAGCATGCCCTTGACTCCCGATCCCACCCTCGACGTCGTGTTCGCACTTCGCGACGCCGGTGTCTACCACCCCGATCTCCACACCGACAACTTCCTCACTCTGGATGACGGTTCGATAGCGGTCATCGACATGCAGTCCGCGCGACGGCGCAGGAACATCCAGCTTGAGGACACAACCCGGATGCTTGCCCCGCTCGTCGCGCACTGTGCCTACCGCGGTCTGGACATCCAACCCTGGTTGGACGCACTCCGCGCCAGGGAGTTCGACGAGATGTCTGTCGGTCGGATCGGTCGCCTCGCGCACCAGGTCAACCACGCGGCGATCGTCGATCGTCTGGGTCGCTGCCTGAAGGAGAGCACGCAGTTCGGCACGAAGATCGGCCCTCTACGCTCCCGGTACGAACGCCGCTCCATGGCGGGGGAGGGGGATTGGGTTGAGGGCGGTGCCGAGATGTTTCGATACTGGATGGGGGACCGGGCCCTCGAGATCCTGAAAGGCGGGACGCCGGTCCTCGCCGCGCTCGAGCGCCCGACGAAATTCGCACCGGGACCGCATCGCGTGCGGTTGTCCGGCGGAGAGACGGCGCTTCAGCAGCACGTCGATCGGTTGCTCGAAGGTTACGACCTCTACCGCGAACAGAAATCCCTTAGAGTGTGACGTCACGAATGCCTGACTGGAGCGACCTCAAGACCGACTGCCGGCACTTCCGCTGGGATCGACCGTGCGCCCCGCACAAGGCAGACGGGGTTACGTGTCCCGATTGCGACAAACACGAGCCGGTACTGATTCGGCTTCTCGTCGTGAAGGTCGCCGCGGCGGGGGACGTGCTCCGGACAACTTCGTTCCTGCACGCGATCCGCAAGCGTTTTCCGGGAGCGCGGATCACCTGGGTCACGGCGCCTTCGGCTGTGGACCTGTTTGCGGGGAACCCGCTGGTCGACGAGGTGTGGGCGACGGACGATCCACGCGCCCGTCTCCAGGAGTTCGACGTCGCGTTGTGTCCGGACGCGGATCCGCAGACCGCGGCGTTCGCGGCGATCGCGAACGCGAAGCAGGTCGTCGGTTTCGAGATGGACTCCGAGGGGCGGGTTCGACCGAGCAACTCCGCCGCCGAGCACTGGTTCCGCATGGGGATCGATGACGACCGCAAGAGGGCGAACACCGAGACCTACCAGAGTCTCGTGGCGAAGGTCCTGGAACTCGATCCCGCGGCTGTCACGGAACCGATCCTCGAACCGTCCGCGGCTCAACATCGACGGGCCCAGGCGTTCCGCGCGGAGGTGCCTTTCGAGGGTCGCGTCGTCGGGATCAACACCGGTGCTGGCCATCGGTGGGAACGCAAGCGTTGGGATGTCGGGCATCAGAGGACCCTGATCGAAGAGCTCTCGAATCTCGACATCGGCGTGATCCTGCTCGGCGGCCCGGAGGAAGCCGGCACCCACGACCTCTTGATTCCGGATTCGCCGAGGGCGCCCGTGGTCAGCGCGGGCACGAATCACTCCTACGGCCAGTTCGCGGCATTGGTCGAGCAGTGCGACGTGCTCGTCACCGGCGATACCATGGCGCTACACGTAGCGTGTGCGCGAAAGGTGCCAGTCGTCGCGTTGTTCGGTCCGACCTCGGCAGCGGAGATCGAGCTCTACGGTCGCGGCGAGAAGATCGTGCCCGAGGGTCTACCGTGCCTCGGCTGTTACCTGCCGACGTGCGATGTCGATCCGCATTGCCAGCAATTGATTCAGCCGGAGACGGTGCTCGCTGCGGTTCAGCGTCAACTGTCCGTCTGAGGATCAGGAGCGCCTGGTCATCAGAGGCGCATCAGGAAGCGGTCCGTCATGCCGGCCACGTAGTCGCACACGACCCGTGGCGCACCGATCGATGGGACCCGCGCCTGGATGGGTGCGGGCAGTTGGTCGGGGTCATCCAGGAAGCGCCGGAAGCATGTTTCGATCTTCACGCTGCCGTGGTGCATGGCTTCGAGCACCCGCTCCGATTGGTAGAAGTTCGTGCGAAGGAACGCGAGGAGCTCCTGACTCCTCACGCGGATGTCGGAGCTGTGTTGGATCGCCGGACGTCCCTGTCGACCGTTGGCGCTGGCTCCGTGTGACGCCTGCACGAGGTCGTGCAACTGAATCGCGACCATCTCGCTGTAGACGCGGGAGGGGACTTCGCTGTCCGTCCGGTTCTGCGCGAGTTCCCAGAGGCCGAGATCCGACGCGTCCTTCACCTTGACCAGATCGGCGCGGATGGCGTCGTCGAGATCGTGGCACACGTACGCGATCTTGTCGCAGCGATCGACGAGCACGGCTTCGAGCGGTGGTTCCTCCCGCATCAGCAAGTCATCACTCAGCGGGAAGCCGTCGGGGACCACGCCTTTCATCAGCGACAACCGCGTCGCCCGCGTGAGGTTCAGGCCGTTGCCGTGGCCGTGTCGGTCTTCGAGCACGTCGACGATGCGGACGCCCTGCGCGTTGTGTCGGAAGCCGCCCTCGCCCTGCATGAGCGCGTCGAGCGCGTTTTCACCCACGTGCCCGAACGGCGGGTGTCCGAGATCGTGCGCCAACGCGATCGCTTCCGCGAGATCCGGGTTGAGGCGGAGCGCGAGCGCAGCGCTGCGCGCCATCTGCGACACTTCGAGGGAGTGGGTCATCCGACTCCGGTAGTGGTCGCCCTCGTCTGCCGAGAATACCTGGGTCTTGTGTTGGAGCCGACGGAATGCCGCGCTGTGGATCACGCGATCCCGGTCCCTCTGGAACGCTGTGCGCAGCGGATCCTCGGGTTCGGGCAACCGCCGCCCCCCGGGGGCGTCGCTGAATGCGGCGCAGTCAGCGAGTCGTTTGCGTTCCTGGGCCTCCAGGTCTTCTCGGCGGAGCCAGGTCATGTTGCTACACACTGTACAAAGGCACGGCGAGCAGTTGCCCGCCGTGCCCTATCTGGTAGCCCGTACGGGATTTGAACCCGTGTCGCATGGATGAGAACCATGTATCCTAGGCCTCTAGACGAACGGGCCATTTGAGGCACTTCATTTAGGAAAGGCCCCGGGGCGGCGTCAAGGGGGAAACGGTGTGTTGCCGAAATAGGTGGAGGGGTGGAATCGTCAGCTGTCCCGCATCTTGGGGCTTGGGCGCGCATTCCCAATCTTCCAGAGCTCGCTACCATCCGAACCCTTCGACTCCCCTCTCAGAGGAATCTCGACATGGCCATCGTGCATACCCTTTTGTTCCCACTCGTGCTCTTGGTCAGTGCCGTCGGCGGCGATGGCTGGCTCGGCGTCCGGCTAGCCCAGGCGGAACGGCCGACCATCGAAGAGGTGATCCCGGGCTCGCCCGCCGCGAAGGCAGGCATGAAGTCCGGGGATGTCATCCTGTCCATCAACGGCAAGGCGACGCGCACCGTCGACGCGCTGTTCGAGGTCTTCAAGGGGTTGAACGCCGGCGACTGGGCGAAGTTCGGCGTCCTCCGGGGCAGCAAGAAGAGGGAGTTCAAGGTCCAGCTCGCCAAGCGCCCCGTCGAGGGTCGCGAACCGGTTCGAATCGAAGAGAAGCCTCAAGAGAAGCCGTTCAAGCCCGCGAAGCGGGATAGTCGGTCAGCCTTCCTGGGCATCGAGATCGAAGAGTCGGAGCGGGGCATCACGGTCACGAATCTCGTCCAGGGTGCGCCGGCGGCCCGCGCGGGTGTGCGTCGCGGCGACCGGCTGCACGTGTTCAATGGCAAGACCGTCCGCACTCTCGCGCAGCTCGACGAGATCATGAAGGGTCTGCGCGCCCACGACTCGGTTCGACTCGGCGTGACCCGCGACGGTCGGAAACGGCAGATCGTGTTGACGGCAGCGTCGAAGCCGGGCGCTCGCCCGATCGCGGAAGGACAGGCGAAGGATGCGCCGGCCAAGTCCGTGAAACGCGCGCCCAGGAAGCCCGCGACGAAGAAAAAGCCGAGGAAGAAGGACGGGGCCAGGAAGTCCGTTCTGGATAAGAAGACCGCGATCCGCAGCGCTCCCAAGAAGACAGCGTCGACGGTTGGGGGCTATTCCTCATCTCTCGAGGCTACTCTCGCCAAGGCGCGCCGAAGCGGTCGCCCCGTTCTCGTCGTGTTCGGCGCGAGTTGGTGCGTGAATAGCGAGACGCTGAAGAAGTCCCTCTCGCACTCGTCGCTGCAGCGGTCGCTGGGCCAGTACGAGCGAGTCTGGATCGACACAGACAAGCAGTCAGCGCTCGCGGACAAGCACAACGTCGAGTCCCTGCCGCACACGCTGTTCCTGAGCTCCAGCGGCAAGATCCGCAAGGCCATCGTCGGCTACCAGCCGCCGCAGATTCTCGCGCCGATCCTGCGCGCGGGACTGTCGGACAAGGCGGCGAAGAAGTCGCGCCCCGCGGCCGCGCGACCCAAGAAGGCCCAACCGAAGAAAGCTCAGCCCAAGAAGAAGCAGCCGAGGAAGGCCGAACCCAAGAAGGCACAACCCAAGAAGGCCCAACCGAAGAAGGCCCAACCGAAGAAGGCG
>CAYYAQ010000229.1:4555-5717 GCA_964469555.1 uncultured candidatus Brocadiaceae bacterium | reverse complement strand
CCGCCTGGGCATGTCGAAGGTTCTGGACCCCGGCCTTTTCTGCGATGTCCGAACACGTGCCATTGCCTTTGTTGTGGAACAACTGGCACGCGGACCTGTACGAGTTCGACTCCGAGTCCTCGTTCCCGACGAACAGATCGATATGACCATCGTTGTCGAAATCGGCCCAGGCCGCGGACAGCGAGGGGTGATGCTGCTGGCCCAGTCCCGCATCGAAGGTCACGTCGGTGAACGTCCCGTCGCCACGGTTCTGAAGAAGCGAGTTCGGGTGTCGCCCGATCTCGGCCAACCATGCGCCCCGAATGACGTAGACATCCAGGTCGCCGTCGTTGTCATAGTCGGCTTGCACCATGTTGATGCCGCCCAGAAGACCCTCGAGGCCTGCATCCTTCGTGCGATCCGCAAACGTTCCGTTGTGTTGGTTGCGAAAGAAGTGCATTGGCCCGGTCGGGTCCCATGTCGACGTGAGGATGTCCAGGTAGCCGTCGTTGTCGAAATCGTCGGTGATGGAACCTCCGAACTGGTTGAACGTGTTCAGACCGAGGAACGACGAGATGTTCTTGAATCGCGGAAAAGTCTCATCCACTCCGAACGCCTCGGGAGGGATTCGATAGGGCTCGGGAACTCCGTCCGGATACTCGCCGAGAGTCATGTAGGCGATGTTCAGCAGCCAGCGCGCATCGAAGTGTTTCTCTTCACTGCTCTGAAGGACCTCGGTGAAGTACTTGATGGCCTGTTGGGAGCCCTCCGGCTCGACGTGAATCCCTCCGCCCCGTATCGGTGCGATGCAACTGTCCGGTGTGTTTCTCAGGCAGCAGTTCGCGGTTTCCCCGAATCGCATGTGGGCCAGACCCAGTCGATACGTGATCCGGCTCGCCTGACGCGCATTGAGGATGCCCTTCATGCGCGGCGCCATACGATAGGCGGCTTCCCATTGCGCGATCGCCTCGCGGAGGTTTCCGAAGTTGCCTTCGTACTCGGCGACGCGAATAATGTGTCTCAGGCGAGTCGCGTCGTCCGCTTGTGGCGAAAGGGCTTTCAGTTTGGCGCGCGCCCGGCGAAGGTTGCCCTGGCCGATCCAAGGATTCTCTTCACGGTTGTGCTCGGCAATCTGCTCCAGCAGAGTGAGCATCTTCTGGTGACCGGGCGAAGGGGTGTTGCC
>CAYYAQ010000229.1:0-4545 GCA_964469555.1 uncultured candidatus Brocadiaceae bacterium | reverse complement strand
CGTGCTCGTGAAGAGATACCACGCAGCGCCGAGCCCGATGGCCAGCAGGGCGAGCGCGAACACGACTTGCCGCGGGATGGAACCACCGGGATGTCTCGGTTGCGACACGACTGGACTAGCCCTCAAGGAGTTCGAGGAAGGCATCGACGCCGCCGCGCGCGGGGAGACGCGAGGTCTCGAGAACCTCGCCCATCATCAAGATGATGTCGCCAACTTCGATGCCTACTTTCGCTGCGGCACTCTTCGCGACGACGTCGGTCACCAGTTGACCCTGATAGCGCACTTCGAGGTTGAGCGCGTACTGAATGCGCTCCTCCTCGGAAGGAGTCCGCGTCTTTACGCCGGCCCACGCCACGGATTCCGTGGCCTTCTTCTGCTCGACGGTCTGTTGTTTCGAAGTCTCGATCTGTGCTGTCATCGCGGAGCCGCAAGTCGCGATTGCTAGCAGAAGCAGTAATCGGGTTCGCGTTGGTAGACTTCCTCGGTGGTCCAGGTGGTTCCGTGGAGCATACTCGGCGGGTGGCGCAACGTCGCGGTTTGCGGTGGCTTTTGTCGCAGATGAACAAGTTCGGAGTGACATACGACAACCTCCGAGGCACTAACTATCTGTTCAAGTGGGGCTTGCCCATGCCCAACATCGCGAGTCTGGTCGGGTTGAGTTCCTACAACGAGTGCTACCTCCTCGACGCGGCAGCGAATGCCATCGGGATCGTCGCGACCAACGGAGGCTGGGGACTGATCGGCAAGTAAGGCAGGCTGGCGGGATCGAATGCCATGGCCAGGCACGGCGGGGCATAGCTATGATGCGGGCGCTCTTGGGCCTACTCATCCTCCTCCCACACAAACACCATGCATCGATCCCGCTGCCGCAGCGTGGCCCTAATTTCCACGACTATCCTCGCGCTGACGTGCGCGTCGCTCGTCGCCTCACCTCAGGACGAACGGAAAAAGGTCCAGGTCTATATCCTCGCCGGCCAGTCGAACATGGAGGGCAAGGGCTTCCCAGAACCGATCGCCTACCAGGTCACGCAGGCGAAGTACCGCGACCGGTACGCACACTTCATCAAGGGGAAGGACTTCGCGTCCTTCGCCAAGATTCTCAACGCTTCGATCGCGAAGAATCCGAAGCAACCCGTCTACAACTGGAGCGTACGGGAAGACGTCTGGGTTAATTACCTCGACCAGCGTGGCAATCTGACCGTCGGCTTCGCCGCGCCAAGGAAGTGCTTTGGCCCGGAGTACAACTTCGGCCATGTGATGGGCGACCACTTCGATGCCCAGGTCCTGATCATCAAGACCGCGTGGGGCGGCAAGTCTCTCGGTCGGGACTTCCGTTCGCCGTCCTCGAATCTGCCGAGCGATGCTGAATTCGAGGCGATGGCCCAACAGCAAAACACGCAGATCCAGAAGCACAACGCCCGCAACAAGAATCGCAAGCCGCGACCGCTGGTCACCGCGGCGGACATCAAGAAGCCCTACGGTCACTTCTACCGCGAGATGCTCCGCGAAGTGAAGGGGACGCTCAGCGAGTTGAAGAAGCGCTTCCCGAAGTACAAAGGGCAAGGCTACGAGCTGCGCGGATTCGTGTGGTTCCAGGGTTGGAACGACCAGTTCAACCGCGAGTGGGCGACAAACTACGGCAAGTACATGGCGAACTTCATCCGCGACGTGCGTCGCGATCTCGATGCGCCGAAGCTACCGTTCGTCATCGGTCAGATCGGCTTCGACGGGATGCAGAAGTCGAAGCCGGCGAAGGACGGCAAGCTGAGCAACCGTGATCTCATCAAGCGTGGTCAGTTGGTGATGGCCAAGGAGTTCCCGAAGACGGTGCGGTCCGTCAAGACCGACCTCTTCTGGGACATGGACGCCGAGGCGATCTACCGCGGTCCCGGCGGTTGGAGCAAGGACGTGGACAAGTGGCGCCAGTTCGGCAACGAGCGCCCCTACCACTACTACGGCAGCCCGTGGTTCTTTGCCCAGGCTGGCGAGGCGTTCGGCAAGGCGATGCTCGAGATCCAGTAGACCGCTTGCGCGGCGGAATCCTACGGCAGGAACTTCGACGTGTTCTTCAGCTTCTGTGGCAGGTATTCCTCGACCACGAAGTTGAGTCCCCACTTCGCCAACGCCTGTTGCTCGGCGCGGACGCCCATCTTCAGCATCTGGTGGATCGCCTTCTGCCACGGCTTGTGCGCCTGGAAGAAGGGGTCGTTCTTCAGCGCGTCCTTCGCCCGCTTGATGTCTTTCTCGTTTAGCGGGTGGGTCGCGTCTTCGAGCTCGAAGTCGATGATGTCCTGCGGCGTGACGCCGAGGAAGCTCGCCTTCGGAGCGCAGAAGAACTGATTCAAGTGCGCAGCGTTGCCTGAGCCGACCTTCAGCGTGCGGTAGATGTTGGAGATTCCGTAGGGATCGCAATCGACGAAGGCGTAGACCGGTAGCTTCTTTTCGTCGGACAGCTTGCGGATGAAGCGGCGCGTCGCGCGGGTCGGCACGCCCTGCATCGATATGAGGACGCAGTTGTAGTCTTCCCAGAACCTGTTCGCGTGAAGCCGCTTGAACATGCCCGACGTCTCGACCGCGAGGATGAACTTCGCTTTCGTCTCGAACTTGAAGTTCTCCACGGAGTGGGGAATCGTGAAGTTGAGGCTGCCTTCGCTCGCGCAGTCGGTCTTGATCGTCTTGCCGGTCTCCGCATCCTTCTCGCTGACGACCATCGGGCCGACGACGGTGCCGCCGTGGTCCTCCGGATAGAAGCGCAGGTGCTCTCGGCTCAACCCCTCGAGGGAGAACAACGCCTCGATGTCGTCCATGCACGTGTCCGACTCGGGTTGCTCCCTGAACTTGGCGGAGCCCCAGTTCTTGCTGATGTAGTACGCCTCTCGCTTCGTGGCGAAGTCATCGATCTGGACCATCTCTTTCGAGAACGCCATGAGCTTGAGGGTCTGGGCGAAACTCTTCACGGTGTTGACCGTGAGCGTGCGTTCCTTGCGCGATCGTCCGAGCTGGAAGTGACCGACGCGACGGTCGTAGCGCACGTTGGCGAGCGAGCGCACGGGGAACTTCAGGTTCGGTTTGCTCAGCTTGATGATCTTCGTGTAGACCTGTTTGGCGCAGTTGTCGATCTGCGTCATCGTCACGCCGTCCATCTTGGTGAGCGGGTTCTTGGCCGATCGTCCGGGCGACGTCGTCTTCTTCGCTGCCTTCTTCTTTGTTGCCTTCTTCTTGGCGGCCATTACAGCTTCCTGCTCTTCTCGAGGACTTCGGTCAGTTTCTTCACGGTGACGCTCACCTGTTTGTCGGAGAGCTCCAGGATGTCGCGCAGCGCTTCACCGATGTGGGGGATGTAGGTCGTGATGAACTCACGCTTCTTGTGTTCGCCCGCCAGCTTCTTGCGCTTGCGGATGTACGTGCCGAGCTTGCGGCCGCAGTCTTGCATGCCGAGCTTGAGCTCCTTGATGATCTCCGGGTAGCTGGCGATCGCTTCCTTGGACTCGGAGGTGAACGGAACCCATACCGAGGCGATGTGCACCATGACGACCATCGGTCCGACCGGCACCGCGCCCTTGGGCTGCGAGAGTCCGTAGTTTTTCCACGCGGTCTGTGTGATCGCCTTGGTGATCGCGCACGCGGAACCCTGGTAGAGCAGCGGCACGCGGTTGGCGTAGCGGGTGATGCGCGCCGGTTCGTCGGCGTGACCCATCAACTCCTCGGCGACGTTGCGCTTGCGCTTCTTCCTGTCGTCGGACTCGACGATCTTGCCGCTGTCGAGAAGGACCATCGAATCCCCCGGGCGACCGTAGGCGATACCGACTTCGACGAGGAACGGGTGCCCACGGTAGACGACCGGCGAGCGCGTGGAAGCGATGTAGAAGTCGGCGTCGACCTCTTTCTTCAGGCCCTTGATGATCAGGTCTTCGCCGATCGGGGCGATGCACGTGCTCGCCGGCGCCATGATCCTCGTCTTGTCGATCGCCCTCTTCAGCGCCGCGGCCTCGTCCTTCGCGATGCGCTTGGGGGGGGACTTCTCGTTGAGCTTCGCGGTCTTGCAGATCCCCTCCGCGACCTTCGGACCGACGCGGCTGAAGTCGCGCTGAAGGCAGAGCTTCAACCACTTTTCGGACGACTCTTGCAGCATCTTGATCAGGATGCCGAGCTCGACGCCGTGCGGGTGTGGCTTGATCTCGTCGGTTTCTCGCGGCAACGCCTTCGTCGCCGCCTCGTACTTGATCTCGTTGCCGTCCGGATCGGTGAAGGTCATCGTCACGTGCGGGTTGGCGACGGCGACGAGCTTGAGGAACTCCTCGACGCTGCGCTTCCCGCGCCGGAACTCGCCTTCGAGGTCGATCTCGACGCGCGTGCCGTGTGACTTGCCGTCCCAATCGCACGCCTTGTCGGTGCAGATCGGCTTGTTCTTCTTCGTGTCGAGATGGATCGAGAACTCGTGTGGGATAGCCCGCTTGCTCGTGCGCGACTTCACCCGCACGGCGTTGCCGGTTGTCAGCTGGCCGTACATCCCCGCTGCCGAGATGCCGATGCCTTGCTGCCCAC
>CAYYAQ010000228.1:0-5999 GCA_964469555.1 uncultured candidatus Brocadiaceae bacterium | reverse complement strand
TCATCGTGCGCTTCGCCCGGGGGCCTTCCTCGCCGGTCGCGGTGAGAGGCAACCCGACGACCACGAGTTCGGTGTCGCGCTCGTCCACCAGGTCGGCGATCGCCGCCGCGCACTCCGCGTCCTTCAAGCCGACGAGCGCCGTCAGGGGGGTGACGATCGTCCCGGTGAAGTCCGTCCCTGCGAGACCGGTGCGCCGATCCCCGAAGTCGACGGCCAGGATTCGAGTCGGCTGTTCTGCCACGGTGGACCGGATACAGGAGGTCGGTGCGGCCGGCGTGGCGCATCGCCTGGATCAGTTCCTTGAGTTCTTCGGCGCGATTACGGGGGCAGACGAGTACGGCGTCGTCGGTCTGCACCACCACGAGGTTGGACACGCCGAACAAGGCGACGGTCCGCGGGCCTTCGCCGTAGACGATGCAGTTCTCGGACTGATGGATGAGCGAATCAGCGGAGCGGAAGGAGAGAGACACATTGCCGTAGGTGTCCGATTCCTCGATCGCACCCAGAGCGGCGAAGGAACCGACGTCGTTCCACTTGAAGTCCGCGCGGAGGACGGCGACCTTGTCGGCCTTCTCCATGACGGCGTAGTCGATGCTCATTTTGGGTGCGGACGTGAACGCCGCGTCGATTGCCGCACTGTCGCCTGCGCGGGCGGCGGTGAGCATCGTCTCCGTGCTGGCGGCCAACTCGGGATTCGCGATCCGCATCGCTCGAAGCAGAGAGGCGTAGTTCCAAACGAAGATGCCACTGTTCCAGAGGAACTGCCCCGACTCGGCGAACGTCTGGGCCGTGGCGAGGTCGGGCTTTTCGCGAAAACGCAGCACCTGCCACGCGCCCGAGTCCGTCGGATGCTGATTGCCGAGCTCGATGTACCCGAACCCGGTCGCGGGGTGGGTGGGCGTGATGCCGAAGGTGACCAGCGTTTCGTTGTCCGCCGCCAGTTTCTCGCCCTTGCGGAGCATGCCGTGGAACGCGTCCTCCGGCTCGATCAAGTGGTCGGCCGGCATGACCACCATCGTGGCGCCGGGGTCGCGGGCCTCGATCGTCGCGGCGGCCAGCGCCACGCACGGGGCGGTGTCCCGGGCCGCAGGTTCGATGATGATCTGTTCTCGGGGGAATGTTTCGAGCAGTTCGAGCATCCCCTCCGCCTGTGGCGGATTGGTGACGATCCAGGTCCGCTCGACGCCGGCGAGATCGCGAACGCGATCGGCGGTCGCCTTGATCAGCGACTCGCCGTGGGCCAGGGGCAGGAACTGCTTGGGACGAGTAGTGCGGCTGGCGGGCCAGAAGCGAGTTCCGGACCCACCGGCCATGATTATGGCGTGCATGTGTCGTGTTCGTTGGGAAGGCGGGTTGGGCCTGGCTCAGCGCCTGCCCTCGGGCCTGCGCGGTGCGGGCCCGATCGGGCTGAGCGACGTCCGTCCCTTCGACATGTTGTATGTCCAGGACAGTTTCGGTTCTCGAATGTAACCGTAGAGTTGGAAGCTGACCACCTTGGAGAGGCCCCAGTCGATCAGGGGCGGGATGATGAAGATGTTTGCGCCCCTCCCGAAGACGCCAGGCACCCGCAGGCTCACATCCATGTAGCCGTCCATCTCGATCGTGCCGTCGCCCTTGATCTTGATCTCGGCAGATCGCGCCCGGATGTTGCTCAACTTGATTTTCTGGTTCTCGATCTTGAACCCCGCGTAGGCCTGCGTGAATTGCGGACGCTTGTCTTCGGCGATGTGGGAGTAGAGGGCAGAGAAGATGGGCACCTGCCCGAGGCGCCCGTTGTTCACCCCGACTTCACCCTCGGCTCTCATGTCGAGGAAGTTGGCGCCCTTGAGCTCGTGGATATTGATGGTCCCTGAGAGCAGGCCCCGCACTTTCGAGTGGGCGAGTCCCCGTTCCTTGAGAAGATCGTTGAGGCTCAGTTGGCTGAAGGAGAGGGACGCGCGCAGCTGTGCGGCCTTGCCGCCGAACCGGTATTCGAGGGCGAGATTCTTTGGGCCGACTCCCTTGACCAGTCCCTTCGCGACGCTGAACTGCAGGCGGTGCAGGATCAACCGCTGCGGGTCGACGT
Source organism: uncultured candidatus Brocadiaceae bacterium (assembly GCA_964469555.1). Classification (GTDB taxonomy): domain Bacteria; phylum Planctomycetota; class UBA1135; order UBA1135; family UBA2386; genus CAYYAQ01. Next base: position 3,934 of record CAYYAQ010000228.1, on the reverse strand, counting down.
CGAAATCTGTCGTGAGGAAAGAGATGCGCTGATTGGTCAATTCAAACGTCGCGTTCTTCAGGGTCCCGGAGAGGCGACCGCCGCGCTGGTTGATAGATCCTTTGAGGTTGGCGGTCCCATTCAGATGCTGCAGGGAGTGTCCGCCCGACAGCCCGACGTCGACGAAGAGATCGTGTGCGGTCACGTCGCCGTCGAATTCAATGCCGAGTTGGCCGTTCTTGTGCGCGCGGAACTCGATGTTGAAGTTCATGAGCTCGGCGTGGCCGGTGACGCCGCTGCCGAGGTAGGTCGCTCGCTCCTTCCCACTCAGGAGGTTGCCGAGCCTCTTGTCCACCGGGATGCTCTCGGAATCGATGGTGACCGCGATACGTGTTTCGTTGGCCTTGGACTCGATCTCGCCTGACCGCAGCAAGACCTTCGTTTCGCCGATGGAGCCTTCGATTCTCTCGAACGTCGCCCTGTTCCCCCGGATCTTGATCTCGCCGTAGAAGTTGCTCGCGGGGCCCGGCAGGTTGCTCGCGCCACTGCTGATCTCGCGCAGACGGATGTCCACGTCGTGCTGCAACTCCTCTTGCGTGGGGGATTGGTGATGCCGACCGGTGACGTCGACGAATCCGCCGAGCTTCAGGTTCTGCCAGGCGTCACTCGTCGTTATGCCGGCCTTCTCGATCGCCGTCCCGATCTCGGGCGTCAACCGCAGGCGCCGGATGATCGTCGTGATGTTCGTCGTCAGGCCTTTCTTGGTGTGGATCGCGGAGCCCTGGAGAAACAACTTGGCGTCCGGATCGTTCGCGATCACGCCGCGGAGCGGGTTGATGTCGCAACGGAAGTTGGATCCCGTGCCGTACACGAACAAGTCTCCCCGGAGATTCGTGACAGGAATCGGGAACTCGCGGAGTGAAGCCGAGCCATTCGCGATGTCGGCGTGCGCGTCGTAGCTGAACTCCTTTTCGCCAGCTTCCTTCCACATGGTGAACTCGGTGTTCACCTTTCCCCCGAGTTGGAACTCGTCCCATCGCTCCCCGATTCCCGCCGAGAACTTCGCGCAGGCCCCTCGCAGATTGGAATCGAGCGGCAGGTTCGTGCCCTTGACCCACAGTTCGGATTGCAACCCGTTCGATCCGTGCTCGGGTCCCAGCAGGAAGCGACCGTGGATGGATACGACGGTCTGGTCATTCTTGCCCTTGATGTCGATCCAGACCCCTTCGTTCGTGATTCTGACCAGCCCGTCCAAGCCTCCCACGCGGTAGGGGAAGCCGTAGTAGGCGGCGCTCGCCTCGGTTGGAGTGATGTCGACGATGTACTTGGTTCCGCGACCGACGTCGCGGAGCCGGACGAGGACGTTGCCCTTGCCCCTGGGATCGTACTCGTCGTAGATTTCGGCGACCGGCTTTGTCAGCGCGGCGAGTGAATCACGAACAGACTTCGAGAACCGGATGTTCTTTCCGCGGATGTCCATGTTGGGACGGACATCGCCGTCGACGATGTTGATCTGGCCGTTGATGGAGAACGGCGCGTTGTCGACATCGAGGCCGGTGATGTTGTCGAGGGTGATGGTCCCCGGGCGGATCGACACCGAGCCTTTCACTGAGTGCATCGGGTAGGGGAATCCAACGTGTTTCCCGGACGGCGCCGTGAATCCGTGGAACCGAGCAGCGAGTTTGTCGATCGTGAGGTCGGCGTTGATTTCGAGTGGTGCGTGCGGCGCCGTGTTGAACACCTGCACCTGCGCGCTGATCCTGCCGGCGGTCGGCGCGAGCGCCGAGTGGAACATCTTCACTCCCTTGATCCTCGAGCCCGCGAAAGCCTCGAGGAGACGGGGTTCGATGCGCAGGTTGCGGAGGTCCAACTGGACGTCGACCAACGGGGCGGCGGACTCGGAGTCCTCCGACAGGATGTGCGAGATCTTTCCCGTCGCGGTGAAACCGCCGTCCTCCGAGTTGTGTTCGATGTGAAACTTGACGGAACCTCGTTGTCCGAGGGTCCCGTGGATCCGACCGGTCGCACCGGTGATCTGGTAGGGGAAGTCCACCGGCGCGGCACAGAGCCCGACGAGTTCTGCGTTGAGCCCGAATTGGCTGCGTTGTTCGAGCTTCTTGGTCTTCGGGTCGACCTCGTTGCGGATGTCCACCCACAGGGTCGCCTCCTTGATGGTCCCTTTCACTCCTGCCGCCTTGAGGTAATCGGCGGCTTCCTTCTGATACGCCGCGGTCTGCGCGGACTTGATGGGGATGTTCTCCATCGTCAGCACGCTCCGGAACTCCCCCGTCTTGACGTTCCCGCCGCCGCGAATCGTGATGAGATGGCCGAGTTGGGACATCGCAGTTCCGTTCAGCTCGAACTCATTGGAATTGGACTCGAGCGGAAGCAACTTCAGCTGCACTCTCTTGAAAATGATGACGGGTCGATCCGCCGCGATCTGAAACCGCACCGATCCGTTCGTCACGGTGATCGACGGCATGGCCATCGTCTCCTCGGTCGAGGAGACGCCCGCTACTCGCAGGATCTGCGTGAACTCCGGGAGCTCGCCCTGGATCAAATTGAGGTGGAAGCCGTCGAGGACGACGTGGCGGGGGACCCCGACGCCGCTGAGCAGATTCGTTTCGAGGTTCAGTTTGATCTTGTTGATCGACACCAGCGGCGACTGGGTCACACCGGGTTTCGGGTGCTTGAGCTCGAACTTCGTGACCTTGACGATCCCGCCCGTCAGATCGATTTCAGCGTCATCCAGTCGAAACAACTCTTCCCGGATCGTCTCTCCCAGGATCTGGCGGACGAGAATTCGAGAGGCGCCGGTTCCGTGGAGTACGTAGTAGACCGTTCCGGAAAACACCGCCAGGAAGATCAGGAACAGGATGAGGATCCGTCGTCGAGTCATGTGTGGAGATCGGCGTCACACTCTGCCCGAGGCGGGTCAGAGGCGGCAAGTTGCCGCACGGGGCGATCGGGTCCGGAGGTGGATGGAACGCAAGCGGGCTCGATCTTGGACTCAGTGGAATTGTGCAAAACGTCAAATTCTACGCAGAATGGCTGTTTTGAGCCAGGAACTGGATGCTTAGACGTTGACAGGGCCTTTCGTGGGGTCACACTCCATCTACCCAAACGACATCGTGCGCCGAGGGGGTGCGCGAATCGACCTCGTAAACGCCAAAGGATCCAACAATCATGGCAGCAAAGAAAAAGAACAAGAAGAAGAAGGGCGGCGGTTCCGACCTGATTATCTCGAAGTCCCGCACGAAGGGTGCGACCAAGAAATGCAATGTTTCATCGGACTTCTACGGTGCTTTGGATCAATACGTCCGCACCGCGATCAAGGCAGCTGAAGGGCGCGCAGTCGCCAACAAGCGGAAGACCCTGAAGCCTCAGGATCTGTAGATCGGCACGCCCGAAGGCGATAGCCCACCGACCTGCACTCTCTCGTTCCGCAGCTCGGTAGGGCTATTTGCTTGTACGGTTCGTCCTACTCGGCGTACGAACCCATCAAGTACAGAGGCTCGAGATCGTCGACGTTCGCCTCGCGCAGGGCGAGACGTGAATCGAACAGCAGCCCCGCGTCGAAGCGCAGTGGTTCGACGATCGCGAGATCGTCACCGCTCGTTCGCTTCGACAGCGTGGCGTGCAGTGGCTCCGCAGCGAGCAGTGTCTCGCCGGGCTGGATCGATTCGAAGAGCTCCGCCAGTTCGGTCGCACGCGGCTCAGAGATCAGCCTTGCGGACTCTGAAAGCCTCACAGCGGCGTGGTGGAAGCGATTTCGCCGCGCGTCGAGAACGGGCCTAATCGTGACGTCCGCGGGCACGGTCATCGAGTTCCAGGCCGCGAGAGCCATCAGCTGGAGGCTCGTTGTCGTGCGGACGGGGATCTCTCGAAAGTGCGCTGCAACGCGCGCGAACGTCACCGCGACGCGAAGACCGGTGTACGACCCCGGTCCTAGATC
>CAYYAQ010000227.1:0-6008 GCA_964469555.1 uncultured candidatus Brocadiaceae bacterium | reverse complement strand
ATCGATCCCGAGACCGGCAAGCTGGCGTGGCGCGTCGAGACCGGCACCCGGGGCGGGATGTCACCGACACCAGTGTCCGACGGCGAGCTCGTCTACACGTTCGGCGGACTCGGCAAGAGCTTCGCGCTGCGCCTCGGCGAGATCGACGCGTCGGAGTTCAAGAAACCGGATCCCAAGACCGAGGAAGAGGCGGACACCGAACCCGAGAGCGAGCAGGGGATCGTGCTCCCGAAAGTCCCCTACTCACCACGGATCGCGTGGAAGAGCAACAACCTCGATATCCCGTCGCCTGTTCTCTTCAATGACATGCTGTTCCTCGTGAGCCAGAGCGGCACGGCATCGTGCCTGTCGAAGAAGGACGGAGCAGAGATCTTCAAGGGCCGCCTCGACGGTCGCACCGGAAGCGTCTACGCCTCACCGATCGTCGCGGGAGGATGCGTCTACGTCGTGAGCCGCAAACGCGGCACGTTCGTCTACTCCGCCGACGGTAAGTTCAAGTTGATCGCGCAAAACAAGATCGACGATGAGGCGCAGTTCAATGCGTCCCCAGCGATCGTCGGCGATCGCGTCTACTTGCGCTCCGACAAGTTCCTCTACTGCATCGCAGGGTCCTGATCAGGCGCGGCGCCTGCCCCGTCCGATCATGAAGCCGAGCCAGAGTGCTCCGACCACGGTCGCCAGGGTGCCGGCGATCCACACGGTGACGCTGGCGCCCAGAAGAAGTCTGATGCCAAGGCCAAAGCCAAGGTCGGATCTAGCAGCACCAAGACTTCCACGCACCGCGGCGTCATCGTGAACGGCAAGAAGATCGTCGACGAGAAGACCGACATGGACTTGCTGACTGGCTGGATGGACGAGAGCTACCGCGTCATCGCGCTGAAGCGACTGGTCAAGCAACTCGACGCGCAGGAAGGGTAACGCGGGGTGCAGCTCTCTCGGTTCGGGCGGCTGACGTCCGGCGCCACCGGTTCAGCTTGCGACTGCCAAAGGCGTCGAGCGCCAGGCCCGGTCGCCTTGAGCCCGAGGTCGAGGAAAGCAGTACTCCCTATCCCGAGTGACCAACCTGCATGGAAACGACGACTAGCGCTGCCGACCGCCGCCTTGTCCGGACGATCCGCCCCTGCCAGTGCCGCCACCACGGCTGCTGCCGCCACCACGCGTGCCGCCCTGCTGGCCGCCGCGACCGAAGCCGCTGGTCATCGCTTCAAGTTCTGCCTTGTCGAGGACGCCATCGCCATTCTTGTCGAGATCCTTCATTCGCTGGGAGAACCGCTCGCCCAGCTCATCGGCAGAGAGCTTGCCGTCCTTGTTCTTGTCCATTCGATCAAAGAACTGCCCCATGCCACCGCGTCCGCCGAGATCCTCACCTTCACCCTTTTCGAGTTGCACGACGACCGGGGTTTCGTTGCCAGCCGCCACCGTGAGTTGACCCTTGATGGTCTTGATTTCGCGACCGCTGATCGCGTACGCGTACGTCCCGATCTTGAAGTCCGCCACGTCGATCTTCCCGCTCCGTGGACGCTGCCGCGAATAGGACGGGAGCTCACGCCACTTCTGGGGATCCTTCTCCGCCGCCTCCGACGCGAGCGCGAGCAGCACCGTCGTTCGAGGTGCAGACTCGGCGCCTTCCGGCGACGTGAGGGTCATCAGCAGACGACCCGTCGCCACCGAAACCCGGGTCTCGGTCGCGCGACCGGCGTCAACACGAATTGTCTCCTTGTAGATCGAACTGCTGCCTCCACGACTACCGCCGCGGCCACCGCGACCGCCGCGACCGCCGTCGCTTCCACCGCGACTCGCGGTAATGCTGAGCAGATAATCCCCCGGAGGGACCTTCTCGATCGTGAACTGACCCTGATCGTCGACGCGACCAGAGAAGCTCTGACCTCGGTCGCGACTGCCACGTCGACTACGGCGACCGCCCTGGTCCGCGGGAGTGGCTTCTTCGGTCGCCGGCTTGCTCTTCGCCTGCAACCTGACCGAAGCGCCCTTCGCCGGCTTGTTGTTCAGCGTGATGTAACCCTTCACGGAACCGTAGTCGAGATCGGCCACGCTCGCGTTGAACCGGACGTCATCACCATCGCGGACGACGATGTCGGGCTGGCCGATCTGCTCAGTGCTCTGTCCACCGCGACTGCCGCCGAACCCACCGAATCCACCGAATCCACCGAATCCACCACGACCGCCTCGGCCACCGCGGTCGCTGCGACCACTGCCCTTCTCGACCATGACGTAGTACGCCCCGTCCTTCAGGCCCTTGATCTCGTATTCGACCTTGCGGCGATCGAACCTCGCTTCTTCCTTCGAGCCATCGGTGTGCGTGAACGTCACCGTCGCGCGCTCGTTCTTCTCGAGATCCACGACGCTGCCGAATACGCGAGCGCCGGGTCTGGCGGCGATCACCAGGTCCTTGATGTCCTGGTCAGCCTGCACGTTCACCGCGGTCACTTCTTGATCGGGGAAGTCGCTGATGGACACGCGAACCTCGAACATGCCGGCGAGCTGTCGATCGAACGAGAACTTGCCTTCCTTGTCGGTCCGCGCCTCGTCGACGACTCGATCACGTGAGCCGCGATCACCGCGACCGAAACGACTACCGCGACCGCCCCGACCGCCGCGGCCCGTGTTGCTGGCCGTGTTCCCTGCGGTCGACGGCGTCAGCGACGGCAGGGTCAACTCGACCTTCGCGCGCCGGATCGGCTCGCGCGTCTGCTTGTGGACGACCTGACCTTCGATCAGACCACCGCGGGGCAACTCGAGCGTGAGCGGCTCATGCTCCTTGCCGGTCTCGAGCTTCACCTGCACGATGGCCATCTTCACGTAGCCCTCGCCCTGCACATCGATGATGTACGTGCCCGGCACGAGCTTATCGAGCTTGAACTGACCCTTCGGGTGCTCGGTCGGCTTCGGGATGCGACCCGGCGCCTTGCCGGTCGGTCCGAGGCGACTCACCATGTACGCCTTCTCGGCCGTACGGACCTTCTCGCGCTCGGCGCGGCGCGTCGCCTCCTCGGCCTGTCGGACGGGATCCTGCTCCCTGCCGCCGCGACGACTGCGACCACTTTCCCGGGTGCTACCGCCGGCCTGGTTCTCGCCGCCGGGAGCGTTTCCCGTTCCACCACCGAACATGCTACGGATGCGGCTCATGGCCTCGGTGCGGTCCCGGACGGAACGCGCCACGATGCCGTAGTTCTCGATAGGTTCGCCGGTGCTCTTGTCGACGACGACGCCGACCAGGAACAACCGACCGTCCATCCGCACCTCGACGCTGGGGGTCTTCGCGACGGAGAACTTCCTGTCCTCCCATTCGACGTAGTCCTTGTGCTTGATCTCCAGCTTGAACTCACCACGAGGCAAGGAGTCGAGGACGAACTTGCCGTCCTTGTCGGTCTTCGTGAGTTCTTCGACGCGGCTGGCTGCGCCGCGGTTGCCAAAGCCACCAAAACCACCGGTGAGTCCACCGCGGCCTCCGAAACCACCGCGAGATCCACCGCGACCTCGCCGACTCCGGCGTCCGCCTTCGTCGGGGTTCGGGTTTGCGTTCGCGGCGGGGGACGCTTCACCCGTCTTCGCCGCCTCGTTCACTTTCTCCTGAGGCGTCCACGCCGCTTCAACCGCGGCGCCGACGATCGGGTCGCCGCTCTTGTTCAGGACCACGCCCACCAACTCGGCACCGAGCCCGAGCTGGATCCGCACGTCGTTGCGGTTGTCGCCTTCGATGAGATCGAATCGGTCGGACTTGCCCGGAAGGTGCTTGTCGGCCTTCGCGTCGGCGGTGAAACCGCCTGCGGGGACCCGGAAGATCGCGAACTTCCCGTCCTCATCCGTCGCCACCGCTGCGATTCTCTCAGTGCGACCCCAACCTCCCCCAAATCCCTCGAGGATCGATTCCAGATTGCTGCGATCTAAACCGCCACCACCGCGGTTGCCACGACTGCGTCGGCCACCACGACCACTCTCGCCGCCCTGACCTGATTGCCCCCCGCCTTGGCTCCCACCCTGCTCGCCACCGCGACCGCCGCGACCGCCGCGACGAAAACGCTCGGCCAGATCAGCGATGCTGGAGCTTTCGTTGCCATCGCGGCTGCGACTGCGTCGGGAACTCCTCAGTTGGACCGTTGCGTTGGCGATTGCGCGGCCAGTTTCGTCGACCACGATGCCCGCGACATTGGCAGCCCGCTGGAGCACGATGTCCTTGACCTTCACATCGGTCTTGTCCTTCTCGATCCGCGCCCGGGCGGACTTGTGGACGAACGACGGGTGATCGACCTGGATCTCAAGAGATCCGCCCGTCGGCGCGTAGCCGGTCAGCGCGAATCCACCGTCGGAATCGGTCCTGACGGATCCCGCCATCTTCTGCGGACGTAGCGCTTCTCGGAAGCTCGCACCGCGACTCCTGCGGTCACGACTGGACTCGCCGCCTTCTGCGGCAGCACCACGGTCGCGACCGCTGCCACCTCGACCACCGCGAGTTCGACCGCCGCGGCCTGTGCGACCACCTTGATCTTCACCATCGCCGGTGCGATTCCCGCCGCGGCGCCGACCACCGCGATCCGTCCGTTCCGTCGGGTTCTCTCCGCGACCGCCACGCTCGCGGCGCTCGCCACGGTCACCACGCTCCGAGTTGCTGAACAACGAGCGGAAATCTGCCCGCGCAGCCAGGGAGACTTCGGCATTGGCGACCGGGGCGCCGGCCTTGTCGACCACGCGTCCCTGAATCGAGAGCTTGACCTCCTTGTTGCTCGCCTCCACCACCTCGCGCGCCGCCGCATCCCCCGTCAGCGACTTCGCTGCCCCTTCCGACTTCGCATCGTCGGCGGACATCTTGTCAACGATCGGGGGGTCCCACGAATCATCATCACCCTGCAGGGCGTAGACCGCGAGACCGCCGAAGGCGGCGAGGAGAACGAACAGAAGGGAGAGGTGCTTTCTCATCTGGTCAAAGATCCTATTGAAACGATTTCAAGTTGGCTCACCTACTTGATGAGTGTGGTTGGGAGCGATCCGGGTCGAGTCTAACAACCACATCCAGCAGAACGGTCGCAGGCAGGGGAATACACCGGCGATGGACCGTTCCCGACCATCAGTGCAACTCCGTTACGGAATGCGGACAACTCGAATACGAGCGTGCACTCCCAGTTCGAGCCGGATCGGGCTAATAACCCACTTTCGACGGCAGGCGCACGTCGATTCGGGACGTCTCGCCGACCTTGAACTCCACCCCCCGCACGAAGAACCGGACCCATCGTATCGCACCAGGATCGCCGGCTCGTTCGGCACGAAACGTGGCGCGGGCGGCGGCGGTGGCCAACCGCTTCGGGTGGACCCGAATCTCGTAGGCGCCTGCCGGAATCGTGCCGTCGATCACCCCAGACTACAGGTATGGATCGCGATCGTGACTCGCTTCATGTACGGCCAGTGCAGGGCATCGCTGCGATGACCGCGTCGGCGATTCGCGCAACGTGGGCGTCCCTCGTGTGCAGGTTCACGATGTTGAAACGCATCCACGTCATGCCGTCGTGCACCGTCGTCGAGAACCACGCGGCGCCGGACTCGACCACGCGGCCAGCGATCTCGCCCTGCAATGCGTCGACCTCGGCGCTAGAGAGACCGTCCGGCTCGAGCCGCACGCAGGCGATCGAGAGCTCACCGTCGGGCAACACGCGGAACCCGGCACTCGCGAAACGCGCTTCGAGTTGCCGCATCTGATCGATATTGCGGCGCACGGCGTCGCGGATCGGGTTCCAACCATGCGCGCGCAGCCCGGCCCACACCATCAACCCGCTGCTGCGGCGGGACGTCGGGATCGCGCGCACGAACGAATCCGGTTCGTCGCCAGTCGGAATGTAGGACACGTCGATGCCAAACGCAGCGTGCTCGACCTCCGACCGGCGGGTCATCACGAGGCCCGCGATGATCGGCTGGAAGAACCACTTGTGTGGATCGATGGCCAGCGAGTCCGCGCGTTCGATGCCGGCGAAGCGCGGCTTTAGTTCTTCGAGCAGCGC
>CAYYAQ010000226.1:0-6251 GCA_964469555.1 uncultured candidatus Brocadiaceae bacterium | reverse complement strand
TGTCGAGGTAGCTGTCCGCACTCGCCGCGGGACCGATGCACACCGTCTCGTCGGCGTAACGCAGGTGCAGCGCTCCCTTGTCGGCCTCCGAGTAGACGGCGACGGTCTCGATGTCCAGTTCCTTGCACGCGCGCATGATGCGGAGTGCGATCTCGCCACGATTCGCGATAAGAATCCTACGCAACACGAATCAGTCCTTCGCCACGCGGAACAGAGGTTGGCCGAACTCGACGGGTTCACCGTTCTCGACGAGGATTTCGACGATCGTGCCGTTCATTTCAGCCTTGATCTCGTTCATCACCTTCATCGCCTCGATGATGCAGATCGTCATCTCTTCGTCTACGGTGTCGCCGACGCTCGCGAAGGGCTCGGCCTCTGGCAAGGCGGCGCGGTAGAACGTGCCGACCATCGGCGAGACAAACGGTTCTTCGTTCGCGGGAGACTCCGGGGCGAGCACGGCTTCGATCTCGAGAGGTGGCGGCGAGGCCGGTTGCGCCGGCGCCGTTCCGGTCGCGGCCGGAACGGCGCCCGGCTGCGGCGCTACGGTCGCGGAGACGACGGTCGGTGGTTGACCTTCTTTGAGGCGCACTCGCAACCGACCACCCTTGCCGTCGTCGGTCTCGATCTCGACCGCTCCGGCCTGCTGCATCAGGTCGATGATCTCCTGGATCTCGGCGACTCTTTTGGACGTCTTCGGCGCCGCGGGTTGCTTGGTTTTCTTCGGCGCCGCGCTCTTGCTGGGCTGCTTTTGCCGCGCAGGTCTCTTCGCCGCCGGTTTCCTGGCGGCGGACTTCTTCTTGCCGGTCTTATTGCGTCTTGCAGCCATGGATTGAGATCCCAGGAAAGAGGTCAAGTGGCGGCAAGCAAAGCCGTTTGAACCGTGTATTACAAAGGGATTCCGGCGACGCTCACAGAGGAGCCAGTCAGAGGAGCTCGACGATCTGGACGGCGTTGAGGGCGGCGCCCTTGAGCAGCTGATCCCCGACCACCCAAAACGTGAGACCCCGCTCGAAGGCCCGACTCTCGCGCACCCGCCCCACGTAGACGTCGTCCTTCCCCGTCACATCCACGGGCTGGGGAAACACCGCTCGACTCGGGTCGTCCTCGACTGTCACGCCAGGGAATTCCCCGAGATGAGAGTGGGCCTGTTCCGGCGTCAGCGGTCGCGCGAGTTCGACCGTCACGGACTCACAGTGGCAGCGCAACACGGGCACGCGGACACACGTCGCCTCCACCGCGAGCTCGGGCAAGCCCATGATCTTCCGCGTCTCGAAGAGCATCTTGTCTTCTTCCTTCGTGTACCCGGACTCCTGGAAGACGTCGACGTGCGGGAACAGGTTGAACGTGAGCGAGTGCGGCAGTACCTCGCGGTCGAACGGAACTCCGTCCAGGTGAGCCCGCGTCGAATCGACGAGCTCATCCATCGCGCGTTGCCCGGCACCCGACGCCGCCTGGTACGTCGACACGATCACCCGTTCGAGACCCGCCGCGGCGTGCAGCGGGGCGAGCGCCATCACGAGAATGATCGTCGAGCAATTCGGATTGGCGAGGATGCCCTGGTGGCCCCGAATCGCGTCCGCATTGATCTCGGGAACGACGAGAGGCACCTCTGGATCCATGCGAAACGCAGAGCTGTTGTCGACGACCATCGAACCTGCCGCGACCGCGATGGGTGCGAACTCGCGGCTCGTCGACCCACCGGCGGAGAACAGGGCGACGTCGATGCCCTTGAACGAATCCTGGCCGAGTACTTCAACGGGGATCTCTTCGCCGCGAAACGTCAGACGCCGACCGGCGGAACGCGGCGATGCGAGCAGACGCAGACTTCCGATCGGAACCTCACGCTGCTCAAGGGTCGCGAGGAGCTCGTGGCCGACGGCGCCGGTCGCCCCCACGATGGCAAGGTGGGGTGTGGTCATGTGGTCGATTCCCGGTTCCATTCACCCGATTTGCCGCCGGACTTGTGCATGAGTTCGACGGAGGTGATGCGGATGCCGCGCGACAGGCCCTTGCACATGTCGTAGAGCGCGAGCGCGCTGACGCTGACCGCGGTCAACGCCTCCATCTCGACCCCCGTCGGGCCGACGCACCTTACCTCCGCGCGAATCTCCACCCCGCCCTCGTCGGACGGCTCGATCTCGACAGTGACGGCGGTCAGGGCGAGGTGATGGCACAGCGGTATGAGACGAGAGGTATCCTTCGCCGCCTGAATCCCGGCGAGCCGCGCCACGCCGGTGCCCTCGCCCTTGGGTAACGTGCCTTCGAACAACGCCTTGCGGACCTCCGGGGGCAACTCCACCCGAGCCCGGGCCCGGGCTGTCCGCACCGTGTCGTCCTTGCCGGAGACATCGACCATGCGAGCCTGACCCCGGTCGTCGAGGTGGCTGAGTTCAGGGGCGTCCGATCCACTGTTCATCGTCATGCTCTTCCCAGTCTAGCGGGGCGAGGCCCAACCCAAACAATTCGTTAAGGCCGGTGGGACTGAGCCCGTATACCCTGGCACCCTGATTGACTAGAGGTCGTTGATTGACTAGAGGTCGTTGGTATCGGCGCTTGCTGTAGGCGAATCGTCACAACTTGATGCCTGCACAGGGACAAGCCGATCTATCACTGACAGCGACCTGGCAACCACCACGGTGAAACACTTGATGCGTCAACAGTCGAGCAGCCGCCTTCTCTCCCTCACGTGCACCCTTCTTCTGGGCTCGGTAGCCACAGCCCAGGATCTCGACGCCACGGTGCGAGACATGCTCCAGCGCGCCGACAACGGCCCGCTCAGCCAGGTGTGGCAGATCGGCCGGCAGATCAGCGACCTGAAGGGGAAAGAGGAGCGACTCGCCTCGGCGATCCAGAGACAGTTCAGCTCGTTGAAGCTGAACGGCCGACTCGCCGCCGCGACCGCGCTGCAAGAGATCACCGACGGGACGCAGTTCGGCAAGGAGATCTTCACGGCACTCAAGCCCGTCATCCAGAGCAAGAACCCCGAATCGGTCCGCGCGGCCCTCGCGATGACAAAGCGGGACACGTTCTTCAACAGCCGGACCCAGCGGGAGCTGCGAGCGCTCGTAAAGCCCATGGTCGTGTCCGATCTTACGGACCCCGTGATTCGGGTGTCCTCGGCGCGCACGCTCTGGCAGATCGGCACGAACGAGCAGCAGCGGCTCGCGAAGAAGGTGCTTGTCGACTTCGTGAAGTCCTCCGACCGCCGGCTGCGGATCATGGGCGCGCTGGCGCTCGCCGACATCAACGCCGATTCCAACAGCCCCGGTTGGCCGATCCTGCAGGAGATCGCGGACGAGCCGACCCCGGAAGGACAACTCGCCCGCACCTATCTCCGCATCGAGAACCAGCGCCGCACGTTCGACGTGATGTTGCGGCAGATCTCGGAGAAGGGCCTCGATAAGGCTGGCAAGGGAGCCGAGGACGAGGAGTTCGCGCTGATCCGCGAGATCCTGGCGCGCGTGGCGCAGCGGCACGTGCGCGGCGACACGATCGGACGCAAGCAGATGATCGAGGAGGCGGCGCGCGGTCTGTTGCGCTCGCTCGACCGGCACTCGACGTACTTGAGTTCGGACCAGTTCAAGAAGTTCTACTTCGACCTCAATCCGGAGTACGGCGGCATCGGTGCGTTCGTGAACTTCGACAATGACGGCGTGTTCTCGATCGTCCGACCGATCTACTCGGGTCCCGCCTACAAGGCGAACCTGCGGTCGGGGGACAAGGTCCTCGAGGTCGACGGCTGGGAGACCAGCGGGCACACGTCTGACGAGATCATCTCGAAGTTGAAGGGCAAACCTGGCACGAAGGTGAAGATCAAGATCTTCCGCCGCGGTTGGAACGAGCCGAAGTTGTTTTCGATCGGACGGCGCAAGATCCAGGTGCCGTCGGTCAACCACGAGTTGCTCCCCGACGACATCGGCTACGTCGAGATCATCACCTTCGGCGGCGCGACGAGCAAAGAACTCGCGAAGGCGTTGACGGACCTCCAGGCTCACGGCGTGAAGGGGCTTATCCTCGACTTGCGCAACAACACGGGTGGTTACCTGGAGATCGCCAAGGAAGTCGTCGAGCTGTTCGTCAAGGGCCGGAAGATGGTCGTCTACACGAAAGGCCGCGAGGTGCCGCGGCAGGATTACATAACCGGCGACCGCGCCATCCTCGCGGACATCCCGCTGGCCGTGTTGGTAAACGGCTACTCGGCGTCGGCGAGCGAGATCACCGCCGGGGCGCTGCAGGACCACGGTCGGGCGACGATCGTCGGCGAGCGTTCCTACGGGAAGGGAAGCGTGCAGAGCTTGCTGCCGCTGATGAGCAACCGACCCGAACCGTACAAGGACACCAACCGAAATCGGCAGTTCGACGAATGGGAGCCCTACGAGGATCTGAACGACAACGGGAAGTACGACATCGGACCGCGGCTAAAGCTGACGATCGCGCACTACTACTTGCCGAGCGGTCGCTGCGTCGACAAGCAGTTCGACTCGAAGGGTGAGGTCATCGATCCGGACTGGGGCGTGACGCCGGACAAGGTGCTCCAGCTGCGCGACACGTCGGTGCGCGACCGCTGGAAGGAAGCCGTGATCTACGATCTGTTGGAGAAGGACGTGTTCGCGAAGTACGTGGACCAGCACCTGGCGAAGAACCGGACGCTGTTCGTCGAGCTGGCCGAGGGCGACCAGGGCAGCGTGGCGAAATACCCGGCGTTCGAGGCGTTCTACAAGAGCCTCGACACGAAGCTCTCGCGGGACGACATCCGGCGCTGGGTGCGGTACAGCGTCCGCGACAAGGTGTCGGATCTGCGGAGCAAGGCGTTCCCTGGCGGGCGGGCTATCGGCGACTTCCAGGAGGATGCGCAGCTGCAGGAAGGGATCCGGTCGGTGCTGGTGCAGCTGAAGAAGGACATCCGCGAGGTCCCGGCCTACAAGAACATCCTGAAGATCAAGTTCGGCGAGGCGACCACGAAGGACGCCAAGAAGGTCGGCAAGAAGTAGCCGACGCGGGCGTGCCGAGGAGCGGTGACGCGTCCACGCGTCGCTTGCTTGGGAGCGCGGCTGGCTAACCCAGGATCTCGATCTCGCTGATCTCCGCGATGCGCTCGCTGAATTTCTTGTCGAAGGCTCGCTCGAAGTCGAAGCCATCGGCGAAATCCAGCCGGGAGTCCGAGGGACGGCGGCTGAGGAGTCCGTTCTCGATGAGGTTGAACACGACTTCACCCACGTCCTCGGTAGTGCGGATGCCCCACCGCTCCAGGACGACGGTCGCCATCGGTCCGAATTGTTCGGCAGCCAACTCCCTCACGCCGGCGAGCATCTCCTTGCCACCCACGTGCCGGCTCGCGCCGGTCAAGCGGTCCCGGCCTAGCGTCTCGATGGTGTAGTCGAGGGTATCCAGGATGAAGTAGTAGCTATTGCGCGCGTAGCGACGATCCCGCCTGCGCAGCTGCGAGATCCGGACTTCCAGTCCGTCGGAGAAGGACGATGACATCTTCGGGTTACCTCCAATGGTGCGATTTGACGCCCACGTTGGGCTCTATCGACCATCAGCGACCCGCCCTTGATACGGCGATTCCGGAGCCAGGAACTTGGCCCCCGAAACGCCTGCGATCGGATCGTCGGTACGGCGGTCGTCAGACGACCCCCCGGACCGCGAAAGATCGCACCCCTCACCACCATCACGGATGGTGTCCGGCTCGTTGCACACCCAGCGTCGAGTCCGCCTGTTACCCGTTCGCCTACGGCACGACCGATGCCAATGCGTGGGTCAGGACCTGTTCCGGCGGGATCCGCGAGGACAGGTCCGACTCCGCGTCGAACAAGCTTTCGATCTGGGTTGTGCATTGAACCGAAGTCGCGGCAGCGTATGGACCTGTAGAATCGTCCGCAAGGGTTGCCAACAGTTCTTTGCGGAGGATCGTGCGAAGAATACACAGTACTAACAACGCCCGCTGAAGAGTCGGAATCGGGCCCGAAACCCCTTCCAAGGCGGCTCGGGCGACGGTCACCGAGGTACCTCGACCGTCGTGCACAAACCCTTCCACGAGGGCAAAAAGCGGGCGAAGTTCCCCATTCAGGAGCGTGCGGGCCCAGCCCAGGCGACCCTCCGCATGGGTGGTGGCCCACTCCCAATCCGCCGGGTCGGCGACGCCATCCTCGGCGAGGGTGCGCTGAATGGTCTCGTCCGGGAGCGGCAGGAGTCGCAGTTCGGAGACCCGCGATCGCACCGTCGGCAACAAGCCCTCCGGTCGGCGCGTC
>CAYYAQ010000225.1:858-6281 GCA_964469555.1 uncultured candidatus Brocadiaceae bacterium | reverse complement strand
CACTCTTCGTCTTAGTCCTGGATGGGGAGGTCCACCTGGAACACCGTCCCTTCCCCTACCCCGCTGCGCACGGTGATCGTTCCCTGGTGCCGCTCCACGATGCCGTGGCTGATCGCTAGCCCCAGACCAGTCCCGCGGTCGACGTCCTTCGTGGTGAAGAACGGGTCGAAGATCTTCGCGAGGTACTTCTCCGGGATCCCGCAGCCCGAGTCCTGGATCCGCAGTGAGGCCAGGCCCCCCTCGCCGGACACGGTGACGAAGACGTTGGACTTGGGCTCCGACGCGTCCCGGGCGTTGAGGAGGATGTTGACGAGCACCTGGAGGAGGTGGTTCTCGGACCCCAGGACCCAGATCGGCCACTGCGTGGTGTGCATCTGCAGGTTCACCCGACGTTCGTGATACGGCGATTCGACGAGGTCCGCGGCTTCCTTGGCAAGGCGGTTGAGGTCCAGCGGTCGCAGCTCGAACGGCGCTTCCTTCGAGAACGTGAGCAGTCCCTCCGTGATCGCTCCAATCCGGGCCGTGTGCTTCTGGATGGAATCGAGCTCCCCGAGCAGCGCCTCCGGCGCGTCGCCATCGCCAATGCGGTAGCGCAGGATCTCGGTCTTGTTGCGGATCACTCCGACGGGGTTGTTGATCTCGTGGGCGACGCCGGCGGCCAGCGTGCCGACCGAAGCGAGCTTCTCGCTCTGCCCGAGCTGGAGGTTCAGGCAGCGGAGTTCTTCGTCGCGGGTCCGGACCTGCCGCAACACAGTCGACAGGATGTAGATCGAGATGACGAGCGTCAGCCCGAGGACGAGGAGCCAGGAGTACAGAGCGATCGGACCGTGCTCACGCAGATCCAACACACGAAGGCCGCGGGCGGGCGGGAGTGCCGCGCTCAACTCCATGATCCCGAGAGCACCGACGAGCACAACCGACGTGACCGCCACGGTGAGGCCTGCCCGCACCGACACCATCTGGGCGGCGATGAACGCGTGGAACAGGAAGAAGAACGCAAACGGACTGGTGCACCCACCGCTGAAATGGAGCACGGCGGTGAGGATCAGCATGTCCAGGGCGATCTGCAGGTTCGCGTGACGCCGCACGCCTCGGTACGCGAAGGTGTGCAGATAGCCGAATCGCCAAACGTAGAGCAAATTGAAGGTCAGGGTCATCGCGGCGAGGATGTAGATCGGTAGCGGATCCTCGAGGAGACCGGATCCCCAGGCGACCGTGGTCACCAGCGACATGCCGGCCACCGCGCCGAACCTCAGCCTGTTGAACCATGAGACCTGCTGGATCAGGATCCGGGTGCGCGGCGGCGCCTGGGTTCGGTGCTCTTTGTCCATGGATAACGACGGGAAGGAGGCGCGATCCTACCGGCGACGCCACTCCATCGGCGGGGGATTTTCTGCGCCGTCACCTCGGCTCCTGGGCGCTCGAGGGCGAGAAGCCACCACCGACATTCCACGCGGACGACGTCCCGCTGGTCGCGCCCCACGCGTCGATCGCGGGGTTCCTGAAGTCTCTCCCCCGCCGCTGAGCCCCGTCCACTCGGACACGGGAACAATGCGAAGAGGTTTCTGAGGCGGGGCGCCTACTCCCGGGGGCGCGAGTCGTACTCTCGCCGGCAGTAGATCAAGCCGGCGAGGATCATCGTGAAGAGCATGATCTTGATGATGGCGGTCAACGGCTCGACCTCCATCAACATGCGCTGCTCCTCTCGCGACGCATCCATCGCGCCACGCAGCGTGGTCTCGAGCTCCCAGCATTCGTCCATGTTCTTGTACATGAACACCCGAGTCGGGAACGCGACCGTGAGCGTGTGGATCCCGACCTGGGGAGGCAACCGGGATGCGAACTGCTCCACGAAGATGTAGAGAACCGAGATGAGCATCGGGCGGCGGAAGAACGCCGCGAAGAGGCACCCGACCGAGGTGTAACCGACGATCGCGAGCCATCCGGCGAGGAGCATGGCGAGATAGTTCGTCGTCGTCGGCTCGGCGCCGCCTTGCCACTCGCGCGGGCCGAGCCCGATAACGACGAACAAGGACGTCATGCCGATTGTGACGAAGACGCCGGCGAGGAGGATCACGGCCAGCCACTTGCCGACCAGGAGCGAGAGGCGGCTGATCGGTCGCGTGAACAGGTAGACGCTCGTCCGGTCATCGATATCGCCGCCGATAGCCTGCGACGCCAAGAACAGCGTGATGAACGGAAGCAACGCGGTGAACGCTGATCCGTACGCGACCATTTCGAACAACTCGTTGCCAGAGACCGCGCTCGCGTCAGGCGGTATCACCAGGAAGATGCACGAGAAGAGCACGCTCAGCACGGTGAGGATCAGAAAGACCTTGCCCCGGACCTGGAGCAGGAACGTCTGTCGGGCGACTTCGAAGAATCGTGGCATCAGTTCACCAAATACCCGAACACGGACTCGAGACTGTCGTCGAGCGGCACGACCTCCTGGATCAGGCCGTCGGCGCCGAGCCCGGTGAGGAATCCGTCCACGCCATGCCCAGCTTCCGTCGCGATCTCGACGCCACCGTGCGTGATCGTGACGGTCGTGATCTCCGGCTGATTGAACAGGCGGGCGGCGAGTTCGCGCGGCTGCGCCGTCGCGAGGTGCACGCGCCGTGGCCTGTCGTCGATCTTCTCACGGATTTCGCCGACCGTCCCCTCGGCGAGCTTGCGGCCCTGATGAACCAAGACGATCTGGTCGGCGATGGTCTGGAGTTCGTGCAGGACGTGGCTACTGACCACGACGACTGCGCCGGCGTCACCCAACTTCCGCATCAACTCGGCCATCTCCTGACGGGCCACGGGATCGAGACCGGTCAGCGGCTCGTCCATCAACAGGACATTGGGATCGTGGCCCAGAGCCACGGCGAGCTTGACTCGCTGCCGCATGCCCTTGCTGTAGCCACCGATCTTGCGGTGCATCGCGTCGCCGAGTCCCAACTCGTCCAGCAGGGACCCGGCCTTGCTCCGTGCCTCGCGGCCACTCGCGCCGGAGAGCCGCAGCATCCACGCCACGAAGACGAAGCCGGATTGATGCTCGTAGTAGTTGTCGATGTCCGAGCAGTAGCCGAGCGACTGTCTCGCTCTCGGAAAGGTGGGCGGTTCGCCGTTGAGGAATACCTCGCCAAAGCTCGGTCGCAGCAGGCCGCAGGCGAGCTTCATCATGGTCGACTTGCCAGCGCCGTTCTGGCCAACCAGTCCAGTCACTCCCGGAGTGAAGCGCACCGACACGTCCGTGAGCGCCGAAATCTGGCCGTACCACTTGCTCGTGAGGAGGAACTCGAGGCTCGCACCGCCTTGCGGTATTGCGGTCATGCCATCACCTCCGTCGTCCGGAGGTTTCGCCGCAGAAGGACGAGCAGAACGACGCTCAACGCACCCAGGGATGCCCACGCGATCCAGACGTTGTAGTCAGAGACACTCGTGATCCCCACGACGTGCTCTTCGATCCGCACCATGGCATCCCAGGGGCAGAGCGCGTCGTACCAGTCGGGACCGTCCTGCACGATCTCGGGGTGGTTTCCCCGGTGGCGTCGCGCAAATCCCTTGAGGATGGTCACGAGAGCGCGGGAACCGAGGATCCCGATCAACCACATGAACATGGCGATGTTTGGCGAGGAACTCAAACCGGAGAATCCCACCGCGAGAAACGAAAGCACGGCGCACTTGATCAGGAGCGCGAGGATCACCGAGGGAACGAACTTGACCGTCTCCTGCATGAACGTCACGTCCGGCGCCGACAACAGGCCGTAGAGCCACACCACGAGCGGTCCAGCGACGTACACGACGACGAGCAGCAAGAACGAGCCGATCCACTTGCCGAGGAAATAGCCCCACGGAGAGATGCCGCGCGTCCAGTAGATCTCGAGAGCGTTGACCGCCTTGTCGGCTACGATCGCTCGCACACTGACGATGGTCGTCAGCAACACGAAGCAGATGAACCCGAAGGCATCCGTGCTGTAGCCTAGATAGAACTCGCGGGTGAATGGTGACAACCGCGGGCTCAACTGTCTCCCGATCTCCGAGAATTGCTCCGAGTTGGGCCCGAGGTTGAGGAACGTCAGTACGAGCAGCACCATCACGTACACCACGCTGAGGATGAACAGGACGAGTCCCTTCTTCGACCTGAAGATCTTGCCGAATTCCATCCGCGCGAGCGACCAGATCCGGGCCAAAGGACTGACCGGCTCGTACTGAAACGCGCTGTACCCGGTATCGAAGATCGTCATGCCCCGCCCCCCGCTGGGTCCGTCGAGCCGTCCTGGCGTTCGGCCGTGCGCACCGCGGACAGGAAGACCTCCTCGAGAGTGCGGCGGTGCTCGCGGAACTCCCTCACGACGCCACCTGCATCGCGGACGGCTGCGAACAGGCGTTCTGTTTCCATGTCTTCGGCGACGGTCACCTGGTAGCGGCTCATCTCCTGAGCCTCGACAGGCTGGACGGCGAGCGGTCGCAAGGCCTCACATACCGCGTCGGTATCGCCCCCGACAACGAGGTGGATGATCCGCGTGTTGTAGCTGGTCAACTCCTTCACCGAGCCCTGCGTCAGCACCTCGCCTTCCTCCATCAGCACGACGTGCTCACAGACCTGCTCGACGTCCGACAAGATGTGCGAGGACAGGATGATCGACTTGCCGAACTTCGTCGTCAGATCCTGGATCAACCGCAACATGTCTCGGCGACCAGCCGGATCGAGTCCGTTGGTCGGCTCGTCGAGGAACAGCACCTGCGGATCGTGCACCAGGGCCGCGGCGAGCTTGACCTTCTGCTTCATTCCGGTCGAGTAGCCCGACACGGGCCGATAGCGCTGCTCGTCCAGCCCGGCGAAATACAGCACCTCGTGCGCGCGGCGCGCCGCTGCCAGTCGCGGCAACCCCGTCAATTCCGCGGCGAGGCGAACGGTCTCGTAACCGTTCAGGAGGGGGATGTGCGATTCGCGCTCGGGCATGTAGCCGACGACCCGCCGGATCTCGGCGGGGTCCGTGTTCTCCGGAAGATCCAGGATCTGCATCTGGCCACCCGTGGGCCACAGCAGCCCGAGCAGTGCCTTTAGAACCGAACTCTTGCCAGCCCCGTTGCGACCCAACAGCCCGACCGAGCCCCGGGGAAACTCCGCGGTGACCCCTTTGACCGCGACGAAGCGTCCGTATTGGATTGTGAGGTCGCGGAGTTGGACGGTCATGGGCGGGTGGCGGCGCGGCGAATCGTAGCCAATCGGAGTTCGATCCTGTCGCCGCGAAAAGACGTGTCACCCGCTGAAGTATTCACACTGAACTCCGGCGTCAACAACTTGAGAAAATCATCCGTCGCCGCGCGGTACGGATCAGCGACAAGCCCGAAGCCTGAATCCGCTACGCACCGGCGCAGATGGCGGGTGAGTGGCTCGTCGAGGAGCCCTCAGGACTCCGCATAGGCCGCTG
>CAYYAQ010000225.1:0-848 GCA_964469555.1 uncultured candidatus Brocadiaceae bacterium | reverse complement strand
GCAGAGGGCGGGTGTGCGGCTCGTTATTGCGCTGCTCGTAGGCCACGTCCGAGAGCAACACGCCGTCGAATTCCCGGTCCACGGTCTCGCCGAACCAGTCCAGTTGCTGGAAGCTCAACCGCTCCGCCGGGAGCTGACGCGCGTTGAACGCCGCGAAGTGAAGGGCATCCGGTTCGTTGTCGATGAAGTGGACCGAAGCACCCTTCATCGCGGCGGCCAGCCCGGCGAGCCCGATCCCACAGCCCAGATCCATGAAGGACTGTCCGACGAGTTCGGGGCCGCGCATCAAGTGCCGTGCCATGCCTACAGAGGCCGGCCAGACGTCAGCCCAGTAGGGAATCTGGTTGCGACGCAGGCACTCGAGGGCGCCCCCCCCCTCGAGGAGGTCGTCTCCACGGGCCGGCGCTACCACGGACAGTTCGCCGCCGGCGCAGTGCAGACGATGCCGACGCAGCCGAAATCGCCGCAGTTTCGGGTCCCGCAGCGCCTCGGGTACTGTCATGTTGCTATTGCATCGCTCAGGAGGGGGGTTTTCAACCGAGCACGAGACGACACTGTAGATAACGCGGTATTCTCATCGAATGGCTCCGCGTCCGGTCGGCGCGATCTGCCGTCCACGACATCGTGCGCGCACTCCTCAAGCATCTGCCGCTGTTACTGACACTGCTGATCCCCCTGGGTCTGCTGGCGTGGCTCGGCAGCCGGGAACTCAGCCGCCTCAAGGATCGGTCCGTGTCGGTCCTGAAGGAAGAAGCGCACCGTTTCCTGACCGACGAGGAGAAACGGGTCCGCGGCGAGATCGAACGTCTCGCGAAGCAATGGCTGTACGAAGGGGTAGGCACTCTGAT
>CAYYAQ010000224.1:0-6300 GCA_964469555.1 uncultured candidatus Brocadiaceae bacterium | reverse complement strand
TGCGGATGATGACCTCGGGGGCGTTGAGGTCGAGGAGCTTCTTCAGGCGGTTGTTGCGGTTGATCAGCCGGCGGTACAGATCATTCAGATCGGACGTCGCGAAGTTGCCCGAGTCGAGCAACACGAGCGGGCGAAGATCCGGCGGGATGACCGGGATAACCTCGAGGATCATCCAGTCGGAGCCGTTGCCGGAGTCGCGCAGCATCTCGACGGTCTTCAGCCGCTTGATGATGTCCTTGATCTTCTGCTTGGACTCAGTCTGCGTGAGGTCCTCGCGCAACGAGTCGGACAGCTCTTCGAGGTGCAGCTTGTTCAGCAACTGGCGGACGGACTCGGCGCCCATGCCGGCCTGGAAGCTGTTGCCGAACTTCTGACGGTTCTGGCGGTACTCGTCCTCGCTGAGAAGCTGACGCTCCTCGAGCGGCGTGTCGCCGGCTTCGACGACCACGTAGTCCTGGAAGTAGATCACCCGCTCGAGGCTCGACGTCTTCATGCCGAGCAGCGTGCCGAGGCGGGACGGCATGGCCTTGAAGAACCAGATGTGCGCGACCGGCGCTGCCAGGTTGATGTGGCCCATGCGCTTCCGGCGCACGCGACTGTGCGTGATCATCACGCCGCACTTGTCGCAGATGATGCCCTTGTGCTTGATGCCCTTGTACTTTCCGCAAGCGCACTCCCAGTCCTTCTCGGGACCGAAGATGCGTTCGCAGAACAGACCATCGCGTTCCGAACGGTACGTCCGGTAGTTGATGGTCTCGGGCTTCTTGACTTCTCCGAACGACCACGACCGAATGTCTTCGGGCGAGGCCAGACGAATCGTCACGGAAGCGTAGTCGTTGATCTTGTCGTAGATGGTTTCGACCATCGTGTGGCTACCTGCTTGGGGATGGGTTGTGTATGAAAAAACGCGACGCGTCTATTCCGCGGCGGCGCCGAGTACGGCATCGGCCGAACCGCGTTTCTGAAGCTCGATGTTGAGCCCCAGACCCTTGATCTCGTTACACAGCACGCCGAAGGAAACCGGCGTGCCAGGCTCGAGGATGTTCTCGTTCTTGACCATGGCCTCGTAGATCTTGGTCCGACCGTCGACGTCGTCAGACTTGACCGTGAGGAGTTCCTGAAGGATGTGAGCTGCGCCGTACGCCTCGAGCGCCCACACTTCCATCTCGCCGAACCGTTGGCCGCCGAAGCGCGCCTTGCCGCCGAGAGGCTGCTGGGTGATGAGGGAGTACGGCCCCGTCGCACGGGCGTGCACCTTGTCGTCGACCAAGTGGTGCAGCTTCAGCATGTAGAGCTTGCCCACGGTGACACGCTGGTGGAACGCTTCGCCAGTCCGACCGTCGAAGAGCTTCGACTTGCCGTCCGTGGCGAGACCGGCTCGCGTGAGGGCGTCTTCGATGTCGGATTCTCTCGCCCCGCCGAACACCGGCGTAATCGCGCGGATGCCGAGATGAAACGCGGCCCAACCGAGGTGGGTCTCGAGGATCTGGCCGACGTTCATGCGGCTCGGCACGCCCAGCGGGTTGAGGACGATGTCGACCGGCGTGCCGTCTTCGAGGAACGGCATGTCTTCGACGGGCAGAATCTTGGAGATCACGCCCTTGTTGCCGTGGCGACCGGCCATCTTGTCCCCCACCGAGATGCGCCGCTTCGTCGCGACGTACACCTTGACCATCTCGAGGACGCCGGTAGGCAACTCATCACCGCGAGACAGGCGGTTGACGAGCTTGTTCTTCTCGGTCTCGACAGCTTCGATCTTGTCGGCGAAGCTCTGGACGACGTTCGTCAGCTCCGACTTGATCTTCGTGATCTCGTTCTCGGCGCGGGCGCGCACCGCATCACGGATCGCGCGCATGTCGAGAATGAGCATCTCGTCGGTGACCTTGAGTTCGGTCTTGTCGTCGGGTCCCGTAACAGGGCCACCGAGAATCCTCGCCGCCTCGTTGACGAGACCGCGGGTTGCCTGACGGTATTCGCGAAGGAACTCGAACTCAGCGTTCTTGATCCGCTCGAGGTTGCGGGCGCGCTCGTTCTCCGTCAGGTTGACCTTGCGGGAGAACTTCTCTGCGGCGATCACGATGCCTGCCACGCCAGTCGGCACCTCGAGGGACGCGTTCTTCACATCCTCGCCGGCCCGACCAAAGATCGCGTGCAGCAACTTCTCCTCCGGCGTGAGCTCGCTCTTGCTCTTGGGCGCGACCTTGCCGACCAGGATGTCACCCTTCACGACACGCGTGCCGACCTGAACGATTCCGTTCTCGTCGAGGTTGCGCAGCGCGCGCTCGGCGACGTTCGGGATGTCGCGGGTGAACTCTTCGCTGCCGAGCTTCGTCTCGCGAATCTCGATGTCGTACTCGTCGATGTGGATCGAGGTGTAGACGTCGTCCTTCACGAGGGTTTCGCTGAGCAGGATCGCGTCCTCGTAGTTGTAGCCGTCCCACGGCATGAAGGCGACGGTGAGGTTCTTGCCGAGCGCGAGCACACCGTGATCGGTCGCGGCGCCGTCGGCGATGACCTCGCCCGTCTTCACCTTGTCACCCGGGGCGACGAGCGGAGTCTGGTTCAGACAGGTGCGCTCGTTGAGACCCTCGAACTTGCGGAGCCTGTACGTGTCGCGGTCGTCGACCACGATCTTCGAGGCGTCGGCGAATGTCACCGCGCCGGCCGCGTGGGCCCGCACGACCATGCTGGAGTTGGCAGCGACGATCTCTTCCATGCCAGTGCCGACGAGCGGCGCCTCCGACATGAGGAGCGGCACCGCCTGCCTCTGCATGTTCGATCCCATCAGTGCGCGGTTCGCATCGTCGTGTTCCAGGAACGGAATCAGCGCCGCGGACACGCCGACGATCTGCTTCGGACTGACGTCCATGTAGTCGATCTTCTTGACCTCGACGCGCATCGGATCGCCCTTGATGCGGGCGATGATCTTGCCATCCTCGTCGGGCACGACCTTCGACTTGTCGTCGATGACCGTGTCCGCGGGGGCGAGGACTGAGTTGTGCTCCTGGTCCGCCCGCAGGTTCGCAACCTCACCCGTGACCTTGCCGTTCTTCACGACGCGGTAGGGGCAGGTGAGGAACCCGTACTCGTCCAGCGACGCGTAGATCGAGAGGCTGGAGATCAGCCCGATGTTCGTCCCTTCCGGCGTCTCGATCGGGCAGAGCCGACCGTAGTGCGACAGGTGCACGTCGCGGACCTCGAAGCCCGCGCGCTTCCGGTTCAGGCCACCGGGGCCGAGCGCGGACAGACGCCGCTCGTGGGTGAGCTGGGACAGCGGGTTCGTCTGGTCGACCACCTGCGACAGCTCGCCGCGACCGAAGAAGTAGTCGATCGCCGAGGAGAACGTCTTCGAGTTGATCAGGTTGCGAGGCGTGACAGTCTCGACGTTCTCGAGGTTCATGCGCTCCTGAGCGGTCCGGCGAAGCTTGAGGAGGCCCTTGCGGAACTCGTCGCTCGCCAGCTCGAGGATCGTGCGCACGCGGCGGTTGCCGAGGTGATCGATGTCGTCGACCTCGCCGTTGCCGTCGCGAAGATCGAGGATGTAATTCATCGCCAGCACGTAGTCGACCGGCTGCAGCGTCATCTCGCCGCCGGTCATGTCCTGGCCGAACTTGCGGTTGAGCCGGAAGCGCCCGACCTTGCCGAGGCGGTAGCGCGTGGCGTCGAAGAACTTCTCCTGGAAGAGTTCGCGGGCCTTCTCCAGCTGCGGGGGGTTGCCCGGGCGCAGCCGGTTGTAGATCCTCAGCAGGGCCTCCTCGTGGCTGGACGTGACGTCTTCGCGCAACGAGTTCAGGATCAGGAAGTCCTCGACGTCGAACAGGACGCGGATCTCCTTGAGGCCGCTCTCGGCGATCGCCAAGGCCGCTTCTTCGGTGATCTCCTCACCGCTCTTGACGAAGGGCTCATCCTGTTCCTCGGCGACGACGTCGCCGACCGCGTAGGCGCCGGTGATCGACTTGGCGAACTTCGCCACCGGATCCGACTTCTTGCGGGTGATCTTCTTGACGTCGTAGAACTCCTCGATGATCGCGGCATCGGTGGAGAACTTCGCGTCCATCGCGCGGAGAAGCGTCGTCGCGGAGAACTTGCCCGACTGGTCGATGCGGACCGCGCAGGCATCCTTCTTCGTGACGTTGAGCTCGATCCAGCTGCCCCTCTCAGGAATCACCCAACACGAGTGCAGCTTCTTGTCACCGGTGTGGATCTCCACCGAGAAGTCCACGCCGGGCGAACGGTGCATCTGGCACACCGTGACCCGCTCGGAGCCGTTGATGATGAACTCTCCCCCACCGATCATCACCGGGATCTCGCCGAGGTAGATCTCTTCCTCGACGGGCTCCGGCTTTTGGAGTCGCACCCGGATCTTGAACGGGTAGCCGAAGGTCATCCGCAGCTTGCGGCACTCCTCCGGGGTGTAGCGCGGGCGACCGAGTTCGTAGCTGATGTACTCGAGACAAAGAGTCTTGTCGTACGAGTAGATCGGGAAGACCTCGCGGAGCAGGGCCTCTAGGCCGTGTTCCTTTCGCTTCGTGGGCGCGGTGTCGGGTTGCAGGAAGTCGCGGTACGACTGGGTCTGCATCTCGACGAGGTTGGGGATCTCCGCAACATCTTGTTTGCGGCCGTAGACTACGGTCTCCATTCTCTAGTCTCTCTCAGTCCTAGCCCGGTCGGGGGGCATCGAGCCCGATCGGGGCCGAAGGGGGGGTGCGCAGGGAGATGATTAGCGTGCTCAGTTGGCGACCGCGACGAGGCGGGGGTCCTCCCACCGCCTGACCATAGCCATCAGCAAATACCGAACCATCCGCAACAAAACAAGTACAGCCATGGGCCCACCCTGCTGCAAGTCTTTTCTTGACAGCAGGGCCGCTCGAGTTCTCGAGATACCAGGGCTGGGGTGCAATCGAGGGCCAGGCCTAGGCGATCTCGACGTCGGCGCCGGCGTCGGTGAGCTTCTTCTTGATCTCCTCGGCGTCGTCCTTCGAGGCGCCTTCCTTGACAGGCTTGGGCGCTTCGTCGACCAGGGCCTTGGCCTCCTTGAGGCCCAGACCGGTGATCTCGCGGACGGCCTTGATCACTTGGATCTTCTGGCCCCCAGCGGCTTTGAGGATGACGTCGAAGGCGGTCTTCTCCTCTTCCTCGGCGGCGGCGGGGCCAGCGGCTACGGCTACGGCAGCGGGGGCTGCGGCGGATACGCCCCAGCGTTCCTCCATGGCCTTGACCAGCTCGGCGGCCTTGCCGAGCGACAACGCGTCCAGCTTGGTGAAGATCTCTTGGAGATCGTCGGGGAGTTCGATGGTTGCGGCTTCTTCAGACATCGTGGAAATGCTCCAGGTAGTGGGTGATTCAAATGTAGGTGTACGGGGAGGGTGGCGGAGACTCTAGGAGTCCTCGCCCTTGTCGACGTGGGCCTGCGTAGCGCGGGCGATCCCTTCGGGGAGGGCATTGAGGCAGGCCGCGATGCTGCGGCTCGGCCCCTGGATGCAGGACAGCAACATGGAACGGACGGTGTCCTTGTCCGGCATGTCGGCGATGGTCGCGGCGGCGGCGCCGGTGATGGCCTCGCCCTCGATGACGCCACCGGTGACGATCAACGGCGGCTTCTGGATCTGGAGGGCCTTGCGGGCCTTGAGAGCGAACTCGCGGACGAGCTTGGCGGCCGAGATGGCCCTCTCCTCCTCCGCCATGATGATGCCGCACTTACCGGAGAACGCCTCGGACAGATCGAGGCCGATGCTATCGAAGGCCCTGATCGCGAGACGGTTCTTCACGACGCGGTAGTCGACTCCGGCTTCGCGCAGTTCCGTGCGGATCTCGTTCGTGAGCTCGACGGGCAACCGGTCGAACTTCAGGACCACGCATGATCCCATGGTCTTGAAGTCTTCCTCGAGCTGGTTGAGCAGGTACTTGTTGACGATGTTCGGCATGACTTAGCCTTCCTTCGAGGCGTCCAGGGCGACCTGAACACCGGGGCCCATCGAGGTGCTGACGCAGACCCGACGAATGAAGTTGCCCTTGGCTTGGGCTGGCTTCAATCCACGGATGTGAGCAACGAATGCTGAGATGTTCGCGGCGAGGTCATCGGCCGAGAACGAACGCCGGCCGACTGCCGCGTGCACGCTGGCACCGGAGTCGGTTCGGAACTCGATCTTGCCGCCTTTGAACTCGCGGACTGCCTCCCCGACGTTCGGCGTGACAGTGCCGGCCTTCGGCGACGGCATCTTGCCGGAGGGGCCGAGCACGCGACCGAGCTTGCCGACGAACTTCATCATGTCGGGAGCAGCGATCGTCATGTCGAAGTCG
>CAYYAQ010000223.1:0-6309 GCA_964469555.1 uncultured candidatus Brocadiaceae bacterium | reverse complement strand
AACCAAGCTTTGGGCACCGCTGGTTACCCCTCGAAAGAAGGCAACCACCAAGAAGGGCGACTAGCCTCTCCCACTCTCCCCCCCACTGGGGAATCGGCGGGCTGTCCCTCAGGGCAGCCCGCCTCGCTGTACGGACCTTCCCACTGACTTCTTGAGGGGACAGCGGGATCGAGGAGCGGGACGGTTTCGCCGCAGATCGCACCCCGGCCGAATGACCCGCCCCCCCACGCCCGGGGCCTCCGGGCAAACACCCCCCGGGCACCGATCGCTCGCCCACCGCAACGCCGAGGCTCGCCCTCGAACACGCTCCTGCCATCCGATAAGAGTGGCATCGGAATCGGTGGATCCGGCGGCAAGAACGTGCAACTGCTCATACTGTCGCACAACGCAGTGATGATCCACGCGCTGCCAGGGTTCTGGCATCCCGAGGATCTGGAGCACGAGTTCCGCCTGGCACTGGTGTCGTTCCGATTGTGGCAGGATGACGGTCGCACGCTGACCCAGAAACGCCGCATCTATCAGCGACTCGTCCTCACGGACCTGCGCTACCAGCCCGCCGCCTCGCCGCCCTCCAGCCGCACGAACCGATCGTAGATCTCCTTCGACAGCCCTCCGCCCCCGCAGATCAGCAGCGAGCCTCGTAACAGCTCGTCGATCGGTCGCACTTGCTGCGCCGCGACCGGCTGAGTGTCAACCGCGCGGTGTGGAGCCTGCGCATAGATCGCTACATCCGAGGTTTCCGCACGAAGTGCTCGATCACGGCGAGGGCGAGCAACCCGCCCATGAAGCTGATCCCGACGACTTCCGCCTTGTTCCAAACACTCCATACACTCGCCACCGTCGCGAGCCCGGCAGCGGTGAGCATCAAGACGTTCCATACGATGCGAGAATTCCCGCGGGGCATCGAGTCGCCGAGGAGCCGCTTGCTGTTCATCATGATGAAGAACGTCCAGTACGCGATCGGCAGCAACATCATTCCGAAGACGGACGTCGGGACCGCGAGGTAGAACGACGCTTCTTTCCAGAAGAACGGTCCGAGCGCGCCCGTTGTCGCAGCCAGGGCTCCGTACCTCAGCGCCTTGCCCTCGGGCGGTATCCCCAGCATTTCGCAGATGACGAAACCCGAGATCAACATCAGTACTGTGATCGTGGAGAGCGCCATGCCGAGCACGCCGAGCCCGAACAGGATGTTCGCGAACACGTCACCGGTGAGCGGACGCAGAGACTGCGCGAGGTCGAATGCGTCACGCTTGACGAGCATCGCGGCGACACGACGCTCCTCGACCGTCATCTGCTCCAACCTCGCGACCACGGATTTCACGTTCGCGGCCTTCTCTTCCTTCGTCTTGCCGACGAGGTCCTCGAACGCCTTCTTGCCGATCTGCTCCTTCAGCGCCCCTTGCAGCAACTCGTGGTAGTTCTTCTTGAGGGCGTCGCGAGCTTCATCCGATGCCTCGCTGTCCTCCGCGACGAGTCCCGGAACGGTTTGGGCGTGGAAGCGGCTCGCCGACGCGATCACCACGCAGCTCGTCGCCAGCAGGAACGGGATCAACATGCCCGTCGCCAGGTCGAATCGGGCGAGCCCACGGAACTCCTTCCCCCAGCCTCTGGCGAGCAGGGTGTAGGGCAGCAAGAACGTCATGTTGATCCCGACCGCAGTCGCCGCCGCGCTGATCATCACGTCTCGTTGCATGCCCACGATGGTCTCGGTCCAGTAGGTGCGACTCGCGCCACTCACCGCGTCAAGACTCGCGCCGAACGCTTCGGCGGGTCGGTTGAAGGAACCAAGGTCGGGGATGAACCCAGCGAAGATGTCTCCCCAGGCCAACCCTTCCTCCGAGAATCCCAGTCGGACGACCACGCCGACGAAGCACGCCACGATCGCGGCGACCACGATCTTGAGCATTCGCTCGTAGATGCGTACGCCGCGACTCCCCTTGCCATAGGACCACGTCACGAAGATGGTCGCGGCGAGGATGGCGGCCACGATCACGATCTTCCCGCCCATGTCGCCGAGCGTACTGTCCTCCTTGCCGAGCAGACCCGGCGCGAGGTTCTGTTGCGCTACGCCCGTCGCGAGTGAGAACTGCGGCAACGCCCACACCATATTCGCCATCAACGTCGCGATGGCCCAACTCCAACCCAGCACCGGGTTGATGTGTTTGTTGATCGCACCGAACGGTCGCTCGCCCGTAGAGAGCGCGACGTAGGCGATCGCGCTCAGCATCACGATCCCCATCACCATCGCGAGCGGCTGGAGCCAGAGCATCGACACGCCGGCGAGTACGCCGAGATAGAGACTGGCCGCGAGAGAACCACCACCCAGCGTGATCGCGCTCTGCAACCATCCGGGTCCCGACAACTTCATGAACACCCGCAGGGTCGCGAGTGGACCGCGCTGCTTTGCTTCTCGAATAGCGTTGAGGTCGGCGCTGGCTTTGTCTTCTTGTTCTGGATTGTCGGCTTGCATCGGCGCGGGGAGCCTACGACATCGATCGCGTCGCCGCGACTTCGGCCAGTGATTTTGCCGTGTCGAAGCGGAATCTAAACAGCGCCTTGGCTCTCTCGCGCGTGCTACGCCAGAATGTCCGCCGACCGGAGATGCCATGCACACAAAAACACTGATCCTCACCACCCTCTCCGTCCTCGTCGCGCCCATCGCCGCACAAACGAAGGTGCTCTTCCTGACCAAGTCCGCAGGCTACACCCACGGCGTCGTCAAGCGCGTGCAACGCGGCAAGATGGCGTGGGCCGAGCACAACCTCCGCAAGTTCGCAGCTCCCCAGTTCCAGGTCGACTGTACCCAGGACTGCAACGACATCAACGCGGACAACCTGAAGAACTACGCGGCAGTGATCTTCTACACCACTGGCGAACTGAAGATACCCGACGCCGGGATGAAGGCCTTCTTCGAGTTCATCGAGAACGGTGGCGGATTCGTCGGCATCCACTGCGCCACGGATACCTTCTACAAGAACGCCAAGTACGGAGAGATGATCGGCGGTTACTTCCGCGGCCACCCGTGGAATCAAGAGGTCCGCATCCTCGTCGTCGACAAGACCCACCCTGCGACGGCTCTTCTCGGTGACGCTTTCAATATCGCCGACGAGATCTACCAGTTCCGGAACTTCGACAAGGACAAGGTGAACGTCCTGCTCCGCCTCGACCCCGAGATGAAGGACATCGGAAGGGGCATGCACAAGAAGACGAAATACTACGCAAATGCGTGGTCTCGCGACTACGGCAAGGGCCGCGTGTTCTACACAGCCCTCGGCCACCGCGACAAGCTCTGGGTCGACCGGCGCTTCATGAAGCACCTGACCTCCGGCATCCGCTGGGCGATGCGCAGCGAGCGCACCCTCGCGAAAGCCCCGAAGGACGCGATCGTCCTGTTCGACGGCAAGAGCCTGAACCACTGGCAGCACGCCAATGGCAAGAAACCGGCGGGGTTCCGGGTCGAGAACGGCGTCATGACCGTGGCCAAGAGCGGCGGCAGTATCGTCACCACGCGGAAGTTCCGCGACTTCCAGATGCACCTCGAGTTCCGCACGCCGAGCATGCCCGACAAGAAGGGCCAGGGCCGCGGCAACAGCGGCGTCTACATCCACCGTCGATACGAAGTGCAGATCCTCGACTCGCACGGCCTCGATCCGTCGAAGAGCGGTTGCGCCGCGCTCTACCGGCGGCGGAAGCCAGACGCGAACGTGTGCCGGAAGCCCGGCGAGTGGCAGGCGTACGACATCTGGTTCACGGCGGCGCGCTTCGACAAAGACGGCAAGAAGACCACGAACGCCCGGATCACGTTGATCCACAACGACGTGATGGTGCACGACGACGTCGAGATCCCCAACAAGACCGGCGCTGGCAAGAAGGAAGGCCCCACCGCGGGACCGATCCTGTTGCAAGATCACGGCAACCCGGTCAGTTACCGAAACGTGTGGATCATCCCGAAGGGAGAGTAGCGGCCGCTTCCCGACGCTCCGGAGAATTGGGACCGGAGCGCAGCGACGCCCTCTTCGAAACAAGCCGCGCGGGTTGGTTGACAGATTGCGCGCCTGGAAACCACCCTCGGATTCCACGCTGCTCGACGGATCACACTCCCCGCTTGGGTAGGCATTCTCGCACCTGCGTACCCACGGCTCGTCCACGCGTCACCACGGTCCGGCCCCGAGCTGAGAAAGATCTTCGAGCGGTTCCGGTGTGCGGTCCCGCTCCTGGGCTGCAAAAACAGCAAGGCGAATAGCCGCGTGGCCGCGACCCGGTAACACGTCACTACTTGATCTTCGCGCGCTCTTCGACCGTGGCCGGCTGCAAATCCCGTTTCGCGTGCGCTTTCCGCACCCAACGTACCGTCTTCGTGTCGATGAGCTGTTCCTTCGCGCCATCCGGCAATGCGAACGCCAAACACGCGATCATCGCGAACGAGCGAACTCTGGGGGCCGCCACTGGGCGCAAACTAATCGCAAGGGTTCTGAGCGTCCACCAGTCCGATCGATAGCATCCGCACCGCTGTGCACCTCGCCCTCGTCGTCATCCTCGCAGACCCACTACCCTCCCCGCACGAGGCGGTCCGCCGCTTGTGTGACGCTTCGCTCGGCATTGTTCCTGAGCCGGAACCGAAGGGCGGAGAACATCCAATCGCCGTTCGATTCCGATTCGACCACGGCGGCCAGTCCTTTCGGGTGATCGCGTCAGATCAACCCCACCCCGATGGACCCGATCTCATGTCGCGCTTGGAGGATCCTGCCACGCGGGAGCGAGTCGCGTCCCACCGCGGTTTCGTGGCAGTCGAATGGGTCGAGTCGGAGGCAGTGCCGGAGTTCGAAGCGTCCTACCACCCGATCGGACGAGTGCTCGCCGAGGCCATCTCGGCGAAGGACACCGCAGAAAGTGCCATCGCGATTCTCACGCCGCAATGGGATCGAGTTGCGCCCGTGACGCCGTCGACGGCAGACCAGCTGCGCAGCGCGCAACCACTGCTCGAATTCGGGATCGTGCACACGCGCCTCGGTTGCCTGATTCGCGAGGGATCCCTGTGGATCTCGGTGTTCCCCTCCCGCTGGGGACCCGTGCAGATCACGGCGACGGGCGGGCCCTCCGGCCCCGTCCGCGAACACGTCGACCGCATACGCGAGATCGCGGAGTACAAGCTGCGCTTCTTCCGCGCGCGCCTGCTCTTCTCGTTGTTCTACCGCCCGTGCCAGGTGCTCCTCGACAGCGGCGGCGAGATCACTGTCGAGTACCGTAATTGGCTCACGGGGACCCGCTCGCACTTCGTTTCCGAGTCCGACGTTCTCGGCTGACGAAACAGATCCGCTACGATGCCGTACCCGGAGACCCTTCCATGCACCGTACCCTACTCGTAGTCCTCGTCTCCTTCGCGCCCCTCGCCGCGTCCCCTCAAAAGGTGAAGGTCCGCGTCGCTGCAGGCAAATACCTGCGCCACTCGACCCCGACGGTCGCGACGATCAAACCTGCCCACGCCATCCTGGAAGCCGCTGGAAAGAACGGTATCCGGTGCACGGCGCGCATCGGCAACGCTGTATTTCCCGCGCAGGTCGAGCTCGTTTTGGGAAGCGAGGACCTCGTCCGCGTTCATTGGTTGACCGCGGCCCTCGCCGCCGGTCAGAAGAGTGATGTGACGCTCGAGCTCGAAGCCGGCGAAGCGACGAGTGGATGGAAACTCGAAACGCCGGAGAGCGCGGGTTTCACTGAGTTGTCGATCCGAGGTCGCAAGGTCCATCGCCACGTGACCGCCTACGATCCCAAGCGGCCCAACCAGACCTACAAGCCGTTCCTCCACGTCTACGACCTCACCGGCTCCCACCTGATCACCAAGGGGCCGGGAGGCACGTACACCCACCACCGCGGGATCTTCCTCGGCTGGAACCGCGTGAGCTACGGAGAAGGCGGCAAGCACAAAGCCGACTTCTGGCACTGCAAGGGCGTGACCATCCGCCACCAGAAGTTCGTACCAACCCGGTCCAAGGGCGGGGTGTTCCACGAAGTGATCTCGATCAACCACTGGATCGACGGAGCGGAAACAACCGTCGTGAGAGAACGACGACGTGTTCGCACCTACTGCTGCGGTGACGACAAGACCATCCTTGATTTCTCCGTCACTCTCGAAGCGATCGGCTCGCATCCCGTGCGGTTGAACGGCGATGGGCACCACGCCGGATTCCAGTTCCGCGCGCCGCAGGAGGCACACAGAAACAGCAAGCAGACGGTCTACGTTCGCCCGACCTCTGCCGCGAAGCAGAAGAACGACATGTGGGGTGACTGCGCGTGGACGCTCTGTCGCTACAA
>CAYYAQ010000222.1:1549-6311 GCA_964469555.1 uncultured candidatus Brocadiaceae bacterium | reverse complement strand
CCACCGCAACCCGTACGCCTGCTGGCGCTACCAGCCTCGGGACAACGACAATGACATCTCGGTCACCGGCTGGTGCATCATGGCCTACAAGTCCGCCAAGGACTTCAAGCTGGACGTGAACGCCCAGGCGCTGAAGATCTGCGAGAACTTCCTCGACGAGCTGACCGACCAGGCCAGCGGTCGCTGCGGCTACACGAAGAAGGGCGAGCAGTCCTCACGTCACCCCGGCGACCACGCGACCCGCTTCCCGATCGACCGGGGCGAGGCGCTCACGGCTGTCGGCCTCTTCTGCCGCTTCTTCCTCGGCCAGGACCCGAAGAAGACGCCGGTGATGAAGCTCGCCGCGGACACGCTGATGGCGAAGAAGCCGGTCTGGGACAAGACGGGCAGCCAGGACCACTACTACTGGTACTACGCGACCTACGCGCTCTACCAGATGGGTCCCCCCTACTGGGACAACTGGCAAAAGAGCCTGACGCCCTCCGTCGTGAAGACGCAGCGGGAAGACGGCAACTTCAAGGGCTCCTGGAACCCGTCGGGTGCCTGGGGCGAAGACGGCGGTCGCGTCTACTCGACGGCGATCCTCGTCCTGACCCTGGAAGCCTACTACCGCTACACCCGCCTGGTCCGGTAAGCCCGATCTCGTAGCGGCCATCATGGAATAAGCGAAGAGCCTCATGACCCTGTCGGGGTCATGAGGCTCTCTCGCGTACGAAACCACTGTGTACAGAGGGAAAGCCGCATGACCGTTCGCTCCGCATTCGTTGTCCGGTCCGCCTTCGCGTCCATGGTCATCCCCGGATGCGCGACCACGCCCCCAGCAGGTGACCCCCAGTCGGTCGACAGGGGCCTCCATTGGCTCGCGAGCCACCAGGACGAGAGCGGCAGGTGGGACGCAGACGGGTTCATGAAGCACGACGCACAGGGCAAGCCGTGCGACGGGGCGGGCAACCCGGTCCACGACGTCGGGGCGACCGGCCTCGCGCTCCTGGCGTTCCTGGGCAAGGGCAACACGTTGCGCTCTGGCCCCCACACGGATGTCGTCAAGAAGGCCGTGAAGTGGCTGCGCTCCCAGCAGGGGCTGAACGGGCTGTTCGGCACGAACGCCTCCCACGACTTCATCTACGACCACGCGATCGCGACGTACGCGATGTGCGAGGCCTACGGCCTGTCGGACTACAAGACCCTGCGCAAGAACGCACAGAAGGGCATCAACTACCTCGAGTCCCACCGCAACCCGTACGCCTGCTGGCGCTACCAGCCTCGGGACAACGACAATGACTCGTCCGTCACATTCTGGTGCGTGTTCGCCTACATCGCGGCCAGGGACTTCAAGCTCGACGTCAACCCGAACGCGCTGAAGATCGCCGACTCGTACTACGACCAGCTGATCAACCCGAAGACGGGGCACTGCGGCTACACGAAGCGAGGCGAGACCTCGTCGCGGCACCCGGGAGACCACGCGACCCGATATCCGATCGCCAAAACCGAGACGCTGACCGCGGCGTCGATGATGGCGCGACTCCTCCTCGGGCACTCTCGCCAGGAACCGATGATGCAGAAGGCCGCCGATCTGGTCGCGAAGAAGCCGCCCGTCTGGTCTAAGGACGGCGATATCGATCACCTCTACTGATACTACGGCACGTACGCGATGTACCAGATGGGCGGCGACCGCTGGCGGGACTGGCACCGGGCGCTGACGCCGGCAGTCATCGCGACCCAGCGCCGGGATGACAACTTCAACGGGTCATGGGACCCGGTCGGCGTCTGGGGCGAGGACGGCGGTCGGGTCTACGCGACCGCCTTGATGGTCCTGACCACCGAGGCGCACTTCCGCTACACCCGACTGATCCGATAAGGAGCCTTGTACACACAATCAGGCCCCTGCCGCGGCGCGGGAAGGGCCTGTTGGTGGGAGCACGAAGCGTGACTAGGCCATCTTGTGGACCATCGACATCACCTGCCGCTTCTTCCTGTTCGCGGCGTTGGCGTGGATGACGTTCTGGTTCGCGGCCTTGTCGATGTGCCGCATCGTGACCACGAGCAGCGCTTCCGCCTGGGCCTTGTCGCCAGCTTCGACGGCGGCAATGCACTTCTTGAAGAACGTGCGCATTCCGGACACGGTGGCCTTGTTGCGCTCGGCGTGGATGGCGTTCTGTCGGACGCGCTTCTGGGCTTGTTTGCTGTGAGCCATTCTGAGTAAGTGAGTTCAGTCTGGGGGATTCAGGTCCGGGAAGGGATCGATACCCCAAATGGGGCGGGGAGTGTGGACGTTCAGGTCGTCGACTTCAAGGCCTCGATCTTCTGTTGCACGTCCCGGTAGCCGATGTCTTGCTCCAGGATCCGGGAGAAGTGCGCCAGAGCCGGCTCCAGCTGCCCCATTTCCTGTGCGACGCACCCCATGGCGTAAAGGATGTCCTTGGCCCGGGGGCCGGTCCCCAGGACCTCCAGGGCCTTCTCCAGCTGGCCGATCGCCAGGTCGTTCATGCCCTTCGCGGCGAAGGACTCCCCGAGGAACAGGAAGGACTCCCCCTTCACCGTGGGGTCCTTGACCGATTGCTGCAGCTCGGCGATCGCCTCGTCGTGGCGACCGAGGGCCTTCAGGGCCTGCCCCAGCTGGAACCGCAGCCGCAGATCCGTCGGGTTGCCCTCGACCTGGCGCTTGTACTCCCCGGCCCGCGCCTCCTTGAGGGCCTCCCGGGCGAACTCCGCGGCGCTGTCGTCGCCGCGCTTCTCGGCCTCTTCGACCCGCAACTCCTGGAGCCGCAACCGCAGGACGCCGGCGCGGTTTTGCAGGTCGGAATTCGACGGGTTCTTCGCGCACGCTTGCTCGAGGCTGTCGAGCGCCCCCTTCAGGTCATTGTCCATCAGCATGACGTCCGCCGTGCGGACGAGCAGCTTGACGTTGTCCGGCTCCTCCTGGAGCTGGGTCTCCAACTTGTCGAGCTCGGCGTCGATCTCCTCCTTGGAGAGCTGCAGACGGTCATCCCGCTCGAGCTGCCGCGCCTGTTCGGCGTTCTTCATCAGGTCGCGACTGCTCTCCGCACCCTCGAGCCCGGTCGCCTTCAGGGCGCCTTCGGCCGCGAGGTTCTTCCGCGCCTTCAGCGAATCCTGATCCCGCGGATCGATCTTCAGGGCGCGCCCGTACATCAGCATCGCCTCGTTCATCTCACCGTTCTCGTAGAGCAGTTCGCCGGCGCGGCGGCACGCCTCGAGGCTCCGCGGGTTCGCGTCCGCGTAGCACTGGAACACGGCGCGGGCACTGTTGGGCAGGCCGGCCTGCTGCAGGCTGTCGCCGAGCTTGATGTTGATGCCCGCGCTCATCGGATCCCCGGTGAGGTAGCGTTCGAAGGACTTCGCAGCGGCGCCGTGCTGCTTGAACATCCGGCACATGCCGCCGATGAACAGGTGCACGCCCCCGCCGAGCAGAGCGAACAGCTTCGACGGCGGCTTGGCCTCCGCCTTCTTGAACAGCGCGTTGCGCAGACCGGCCCGGGCGTCGCCGTTGTCGGGCTGCAGCGAGAGGATCTGGCCGTAGAGCTTCACTGCGTAGGGGTAGGCGCGGCGCTTGACGGCATCGGCAGCGGTCTCGAGGTGCTTGCTGAGATCCATGGGTGTTGGATGGCGAACGATCGCGCTAGAGGGCCGCTATGCGAGGCCTGGAGAGGGATCTTGACGCAGGAGAGGGGGGGCAGGAATGTAGCCACCGGCTCCGCGGGTCGCAATGGCCCGGGACCACCCATGCCGACAGCGCCGCCGCCCCGGAAACGCCCATGGCCGAAATCCTCGAAGTCCTCAAATACCCCGACCCGATCCTGCGACGCGGGGGGAAAGACGTCCAGGAAGTCGACGACGCGATCCGCGCGACCGCCGCGAACATGCTCCACACCATGTACAATTACCGCGGAGTTGGGCTGGCCGCGCCCCAGGTGGGGTTGGACTTGAAACTGTTGGTGCTCAACCAGGAGGGCGATCCGGCGAAGCCCGAGGAAGAGCTCGTGATGCTCAACCCGAAGATCATCAGCCGGAAGACCCTCGAGTTCGGCGAGGAGGGGTGCCTGTCGTTCCCGAGCCTCTACGCGGAGGTCGGTCATTCGCGTCGCGTATCGCGACCTCGACGGCGGCGATCAGGAAGTGAGGTTCGAGGACTTTATCGCGCGGATCGTCCTGCACGAGATGGACCACCTGCAGGGAGTGTTGTTCGTGGACCGGCTGTCCGCTGCCGAACGCATCCGCGTGCGCAGCAAGCTCCTCGACATGGAGAAGGAATACGAAGCCCGGTAGCCAGCGGGATCCGCTGACCCAGCTTCTCGCATCGCCATGCGCATCATCGAAGGTCTCGACGCCCTGGCCGACCTGGAACTGCCGTCACCCGAGGGTTCCGTCGTCGCGGTCGGCGTATTCGACGGCATGCACCTCGGACACCTGCGGCTGATCCACGACCTGTTGGAGATGGCGTCCGAGCTGCAAGCTGCACCAACGGTGATCACGTTCGCGAATCACCCAGACGAAGTGCTATCAGGGCGCGCCCCCGAACCGCTGATCAGCGTCCCCCACCGACTGCGGCTGATGCGCCGCGCCGGCGTGCAGCGCGTGTTGCTGTTGACGTTCGACAGCGGCGTGCAGACGATGACTGCTTCGTATTTCGCGAGTGAGGTCCTCAGCAGTGGACTGAACACGTGCGGTCTGTTGCTCGGATACGACTCGGCGTTCGGGAAGGACCGCGAAGGCACGCCGGAGCGGTTCGCCGAGATCGGTGCGG
>CAYYAQ010000222.1:0-1509 GCA_964469555.1 uncultured candidatus Brocadiaceae bacterium | reverse complement strand
CGCACGGGCCTGCCCGTGCAGATCGACGGCGCGCCGGTGTCCTCGACGCTGATCCGCAAGGCGATCAAGAGCGGTGACCTCGACCAGGCCGCGAGGTTGCTCGGGCGGCGCCCGGCGGCGTACGGTGAGGTCGTGCACGGCGAGCACCGCGGACGGAGCCTGGGGTTTCCTACGGCGAACATCCGCCCGCAGAGCCAGGTCCTGCCGCCACAAGGTGTGTACGCCGTCGAGATCCTGCACGAGGGAGAGCAGTCCGTCGGAGTCGCGAACCTGGGCGTCCGACCGACGTTCGCGGACGGGGACGACGATGCGGTGACGCTGGAGGTGCACTTCTTCACGGAGGATGGCGAGGACCTGGACCTCTACGGCGCGACGCTGGAGGTCACGTTCGTCAAGAGGATCCGCGGCGAGCGCCAGTTCGACGGCGCAGACGAACTGCGGGCGCAGATCGCCGAGGACGTCCGTGCCGCGCGGCAAGTCCTGGGCACCTGACGCATCGCGGGCCGGTTGGTGCTTGATCGACGCCCGCGCAGAACCTATGTTCCCCGGCCCTCCAGACCCGAACGGGCACAGCCCGTTCGGACCGGGGACGAGTGGTCAGATAGCTCAGTTGGTAGAGCACAGCACTGAAAATGCTGGGGTCCCTGGTTCAAATCCTGGTCTGACCACCAACCTTCCTCTGGTGAGAGAGGGCCTCAAGACACTATTGGAGGGACTTCGGCCTCCCGAGCCGTCGAGATAGGGCATCGGTCCGTGCTATCAGAGGATTCATCGCATCTCGAAGCGGCGTCGCAGCCACCTGTAGATCGTTCGGTGAAGCAGTCGCGCGAAGCTCCGCTGCCCTCTCGGACGAGATCCGGATCGTGGGAAACAACCGAACCTCATGAGACTTGATCTGCTCGCTGGTCCACTCCTGCATGGTTTCTCCTATTGAGAATCCTCGTACCTGTCGCGCCTGGATCGATCCATGAGCAGGACTGGCCCTCGTGCCCCACCCAGCCGCGAGGGCCACGGCGCAATCCGACTCAGTACCCCACGACCGCCTTGGAACCGTTGGTCATCGCGACGCCCGCGTAGTTCGACTTCGGGTCTGGAACCCACGCCTGCCCATAGACCGTCGTTCCGATGAGCGACACGGATGAAGGGATCCTGAACGATGTCGTGAAGCTCCCCGCTGAGTCCGTGACGATAGGCCCGGATGTGTCGATGCTCACCAGCAGGTTGCAGTTCTTCATCCCGATCGCAGCGAGGGACATCGGCAACGGGATGAAGCCCCACTTCGTGTTCGATACACCGAGGATCAGCGAACCGAATTGCGGCTTCGGCAGGAAGCCCTTGATGTCGAGGGGGGAAAGTCTGCCCCAACTTCGGGGGCTTCGTGGATGAGATCGTGTCGAGCGGAGCCCTTGACTCGCGGTCTCACGTGACTACTCAGTAGCTCCGGGTCGCGCATCATCGAAGGGCCGTGACTGGCGGCGATGACGGGGTTCTTGCTGGGGGAGCCGCCGG
>CAYYAQ010000221.1:0-6482 GCA_964469555.1 uncultured candidatus Brocadiaceae bacterium | reverse complement strand
CGCCAGGCCCGTCACGGAAGTTATGTTGACGATCTCGATCTTCCCGAGGACCTTGATCTCGCCGGACTTTCGCGCGCCGCCACCGCTCTCCGGGATTCCTCCGCCGCTGCATCCATTGAAGAGAACAAGGAGAGTCCCGAGCAGTGTTATCGAATGATTCCGCATGCGTTGTCGTGTATGGATTCGTTAGCGAGATTGGTTTCGTCCGAACTGCGGGGGCTACCAACGGGGTATCCGGGGATGTCGCATTTTGCGACACGGCGATCCCTTCGCGTCGATGGCACGGGGGCTCTGACCCAGCGGATTCCGGTTGCCGGTCTGCCCGCCCTACGTCAGGCGACCATCGGGGGGCCAGGATCAGGCTACTTTTTGGCGCCGATCTCTTTCTTGGCCCGCTTGGCCTTCTCGTACTTCTTCTTCTGGCGACGGTAGACCGGTGCCCTTCAAGCCGAGTCTGGCGCTGATCAAGTCCAGGTCCGGATCGAGTTCGAGCGGACCGAGCCCTTGACCGAGCGCCGTCGACATCGCGCAAGCCCACGCTGCAAACAAGTACCTCCGTTGAGTCCGCACATCGCACCATCTTGCCGCGAAACGAGATCCCGCGGAGAAAATGGTGCGTTTTCTCGAGGTGGCGGACGATTGCGTTGGCGACCCAGGATGCTGACACTGAGGAAATGGGACCGACTTTGTGTCGCGCCATCGCTGTGCTGCTCGTCTGTTCTTGGGCGTGCGCGCAGAACGGCAGCCGCCCGCGTCCGAGAGACGCTTTCGCCCCCGATTGGGTGAAGGCCGGCCCGATGATCGGTCACGTCGGACGCCATTCGGTGCGGGTGTGGATTCGCCTCGCGAAGGGCACCAAGTTCGGCGTGCGTGGCACGCTGGTCGAGGCTACGGGACATCGGGCGGTCAGCCCTTCGGCCATCGAGAATCTCGGCGACCAGATTCGGCTCATCCGGTTCAAAGGCCTGCCGCCTGACACCGAGTTGATCGTGCAGATCTTCGAAGGGAAGTTTCCGACTCGCGGCGTCGCGCTGTCGCTGCGAACCGCACCGGAGTGGTCGCAGTTCGGCATGGTCCGGATCGGGTTCGGTTCGTGCTGCAATGACGTGCAGTTCCCCAAGGCGAAGATCTTCGCCGCGGCAGCTCATGAGAAACCCGACCTGTTCCTCTTCGGCGGCGATAACTCCTACTATGTGCGGGAGTACGAGGTCGAGCGCATCACGAAGAAGGGCGAGAAGAAGATCGAGGTGCGCATCGACACGACTTCTGGTGATGGCGATTGGAAGAGCGGGGGGCGCATGTTCGCCCGGCAACTGACGACCCGGCGCAACGCGTGGCTACAACCACTCATTCGCAATGTACCGTGCTACGCGATCTGGGACGACCACGACTACGGGCCGAATGATGCGGACCGCACGTTCGAGGAGCGAAAGAAGTCGCTTCGCGTGTTCAAGAAGATGTGGGCGAACCGGGACTACGGAATCAAGGGCACGAAGGGCTGCTTCAGCTCGTTTCGACGGGGTCCCGTCGAAGTGTTCCTGATGGATTGCCGTTATCACAAGTACGTCAAGACGAAGGCTCATCCGGACGTCGCAGCGAACGAGTGCACGATTTGGGGTGCGGAGCAGTTCAAGTGGCTTTGCGATGGGCTGGCAGAGAGTGAGGCGCCGGTGAAGATGATTGTCAACGGGACGCCGTTCATGAGCCGACCGAAGACAGGCGAAGGACATTTTCGCGAAGCGCGGGTTGAGTATAATGGCCTCCTGACCCACTTGGAGAAGCACCGAATCGGCGGCGTGGTCTTCCTGACCGGCGATCGTCACTACACCGAGATGATGACCCTACGCCGCGGCGACCAGTCCATGATCCTGGAGTTCACGTCTTCGCCTGTGTCGTGGGGGAAGAAGATCGGGGCCCTTTCGGAACCGTCTCAGCCCGCAGCGAGGAACGGAGCTCCGTCGATAGTCTGGTCACTGGGTGGCGACAGTTACGGACTGGTCACGGTCGACATCCCCGAGAAGGGTGCGGGCAGGATTACGTGTGAGGTGCGAAACAAGAACAACACCGTGCCCATCGTCGGGGGCATCGCGTGCAAGACGAAGTGGTTGTTGAAGGATCTGAATCCAAAATGAGTGGTGACCGGATTCGGGTCGCGGACGCATTGGAGATCGAGATCGGCGCCGCGACGCATCGCATGCTGCGATTCGATGTTTCGATCGATGGGGATCCCGGGGTGCGCGAGGGCTGGCTCGACACAAGCCATGGACTCACCTTCGCCCAGGCTACACGCGTCGCGTTGCAGCGGCTTCGGGAGCCGGGTGTGCTGCGGTTGTTGTTCTTCGCGGCCCACTTCGTCAACAGGACTTCACCGTTGGACCTGGCGGAGGATCGGCAGACGCCGTGGGATCAGTTGCCAACCGTGCAGGCCGCCCGGTTGCGCGAGCGGGTCCAAGACGCCGTGTTCGGCGATCACTACACCCGTCCGATCGTCGTTGCGCACGTGCTGAAGACCGGACTGGCAGCGCTCAGCGGGCACCAGGCCCTCGGAGACGATCCACAAGCAGTCGTGCCTTTGTTGGCGGCCCGCCGGTTGCTCGATTCCCCTCTCCGCGAGCGTCAGGTGCGTCGCAACAGCGAAGAGGCGGTGCGGTTCATCGGCGCCGGTAAACCTCCGCGACGGTTGACGACGGCGCCGTAGGGATCACGGTCCTGCGTCGTATACTCGTCGGCATGGCGCGTCGTTTGTCTCTGAAGAAGAAGATCTTCTTCTCGACCTGCGTGACACTGTTCACGTTCGCCCTGGCGGTCGCCGGGTTCGAGTACTACGGCTGGTACCACCGTCCCGTGGTCATGGGTGGTATCGTAATCGAGTCCTTCGAGCTCAATCACGTCTGGAAGCCTGGGGCGTCCTGGACGCACGATGAGTTCGTCGCGAACAATCCGAAGTACCCCAAGCCGTTCCGACACGACTTCAACGCGCAGGGGTGGATCGAGAGCTACGACGTCGAGAAATCGAAGCCCCCGGGTAGGTACCGCATCTTCTATCTCGGCGACTCGTTCACCGAGGGCACGGCGCCGATGGATCAGTCCGTTCCGAGCCTCGTCGAGACGGCCCTGAATCGCCGGGCGAAGGACAAGAAGACGGAGACGCGGTTCGAGGTGATCAATGCCGGTAGGTCTAGCTACTCGCCGTAGATCTACT
The DNA here is from genome assembly GCA_964469555.1 of uncultured candidatus Brocadiaceae bacterium. Lineage (GTDB taxonomy): Bacteria > Planctomycetota > UBA1135 > UBA1135 > UBA2386 > CAYYAQ01. Next base: position 3,280 of record CAYYAQ010000221.1, on the reverse strand, counting down.
ACACACTGCTCCGGCATGTCGTCTTCGACTACGCGCCGGACCTCGTGGTTATCCAGGTCGACATGACCGACGACTTCGACGACTGGAAGTACGGCAAGACAGCGATCCTGGACGAGGCCGGGAACCCGTGGGCCATTCCGCCGCGCAATCCCTACGAGTCCGCGTACTTCGACAGCTCTGAAGGGGTGATCGAGGCGAGCTTCTGGACCCGTACGCAGATGTTCCTGGTAAGGAACTCCTACTTCTACAACTACCTCCTCGCGGAGGCCGCGAAGGAGAGGGGCGAGGACAAGGAGGTCTCGACGAACAGCAACACTGCGGCGATCTACAACCGGTGGTCGTGGTGTCAGTTGAAGTGGGACCGTTACACCGAGAGGAACGTAGCCAAGACCATGGACGTGATTCGACGGATCGCCATCATGTGCCAGAAGAAGGGCGTCAAACTCATGCTCACCGCGGTGCCGCACTACGGGCAGTACTCTTCGAACTACGAAGGCAGGCAACCAGCTGGTTGGTCCGACCGTCCGCACAAGGAGATCGGTGCCGTCGCGAAAGCGGTGGGTGTGCCGTATCTGGATTCACACAAGGCGCTCGATCGGTTCATCCGCGGGACGCCGCAGACGGACTACTACTACTTCCGCAACATGCACTTCAATCCGCGGGGCTACGCGCTGTGGGCGGACGCGCAGATTTCGTTTCTGCTGACTCCGAGCCACAAGCTTCTACCCGCTTCAATCTACGACTGATGCGACTCGAAACAGCCCCGCCGCGCCCGAGCGATGAGTTCCGGGAGGTGCCGCTCTTCCCACGCCAGGGCTTGCCGATAGTCGGGATGGCTGCGTTCGCGCTCGCGGAATCCTGGCGGGTGGTGTTGGTGTCGCCCGCTCGCGGTCGTCAATGACGGGATCGCGGCGTGCAACAACTCGTGGAACAGCACGAACCGCACGAAGAACTCGGGGACGGCTGCGTGATCGAGGACCGGGTGGAGTCGGACCAGGCGGGATTGGTGGTCGAAGGTCCCGAGGTCGAGGGAGTTCACCCCGCGCGAGCGACCACGTTGCCCCCACGTGACCGCCGGCTCCGAGTCTGCGAGTTCGGGGACGTGGGCGTGGATCACTTCACAGAGGAGCCTCCGAAGGTCGTAGCACGCGCCCGCCGCGCGGAGTGCCGAGTTCCTGGGGCTTCGCGTCGGCAGTTCGCCGAGCCGTTGCTCGATCCACGCGTCGATCCGCGTGCACGCGGCACGGGCGCGTCGCCCGGCGCGGATCCACCGCCCCAGCGCATCGACGATGTCCGGCGATGCGGATTCGAAGAACCGGTGGAGCCGCACCCGAAGCGCTGGCTCGGTGTCGGGCTGCACCTGGACGGGCGTCTGGCGAGCCCGCCCGTAGGTCACGTGCACCTCTCGGCGAAGGAACGCCGAGAGGTCGCTCTCCCAGTGGCTGGTCGTCATGGTCGACGCAGGAAATGGCAGCATACGCTGCACGCGCACGCCCTCAGTGAGTCCATCCCTGGGTTGCCGCCCCATGGCGGCATGATAGGGCAATGCCGCCTATCGGGGCAGTGTGACGACGTCTTTGAATTGATCGACGTACTTCTTCCCCATCTTCTCCAGCGCGGTAAAGAACTTGCCGCGACTCTGAATCGCCTCCAGCTTGTCGAGGTCCGCGATCATCTGGTCGAGGATCTTCTCCATGTCATCCATGAGCTTGTGTGTCTCCGGCGATTCCAGCGAGTCGAGGAATGACTCGATCGACGGTTTCATCTTGGCCCACTGATCGACGACGTCGGTCGGCACCCAGCGCTCCTCCACCTTGGTGAAGGCCATGAGTTCGGTTCTTCCATTCAGAGTCAACTCGATCTGTGCGCGATCTGCTTCGGACTTCAGGGTCTTGAAGGTCAGCCCGTCGAGGCCCGAGTTCATCCCCTTGACCACGCTTGGCATCGGCGTCCCGCCACCGGCCATCTCGGTCATGGCGGAGACGGCGGGTCCGACGGCGAGGTAGGCGCGCGCGCCCTGAGCCCAGACTTTCGTTCCTGTGTTGTGCAGGAACTTCCCTATGTCCGCGGACTGCAGTTTCTTCGTCGTGGAGATCTCGGAGTCGCCGATCAGGATGGGTACGTTGCCGATGGCGGCGAGCAGGGTGAGGACTTCGTCTTCGTCAGTGACCCCGGTCGTGCGCATCATGTACTGCGCGGGTCCGTACGCGAGAAGGAACTCCCCCTTGGTCTTGATCGCGATGCCGATCTTGCGGAGCAGAATGAACAGCTTGTCGTACGCCTTCCCCGGAAGTTTCGCGCCGAGCTTGTGGCACCACGAGTGGATGTCCGACTGGTAGCTCGCCGGGAGGACGTCCCACAACACGCCTGGGTCTTTCTTGTCGCGCAGTCTCGTAAGCGTGTATTCGATCGTCGCTTCAGCAGTTTGCGGCAGCTCCTGCTCGGTGCACGCGCACAGAAGGGCGAGGGGGGCCAGTGCGAGGGCTCTCAGCATGTTGTTAGCGTAGCGTGTGGGGGATTCAGCCTTTGACGTTGCGAACGAAGCCGCGCGGCGGATGTGGCGTGACAGTCGACGGTGCTTACGCCTGTCTGTCGAAGGACTGCGGAAAGATCTGATTCGGCGGATGGTAGCTCAGTCTGGTAGGTGGGTTACCTCGGTCGACGGATGCGCTCGACGAGCTCCCGGACAGCCGCCGGGGGTTCCTTGGTCCACTGACTCACGATCATCGTCACGGCGAAGTTGAGGACCATTCCGACGGCGCCGATGCCCTCGGGACTGATGCCGAGGAGCCAGCCCTCGGTGGGACTCTCCGCGATGTATTTGAAGTAGATGATGTAGCCGCCCGTGAACAAGATGCCGGTCAGCATTCCGGCGACGCCGGCCTCCTTGGTGGCGCGCTTGGAGAAGATCCCCAGGACGATCACCGGGAAGAAGCTCGAAGCCGCCAGCCCGAACGCGAACGCGACCACCTGGGCGACAAATCCAGGCGGGTTGATACCGAGGTAGCCGGCGACAAAGACCGCCGCGGTGGACGCCAGCCGCGCCCAACGCAGCTCCTCCTTCTCGCTCATGTCCGGTTTGAGCAGTCGCTTGCCGAGATCGTGGGCCACGGCCGACGAGATCACCAGCAGCAGCCCCGCCGCTGTCGACAAGGCCGCGGCGAGCGCCCCCGCGGCGACCAAGGCGACCACCCACGCCGGCAAATTGGCGATCTCGGGGTTGGCCAACACGATGATGTCGCGATCGACGTACAGCTCGTTGCGCCCTGGCGCCTTGGGA
>CAYYAQ010000220.1:752-6526 GCA_964469555.1 uncultured candidatus Brocadiaceae bacterium | reverse complement strand
AAGCTCGGGGGGAAGCAGACCTCGGTAATGTACATAACGGCGCCGACGAACCCGACGCCCGCCGTGATGTCCACGCGCCCATACGCGCGGTTCGGATCGTTCTTCAAGACGGTGCTGCAACCAAAAAAGCCCCTGCACCTCCGATATCGCGTCATCATCCTTCGCGAATCAGCGAAGAAACCCCTCGACATCGCCTCTCTGCAGGCCCTCTACGAAGACTTCGCCAACCCCCTCCGCGGAGAACCCAAGCGATGATGATCCGTCCCCTGGCGGCGTTCGCGTTCACGCTCGGTACCGTCGCGGCGCAGATTCCATTCCACCAGGACAAGGTCCCGAACGAACCTTACGATCCGAAGACCGCGCTCACAAAGATGACGGTGCCCGACGGATTCTCGGTCGAACTCGTCGCGTCGGAACCCGACATCGTCAACCCGATCGGGATGGCGTTCGACGAGAAGGGTCGGATCTGGATCACCGAGAGCCTCGAGTACCCCCGCAAATCGCCCGGCAAGGGGCGCGACCGCGTCAAGGTCCTCGAGGACACCGACCACGACGGGAGCATCGACAAGGTCACGGTCTTCGCCACAGGTCTCAACATCCCCTCCGGCATCGCCGTCGGACACGGTGGGGTCTGGGTGGTCAACTCCCCGGATCTGCTGCTCATGCAGGACACGGACGGCGACCTGAAGGCTGACAAGATCGAGGTGATCGCGACCGGGTTCGGTCGCGACGACACCCACGAGTTGCCGAACTCGTTGACCTGGGGCCCCGACGGTCATCTCTACGGTCTCAACGGCGTGTTCAATCACAGCCGCGTCACACAGGATCTCGATGGCGACGGCGCGCCGGACGACGGCAAGACGTGGCGATTCACGTGTGCCATGTTCCGCATCAATCCACTCACCAAGAAGTTCTCGATCTTCTGCGAGGGGACGAGCAACCCGTGGGGCATCGCGTTCGACGAAAACGGCAGCGCGTTCATCAGCGCGTGCGTCATCGACCATCTGTGGCACCTGGTCGAGACCGGCTACTACCACCGCCAGGGCGGGCGCTACCCGGAGCACGTGTGGAAGCTCCGGTCGATCGTGAAGCACAAGCACCAGAAAGCTGCGTACTGCGGCATCACGTGGTTCGATTCTGCGGCGTACCCAAAGGAGTACCGCGGCGTCCTCTACATGGGCAACATCCATGGCAACTGCTTGAACGCGGACGTGGTGGAGCAACGGGGCAGCTCGTACTTCGGCAAGCCGCGCGAGGACTTCCTCTCCGTCGACGATGCGTGGTTCATGCCTGTCGTGCAAAAGACCGGACCCGACGGATGCCTGTACGTGCTCGACTGGTACGACCGGTATCACTGCTATCAGGATGCACGGCGCGACGCCAAGGGCATCGACCGGCTGAAGGGACGACTGTATCGCATCCGCTACGACGGCACGCCGCGCGCCCCCGCGTTCGATCTCGCCAAGGAGACCGACGCCGCCCTGATGAAGAGGCTGGCGAGCCCGAACGTGTTCTTCCGTCGCACCGCGCAGCGGTTGCTGACCGAGCGAGACGATGCGGAGACGCGCTCCGCGCTCGAGAAGATGGCGTTGGACAGCGCCGTCGGTCGCAAGGCCCGCCTGCACGCGCTGTGGGCAATGGTCTCGACAGGTCGACTCACGCCGGAGTTTCACCTTCGCGTCATGCAGCAGAAGGACCCGACCTTCCGCGCGTGGGGAGTTCGCGCGGCTGGCAACTTCGGCAGCGTCTCTTCCGAGATACGGAAACGCATCGTCGAGCTGGCGAGCGACAAGTCGCCCGAGGTGCGGCTGCAAGTCGCGATCGCTGCACGCAAGATTGTGGACCTGGATCCGCTCGAGATACTCGTGAGAGTCCTTTCCAACAGCGACGACGACGAGGTCATTCCCCCCATCGTCTGGCAGAACCTGCATCCTCTGCTCTCGAAGCAAGGAGCTGGGTTCTTGAAGCAACTTCGCGGCATCAAACTCGCCGAACACGCAGCGCTCTCCGCACTGATGCCTCGGGTGGTCGAGCGAATCCTCTGGGATGGACCGAAAGCGGACTTCGAGACATTGCTCGCGCTCTTCGAGGCGATCATCGATGCGGCCCCAAAGTCGGCGCGGCGTTGCCTCGCGTCTCTCGCCGAGATCCTGCGCATGGGGCAACTCCCCAAGGCACGGTCACGGGAACTCCGCGCACGCCTCGGCCTCGTTCTCGGCGACATCCTCGACGGCTCGACGAAGGGCCCACTCTTCACCGACGCCGCGCTCCTCGCCACGATGTGGGGCGAGGAGCGTGGTCACGAGGCGGCTCGACGCATACTCGCCGACCGTGCGCAGACGGACGACGTCCGTCTGCGCACGATCGACGCGCTGATCGCGGGTAAGGACAGGTCCATCCTCCCCCTGGCGAAAGAGATCCTCGAGGACTCACGCGCGTCTTCCACCCTGCAGATCGCCATCATCGGGTCACTGGGTCGGGTGAAGTACACCGCCATCGCCGGCATGGCACTCGATGCCTATCCGAAACTCCGCCCAGAGGTTCGACCCGCGGCGATCGATCTACTCACGCAGCGTGCATCATGGTCCCGTTCCCTGCTCGCAGCGGTAGAGACGACGTCGATGCCGTTCACCGCGCTCAACGGCCACCAGATCCGCAATCTGCGCAACCAGTTCGGCGAGGCGGACGCTGCTGTTGTGAAGCGCATCGAGGCCATCTGGGGCGCGGTACGGACGACGCGCAACGCGAACCGGGAGAAGGTCATCGCCGACATTCGTTCCTTGCTGCTCGTCCGCCGCGGTGATCCGCACAGGGGCCGTGAAGTGTTCGCCGCGACTTGCGGTCAGTGTCACAAGATCTTCGGCAAGGGCGCCGACATCGGTCCCGACCTGACAGGCAGCGGACGCGGATCGTTCGCGCAGCTCCTGTCCAACGTGCTCGATCCCAACCTCGTCGTCAGCGAAGCGTACCAGCTACGAACCGTGATAACGCACAACGACCGCATCGTCGCCGGGATGCTCGCGGAGAAGAGCGACAAGCGCGTCATCATCCGGACGATCGGCGGCAAGGCCGAGACCTTCGCGCGAAAGGACGTAAAGGAGATCCTCGAGAGTCCCCTCTCATTCATGCCCGAAGCTCTCGAGTCCACGATCACGCGCGACCAGTTGATCGATCTCTTCGCGCTGCTCCTGCGGGAACACCCGCCGGAAGTTGACAACCCGGCGACGATTCCCGGGTATTCGTTTTTCTCGCCCCGGCAAACGCAGAAGCCCAAGGAGTTCAATGCGATTCTCAGCGCCGTCGCACCCGGGTTCACTGTCAAGGCGAGTGGCGACGATGGCGTCGCGCTGATTCGCGAACACCTCGGTCGCTCGTGCGTGGTCCGCACCCACCCCCTGGCGAGAAACCGGGCCTGCATTCTCTCCGGATACGTCACTCCCCCGCTTGGTCGCAAGACAACGCTGGAGCTCTCTGTTTCGCATCACGAGGCCAGGGGCAGGGCACGAAACTGGCGCCTCCTCGTCAAGGTGGATGGCAAGACGATTCACGAGCAGATGGTGGGACCGAAGACCGCGAGCAAGGGATGGGTCGACCTGTCGATCGACCTCTCCGCCTATGCCGGCAAGCGGATCAAGCTCGAACTCCACAACCACGCCAGCGGCTGGAGCTACGAGTTTGCGTACTGGGGCCGTGTCGCGCTGGTGGTCGGGGACTAACCCCTCTTTACCCTCGCGGCGCCTTCGGTCGCTTTCCAGGAAAACGCCCGACGGTACTCGCGGCGGCGCAGTGCATTCGCGATGTCGTTGCCCAACAGCTCGCCGGTGACTCGGTCGACGATCTGCCAGCCGGAGAGGATCGGAGTCTCGTGATCCAGATCGAGGCCATTGCGAGCAAGGTGTGTGTCCATCGCATCGAAGCTCGCCATGAGCCACGGATCGTCGATCGTGCTGCGCAATACACCCACCCTCGTCCCGGGCGCGCCGGTCCGGTGGGCGATGTTCACGAGATGCGCGAGGTCTGCCGCCGATCGCCCGATCTCGATATCGGCACTGAGCTCCCGGTGTTGTCGAATCGCGGCGATGAAGTCGCCGAGCACCGATCCTTCGCCGTGGAACTGTCGCGTGAGATTTCCCTCGCCGTCGAACTCTGCACAGATCGCGCGGGTCGGCTCCACCGCGAGGATTCGATTTTCGCCCTCGATGACGAGGCCGTACTGGACACCCCGATAACGATCCATGGTCGCGCCCTCCCCGTACCGAGTCGGGAGATTGCGCTGATCGAACAGCACGGGAACACCATCGAAGTCGAGGGCCGCCAGGAGCGTGTTTGGAGTCTCGCCGTCATCGCGGACGCCGAGCCTGCCGCCACACGTCCAGATCCGATCCGGCCAGGAGCGCCCTCGACCGGCGTGGTCTGCGTAGCCGAGAAACCACCGCGCGAGATCGAGGAGCTCGGTCCCCGCCTCGCCCAGCTCACCGTTGCCGGTGCGCCAGTCAAATCGCCAATCGCCGTGCACACGCCGCCGCGTCAAAGGAGCCTTCGCGGACGGACCCGTCCACACATCGAAATCGAGGTGGGGCGGCACTTGAACCACGCCATCCGTGCGGCCGATCGAGGATCGATACCGGTAGCAAATCGCACGGATCGCGCGAATTGGACCGAACCCTCCACCCCGAACGTGGTCCACCGCGTCGCGGATCGCGGGATGTGCCCTCGCCACCAGCCCCGATTGCACCAACCGATTGTTCGCTCGAGCCGCCTCGACCATCGCCGCGCCTTCTTCGACGCTGTGCGACACAGGAGTCTCGACAAACACGTGCCATCCCGCCTGGCACGCGCGGATCGCCAGCGTCGCGTGCCAGTGGTCGGGCGTCGCGATCACCAGCGCGTCGATCCCAAGCTGTTCCAACAACGAGAGCGGATCCTGGGTGACCAGTGGCGACGTGCCGTGCCGCGCCACCAAGGCTCCCGCCTGCATCAGGAGCGCCGCATCCGGATCGGTGAGCGCCACGACCTCCGCGTCCGGGTTGCGTTGGAGCTCCGCGACGTGTCGCCGTCCTTGCACGCGCACTCCGGCGACGGCAACGCGAACGCGCTTGCCAAGCGAGCCTCCGCCCATGCCTGCGCAAGCCGGAAGCGCCACGAGCGAAGCCGCTGTGGCGCTCTTCAAGAATCGGCGTCGCGACAGGTCAGTCATGGGTCGGTTGCATCAAGCCGTCCCATGGTAACTCACTCTGGCCGATCGCGACCGGCGAACAGCGCGTATCGCTCGGCCACGGAGGCCTGGTCCGGCCCTCCCCGGTGGAAGTAGAACCGGTAGCGGAACCGCAACTCACCGCCAGATGGGATCTCCACGCTACCCGTGCCCGGAGGCTTCCCTTCGAAATGCATCAGCCCGAAAGGATTCGCCCCAAAAAGACCGTAGTCGCGAATCAGCCAGCGCGTCGGATGCACCGGGTTGGACGGATGATCGAAGATCGCTACGCCGACGTCCTCGCCGTCCACGTAACCGCGGTAGTCCGCCCACGTCCCCCGCGTGCCCCAACCCTTCGGCCCCTTGATGCCCGCGCTCGTCACGGCGGCGCCCCGAGCGACGCGGCCCTTCAGCCGCAGCGTCGCCGGCAGACGGATGGCCATGATCCCCTCCTTCGTGTCGCCCATCACGACCGCGCCGTGATCAGCGTGGACAGTGATGTCGAAGTCGATGAACCGTCCGTTCTCGTCGCCGAAGAAGCGCATCGTCCGCGACTCGGTGCAAATCGTCTTGCCAGCCC
>CAYYAQ010000220.1:0-742 GCA_964469555.1 uncultured candidatus Brocadiaceae bacterium | reverse complement strand
TTCTCCGTGCGCAACACCCCGACCGAACCCGAGCTCATTTCGGCGACGGCGTCCTCCACGATGCGACCGCCATTCTTGTGCTTTGGCCCGTGCCATAGATCCACGCCACTGACATCGCCGTGGGCGAACCAGATTCCTGTGTGGTGCGTGTGGTCCTTCTCCTCACCGGGTACCGCGTCTTGAATCGGATACGCCCGCGTCATCAGCTTGCCGCCGGCTCCGTACACCGGAAACAGGTAGGGCTTGGTGAAACTGCCGCCGCCCTTGTGGTGCGCCGCGAAGACCTCACCACCGATCGTGACCAGGATCTTGTCGCCGTCCTGGCGGACCGTGACCCCGTGCGACTGGCAGGAGAAAAGCGATCCAATGACCGCGAGACAAGAGATGGTTCGAATCATGGGTTGACCCGGTCGAGGAATTCTCGGAGGCGATCGACCGCCACGTTGGCGTCGCAGAAGATTCCACACCGGGATGCTAGTTCGGCAACCCGAACGTAGTGCGCCGCATCCCGTGCCGCTTCCTCGTGATTGACGAGCATGGAATTGTCCTGGTGGCCATCGAGCCAGGCCACGAACGCCAGACCCGACTTGTAGAAACACGTCGGCTCGCAAAAGACCACGCGCGACAGGTCCTGGCACGGCTCCATGATCTCGCGATAACCCTGCGTGTCCCCTCGCGCCAGACACTGCAACGCGACGGAGGCTGGTCGCGCGATCCCGTCGAAGATCCCGAGCAGGGCGTG
>CAYYAQ010000219.1:0-6639 GCA_964469555.1 uncultured candidatus Brocadiaceae bacterium | reverse complement strand
CGGTGTAGCGAATCTTCGCGACCTGACCGAGCGGGATCTGAGTCCCGTTCTTGGCCGCGACGAGAATGCGATCGAGCGATTCGATCTGGTCGCGCAACTCGCGGGCGTAGCGGACGCGCACCGGGAAGCGCGCGCGCCCTTCCACGGTCGTGGTCAAGAACCTCCCGCCGATCGCCACCTCGATGACGTCCTGAACCTGACGCACGGTCATGCCAAACCGAGCGATCGCCTTGCGATCGATGTCGATCTCGAGGTATGGCTTTCCGACCAGGCGGTCGGCGAAGACCGTCGCGGCATGCACGGATGGCACCTGCTTGAGCACCTTCTCGAACTCCAGGCCGACGCGTTCGATCGTCTCGAGATCCGGGCCAGTCACCTTGACACCGAACGGTGCGCGCATCCCGGTCTGCAGCATTATGCGTCGCGTCTCGATCGGCTGCAGCATGGACGCAGTCGTCATGCCAGGTATCTCCGCGGCCTTGGCGATCCGGTCCCAGATATCAGCGGGGCTGCGGATCTCCGGACGCCATTGCCGGAACGGGCGACCATCCGGATCCGGGATGAGCGCGCCGGACGAGTCGCGCAGGTACGCACCGGCGTGGGCGTCGTAGCGGAAGCGTTTCGGGTTGCCGTCCGGGTCGTGGATGTACTCGGACTTGTAGTTGATTACAGTCTCGACCATCCCCACCGGCGCGGGATCCAACGCGCTGTCCGCGCGTCCGATCTTGCCGACCACCGTTTCGACCTCCGGGATCGCGTTGATCAACATGTCCTGCTTCTGCAGGAGATCCCGCGCTTCGCCGATCGAGGCGTGGTACATCGCGATCGGCATCAGGAGGAACGAGCCCTCGTCCAGCGGTGGCATGAACTCTTTGCCGAGACCGGGGAACCGATGCGCGAGGTCGCTGAAGACGCTCGAAGTGCGCACGTCGTCTTCGGTCCAGTGGCTGTTCGTCAGGCCCGAGACCATCGGAGGTACGAACGCGAAGATCCGACCGAATCCGAACCAGATGACGACGCCCAGCAGCATCAGCGTCGCCGGCAGGGACAAGAACACCACCTTGTGTCGCAGGCACCACCGGAGCACGGATTCGTACACCATGAAGAACAGCCAGAAACCCGCGAGGAACCCGCCGATGACGGTCGCGACGAATACCAGGTTGCGCAACGGTTCCATCGGACCGAGAGGTTGCCACGTGGACGCGAGCATGACGGCGACCAGCAACGCGAGGGCGTAGTTGAGGATGCGAGCTGCCCACTTCGTCGTCCGCTCCGACAACATGTTGCGAATGAAGCCCCAGGCGACGAAGCCCAGGACCGCGGCGCCGAGCCACCACTGGAACCGCCAACCCAATGCGATCCCGACGAGGACCATCAAGGCCGTGCGCCAGAGCCGCGCGGTGTTCTTGTTCCGGTCCCGCAGCAGCACGTGCGCGACGGGTGGGATGATCATGAGAGCCACGACGATCGACGCGAGCAGCGCGAATGTCTTGGTGCACGCAAGTGGCTTGAACAACTTGCCCTCGGCGCCTTCCATCGTGAAGACCGGCAAGAAGCTGATCACGGTCGTCAACACCGCCGTGAGCACGGCCCCACCGACTTCGGAAGCGCCGCGAAACACCGCCTCGAGGCTATCGCGAGCCGACTGCCCCGGTTTGCAGTGATTCAGGATGTTCTCGGAAATGACGACTCCCATGTCGACCATCGTTCCGATCGCGATCGCGATGCCCGAGAGCGCGACGACGTTGGCGTCGACGCCGAAGCCTTTCATCGCGATGAAGCACATCAACACCGAGAGCGGGAGCAATCCGGAGATCAGGATCGCGCTTCGCAGGTGCGCGAGCATCAGGAGCACGACGATGATGGTGACCAGGATTTCGTCGCGCAACGCGTGGTTCAGCGTGCCCAGGGTCTCGTAGATCAACCCCGACCGATCGTAGAACGGAATGATGCGGACCTGAGACTCGGTGCCGTCCTCGAGTTTCTTGCTCGGCAATCCGACCGCGATCTCCGCGATCTTGTCCTTCACTCGTTGAATCACGGCGAGGGGATTCGCGCCGTACCGAACCACGACGACGCCGCCGACGGCCTCCGCCCCGCTCTTGTCCAGGATGCCGCGTCGCAACGCGGGCCCGAGCGCGACCCTCGCGATCTGACGGATCGTGATCGGCACGTTGTCGTGACCGCCGACGACCGTATCCTCGATGTCCTCGAGTGTCTTGATCAGCCCGAGGCCGCGGATCACGTATTCCACGCGGTTGATCTCGATGCTCCGCGCGCCGACATCGACGTTGGATTGGCGGACTGCGGAGAACACGGCCTCGAGAGTCACGCCGTACGCGCGCATCGCGTCCGGGTCGACATCGATCTGATACTCCTGTACGTGACCGCCGATCGACGCGACCTCCGCGACGCCGTCAACCGAACCCAGCGCGTAGCGGACTTGCCAGTCCTGGATCGTGCGCAACGTGTGGAGATCCCAACCACCCGTCGCTCGCCCTTCGGGATCACGACCCTCCAGCGTGTACCAGAAGATCTGACCGAGCGGCGTGGCATCGGGACCGAGCGCCGGCTGCACGCCGTCGGGAAGTGTTCCGGAAGGCAGGCTGTTGAGTCGCTCCAGGATGCGGCTGCGCGACCAGTAGAACTCTACCGACTCCTTGAAGATCACGAAGATCGACGAGAATCCGAACGCGGAGTTGCTGCGGATCGTCTTGACCCCCGGCACGCCGAGCAGCGCGACGGTCAACGGGTACGTGACCTGATCCTCGATGTCCTGCGGCGAGCGTCCCGCCCATTTCGTGAAGACGATCTGCTGGTTTTCTCCGGTGTCGGGGATCGCATCGACCGGCACCGGGTCCCGGGGCACGCCTTCGATCTTCCAGTCGAACGGCGCGACGAGGACACCCCACGAAGTCGCGAACACGACGAACAGAGCGACCACGAGTTTGTTCTCGAGACAAAACCGCATGACGCGGTCGATCCACGATGGGGTGACCGGCTCCGTCATTTGCCGTCACCCTTTCTCGTGATCCCCGCGAACTCGGTCCGGACCTCGCCGCAGTACAGCATCGACTTGCCGAAGTATGGATTGAGGATCGTTTTTTCGGCTTGGAGCCAGCTCGCTCCGCGGTTGCCGAAAGCCATCGGGCAGAACGTCTCGTAGTGCATTCCGGCGGTCGGATGGCGGAACGATTGTTCGAGGGTGAGGATGCTGCGGGAGAGCTCGCGAAACTGTACGCGCAAGGCGGCGATCACCTCGGCGTTCTTCATGGCCGCGACGGCGGTCGCGATCAGGCGCCTCTCCTCGCGCCAGGTCATCGCCGGCCCGTGTGACAGGGCTGCGGCGTTCACCGACGCCAATGCCGTCGTGAGTTTCGTTGCTGCGGTCTTCGCACCCGGCAGGTCGTCGCCGGCGAGGCGCTTCTGCATCGCAAAGTACACGTCGAACAACGGTGCAAGGGATCGTCGAAACACCTCGGTGTCCGCGCCGAGGAACAACGAGGATTCGCTCGGCATCGACATCATGCTCGGCTTGGCGGCAATCTGCATCGAGCTGTCGATTCGGAATGCACCGTGAACCACGACTCGTTCGTGTTCGTTCAGTCCGGATCGGATGATGTAGGAGTCGCCGGCGCGCGGCCCCAGGATCACCACGCGGCCTTCGTAGGTCGGTTGCTTCCTGTTTGGAACGGCGACGTAGACGACGGCACGCGTGCCGGTGACGAGGACCGCCGATGTCGGAACGACGATGGGTTTCTCCGCTTCGACACTCGATACATAGCCCAACTCTTCTGCGGTGACGAGCGCCATGCCGCAGACGTCGCATTTGCCAGGCTCGTCCTTGATGATCTCCGGGTGCATCGGGCTGACCCATTTTCCGGCGAGTCGGGTGTCGAGGACACGCCCGCCGTCGGCGACGCGGGAGCGCACGACGGCGCGGACGAACATGCCGGGCTTGAGCTTGCCGGCGTCGTTGGCGACGTTGACGCGAACCTTCACCGTTCGGATCTTGTTGTCGAGAATCGGCGCGATGAACGCGATCCAACCCTCGAACACCTCGCCTGGTAGGGCCTCGGTCTGGATCGCCACCGACTGTCCGAACCGAAGCCAGGAGAGGTCCTGTTCGTAGGCGTCGAGTCGCACCCAGAGTTTCGAGAGGTCCGCCACCCGGTACACCTTGCTTCCCTCGGTGACGTAATCACCCTGGTCCACGAACTTCTCGATGACGACGCCGGCCGACGGAGAATCGATCCCCATGTGGTCTTCGGCTTTGCCGCGCTTTACGAGGGCGTCGAGCGTCGCGGCGCTGAGTCCCCACAGCAGCAGTTTGTCACGCGCGGACCGGTAGGCTTCCTGGTTGCTCTCTCGAAGGAACTTGCTGCTCTCGTCCGCCGTGTTTTGCAGGCGCTTCCGCGCCTCCAGCAACTCTTGTTGCGCCGTCAGGAGCGAAGGGCTGTAGAGCGAAACCAGGTGATCCCCTTTCTTCACCGAGACGCCCGTGTAGTCGACGAACATCCGATCGATTCGCCCGGGCACGCGAGCGGCGATCGTCTGCACCCCGGTCTCGTCGTAGTCGACCTTGCCGGTCATGCGGACGGGTTTCGTCAGGAAACGCCGCGTGACCTCGGTCGTCTCGATCTCGGCGAGCTTGCGGGACGCCTCGGACATCGACATCTGTCGCGGTCCCAGGTCGTCACCCTTCGTCTTCTTGACGAGCTTCATGCCGCACTTCGGGCACGGGACCGGATCCGGCAGATCGATCTCCGGATGCATCGGGCACGTCCAGTGATCCGGTCCCTCGGCGGTCGGCAGCTCCTCCTCCGTAGGTGCAGGTTCCGGCGCCGTGTACCGGCCGAGGACGAAAGTGGTCGCCAAGAGCGACAGGATGATCAAGCCGTAGAACCACTTCATCGGATCTTGCCTCCAACGTGGAATGCGAGGTGCGCTTCTCCCTGCAGGTAGTCCCGGGAGGCGCGCCAATAGGCGAGTTCGAAATCGAGCAGCGACCGTTCGCTGTCCAGCATGTCGAGTAGCGATGCCGTGCCGCCGCGATAGGAAGCACGCGTCACGGTGAGGAGTTCTCGCGACCGCGGCAGCAACGTGTCTCGATAGAGTGCGATCTGACGACCCGCGTCGGAAAGCCGGAAGGCGGCGAGCTCGATGTCGGCGCGCAGCGTGAATCGGTGTTGCTGAAGCGCAGCCTGTGCCGCGGCGTTCCTGTGTGCCACCTCGCTCGCCGCGGCGTCGTAGCGGCGACTCTGGATCGGCAGTTGGATGCCAAACGAAACGCCGAAGGGATCGTTCCCGCTGCCACGGGTCGCGGAACTCAACGCGTTGCCGGTTTCGATGTAGTCGAAACCAATGCGGAAGTCAGGCCATCTGTCGCGGTCCGCCAGATCTTGTGCCGTACGGATCGTCGCGACCGACTGCACGAGTTCTCGGGTTCGCGGATTGCGGGAGTCCGCTCGCGCGATCATCTCGGCTGGGTCCACGGCGTGCGGCTGGGCCGGCGTCGTTTCCGGAAGCGGCAATACGCCGCCTTCGGTCCAGTTCATGACCGCGGCGAGGCGCGCGCTGAGCGCCGGTCTAACTTCGCGCAGAGCTCGGAGTTCGTTCTCGACCTTGCCGATCTCGACCTGCAATCGGAGCAGGTCTTCTTGACGCCCGCCGGCTCGGATGCGCCGTTGCACGACGGGTTCGAGTTGCTTGAGAATCGTGAGGACCTGGTTGGTGATACGCGAGGAATGAGCCAGGTATGCGTACTCGTGAAACGCCAGCGCGATGTCCCGTCGGATTGCCTGGCGATGTGCGGTCACTTGATGCCAGAGTTCTTCCGCCGCTCCCGCAGCGATCTCCCCGCGCAGCCGTCGCTTGCCGAACCACGGGACCTTCTGCGAGATTCCGTAGCGCCGCTCTTGTGGTCCGGTGCGGGTCTGGACCTCTTCGACGAATTGGGCAAACGTCAAGACGGGATCGGGAAGGCTGGATGCCTGGGCGATGCGTTCGAGGGCCGCGCGCCAGTTCTCGTACACCGCCCGCAGTCCGGCGTTGTGAAACATCCCGAACCGGGAATAGAGGTCGAGATCAGCTTTCGCTCGCACCTCTTTGCGATCGGGCACCGGTCCATCGATCGGTTGAGAGCGCGAGCCCGGGGGCCCACCATAGAGTTCGTTGGTTCGCTCACGGACGATCTGTGCGTCCGGGGACGACGCGCAACTCGAGAGCCACGTCGTGAGCAAGACCGCGAATGCGGCGGGAGACTTCAAACTGGGTCGGCGCGGACGCCGAGAGGATGGGCTGTACATGAGATCACCTGACTGAGCGTGGGAATGGAGCCCGGGACGCCCCGGGGCCTCGCTTCGAGTCAGGTGTTCAGATCAGCCAGATGCAGTTTCGAAGGTGCTCCGGTGGTCCGGTTCTCGCCACCGCCGGGACGTTTGGGGTCCACAACGTGCGTAACCGCGGCGACAGCACCGCCGATCGCCATGCCGGCGGCGTGACGTTCGCGAGAGGTACCCGCGGACGCTTTGAATCCGACAGGGCGAGTGGGACTTCATCGCCGCGGTCGTCGCAGGCACACGGCGGCGCGGGTTGGGTGTCGTCTCCGCAGCAGCGGCGCTGGCCGGACTGCTGCCC
>CAYYAQ010000218.1:0-6811 GCA_964469555.1 uncultured candidatus Brocadiaceae bacterium | reverse complement strand
GTGGCGAGTTCGTCTTCCTTGATCTTGGCGTTCAGGTCGGCGACCGCTTGCGTGATCTCCGCTTCGCCTTTGGCGATCGTGCGCTCGTGCTCCAGCTTCGCGTCCAGTTCGGCCTGGTCGAGTTCGGCTTTCGTCTTCGCGTGCGTGTACTTCTTGAGGATCGCCAGCTTGTTGATCGCCAGCGTCAACCGGGTCTGCTTCGAATCGAAGTCGAGGCGGTCGCGGTCGAGGTCGTCCTGGGTGATGAAGTCCTTGGCCTTGAGCTTGATGCTCCAGTTGAAGCGATCCTGGGCGAGCTTCAGTTCGGACAACGCGAGGGCGATCTCCGCCTCCTCCGCCTTGATGCTCTGTTCCAGCTCGCCCATCTCGCGCTTGCCGCTCTCGAGGATCTCCCCGTAGAACTTACGCTTGTCCATCTTGGCGAACTCCCAGGTGTTGAACGCCGCGCGCTTTTCGGACTCGGTCTGCTTGCGGAGGATCTCGAGGCTCTTCTTGGCGTTGATGACCGCTGCGACCGCCTTCTCGACGGCGATCTCCTGCGTCGCCCGTCGCTCGACCTGGCCGCTAGCGTCGAGCTCGACGAGAAGGTCGCCCTTCTTCACGACCGTACCCTCTTCGATCAGCTGGATGATGGTGCTGTTGCCCTCCATCTCGTTCTTGACGCGCGTGCTGACCGCGGCCTTGATGTCACCGCTTTCCGTGACGGAGATGGTCATCTCCCCGCGGAGGACCTTCGTGAGGTCGGCGCGCACGGACGGATCTTCTCCGGGGCCGGTGCACGCTGCGAACGTCAAGGGGAGGGCGAGCAATGGATGGAGTTGTCTCATCGTGGGGTTTCCTCCGCTTTCTTGCTCGTGGGGCTAGCCGGAGTGCGTTGGGTTTCCACTGGAAGCGGAAGTCCGGGATCATACCGAAGTCCCTTTGGCTCCAGGGGTAGAGCATCGAGATCTTGTAGTAGTTGCAGCTTTGCTACGGCAAAGTCTACCAGGACGTCCGTGAGGGAGAGCTGGCTGCGGATCAACGCCTCCTTGGCCTCGAGGACATCCCGGGTCTCAGTGCGTTCGCGACCGCCGGCGAGCACGAACATC
Organism: uncultured candidatus Brocadiaceae bacterium; assembly: GCA_964469555.1. Lineage (GTDB taxonomy): Bacteria > Planctomycetota > UBA1135 > UBA1135 > UBA2386 > CAYYAQ01. The sequence goes on along the minus strand of CAYYAQ010000218.1, from coordinate 5,723 downwards.
TCGGTGCGATCGACGCGTCGCTTGGCGTTGACCACGCTGGCCTGCCCGATGACGAAGCTCTTTTCGAGGCTGCGCAATGTCCGCATCGTGTCGCGGATGTCGGCCCGAAGCTGATCCTCGGCCTCCTCGCGGGCGCGAACCGCCGCGTCGAAGGCGATCAGGGCCCGGCGATAGGCGTTGCGCTCGTTCAGCCGATCCAGGGCGAGATTGAGATCGAATCCGGCGGACCAGCTGACCTTGTCCCAGTCGATCTTGAACGGCTTGCCGCTCGCTTCGTTCGGGACGTTGATCGCGCTCGTGAAGTCGAGGAGCGTGCCGAGCGTGTCCTCCGCGACGAGAATCAGGCGCGCGGCGTCCGCCACGGCGTCGCTGGTGTTCTGGATGTCGACGCGGTGCACGAGTGCGTAGGCGACGAGGCTGTTCTCGACCAGGACCATGTTCGCGAGCGACACCTTGGCCAGCTGGTCGAATTCCTTCGGGTCCAGCGAGAGTTTCGTCGTGGTCGGCAAGCCGAGCGTGATCTTGAAGTTGTCGAGCGCAGCTTCGAGGCGCGCCGTCGTGGTGATGACGTCGTTTTCGGCGCCGAGTTCGCTCTGCCGCGCCTGGTCGAGGTCTTCCGCCCGGTTGCGTCCGGACTTCACCAGGTCCACCAGGCGGACGCGGTCGTTCTGCAGCCCTGCGTAGTTCGTCTTGGTGCTCGTGAGGTCCTCCATGGTCGAGAGGATTCGGTAGTAGTCCTGGACGATGCGGATCGAGAAGCTGCTGCGGAACCGCTCGAAGTTGCGCATCGCGTAGACGACGTCGCGCTCCGCCTGGGTCAGGGGTTCGCGGACGATCCTCTCGCCGAAGCCGGCGAGCAGCGGTTGGGTGACCGTCAGCCGCAGGATGTTCTGCGGTCCGCTGAGTGCGGAGTCTCCGCTGATCAGTGACTCCAGGAAGTTCGTGGCGAAGCTCGCGACGACCCGGGCGCCCGCCGGCGTGTTGACCGACGCCGAGAGGCTGTTGGTGAAGCTCAGCGTCTTGTTGGTGGAGCGATTGCCCCCGTGGTTCTCCGAGACCTCCGAACTCGCCGCGTTGCCGTAGCGGATCGCGAAGTTGTGCTGGGCCGAGGTCAGTGATAGCGCCGCCCGGTACAATGTCTCTTTCTGGGCGCGGTAGTCGCGACTGTTCTCCGCCGCGACATCGAGGGCGCCCTTGAGGTCGAGAATGACGGGTTCCTGGGAGCGGAGCAGTCGTTGGCGGAGGGTGTCGACGGGCCGGGCAATCGGGTAGGTCTTCTCGGTTCCGGTCACGGCCTTCGCGGCGAGGCCGAGGATGTCGTAGGTCTGCGCGTCGGCGTCCGCGGCGTGTTGGTCCGGTGAAGTACAACTCCCGAACATCGAGGACAGCACGAGAACGGCGGCTGCGGCGCAGCCGGGGATATCTTGGTTTCGCAACGGTATTGGGGCAGGCAGTTGTGTGTGTCCCCGGGGTCTGGGGACAAGAGGGCAGACTATTTACGACCTCGAGAGTACTGGGCGCGAACAGATTTTGGGCTTCCGAGGGCGTTGAGGGTAGCATCTGTCTGCCGACTTACGATCGGTTACGAGATGGCGACAACCCTGGGAGGGGTGAAATAGCCAGCATCCTGGTCACTGCAGGTCCGACGCTCGAGTTTCTGGACGACGTGCGCTACTTCGCGAACGGTAGCTCCGGGCGCATGGGGTATGCCCTCGCCGAAGCGGCACTGGGGGCGGGCCACGGCGTGGTGCTCGTCAGCGGGCCCACGGAGTTGGCGGCGCCCGCCGGTGCGAAGCTGCGCTCGGTGACGTCCGCGCTCGAGATGCAGGCGGCCGTGGACGAGGCGCTCGCGGCGGAACCGGTCGACGTGGTCCTCGCGGTCGCCGCGGTCGCGGACTACCGACCGGCGGACCGCCACCTCGGGAAACTCCCGAGCGGTGAAGAAAGCCTGACCGTGGAATTGTTCCCGAATCCCGACATCCTCGGCAGCCTCGGCGTCCGCCGCAGCCGCGGCGAGTTCGACGCGGTGCTGGTGGGCTTCGCACTGCAGTCCGGAGACCCGGATGAGATCCTCGCGCTCGGCCGCGAGAAGCTGCGCCGGAAGAACCTCGACATGATCGTGGTCAACCATCTCTCGGCGATGGGCGCGACGGACAACGAGGTGACCCTCGTCCACGCCGACGGTCGGACCGTGGCGTTGCCGAGGCAGGACAAGGCGGATCTGGCGCCGGCGATCGTCGCCGCGGTCATGGACATCTTGCAGACACGAAAGAGCGACAACGAAGGCGGAAGCACACGGTGAGCAAGGCAAAGGAGCGGCGGTTCGTCCCGGCGGACCCGATCGAAGAGCGAGTGGAGACCCTGCTGTCTCAGCGGGGTCGGGAGATGCGTGCCCTGCTGCTGATAGGGTTTTGTCTCTACGTACTGCTCTCGATCTTCACTTTCGAGAAGGCGCCGATCGGGCCCCCGAACGAATCGGTGTCGATCCCGCGCGACGGCCTGGCCAACGCGGGCGGGAGATTCGGCTACCTCATCGCGTCGGGTTTCCTGTACTTGTTCGGTATGGCGTCCTGGCTGCCGTTCGCGTTCTTGCTCGCGTTCGGGGTGTTCCGCCTGGTCGGTCAACAGGTCGAACGACGCGTGCTCAAGGCCCTCGGCGTGGTCGTGTTCACGGCGCTCGTCGCGATCCTGCTCACGGGCCCGACTGGCGCCACGATCTCCGCCGAGCACCCCTACGGACCTGGGGGGCGCTTCGGATTAAACATGTCGCCCAAGCTCTTCGATGCGTTCGGCGGCTCCGGACGGCTGCTCGTCGTGCTCTTCGGTTGCATCCTGTCTTTCCTCCTGGCGACCGAATGGGCGTTCTCCCAGCTGCTCATCCGTGGCGTCCGCGCGATCACTGCCGGGGTCTCGCGACTCCGTGGCCGCGGCGATGCGGAAGAGTATGAGGACGAGGAAGGCGAAGAAGAAGACGAGTGGGAGGACGAGGACGAGGACGAAGAGGAGGAAGACGACGAAGGCGAAGAAGAAGAGGTCGTGACCCGTCCGAAGAAGAAGGCCAAGGCCGAGCCGAAGGCGACTGCCAAACCGAAGCCGAAGAAAGAAAAGAAGGAAGGCAAGAAGGAGCTCGAAGACGAGACTCCCGTCGTCGAGGAGCCGCGACCGCCGGCGAAGAAGAAGACCCCTCGCAAGCCCGTCGTCAAGATCAACCGACCCAAGCCCGTGCCCGCGTCGCAGCAGAAGCTCCCCTTCGACGAGGTCTACCCCTTTCCCCCGATCGAGCTCTTCCAGGAGCCGCCGCCGCCGGACAAGTTCTTCACCGACGAGTTGGTCCGCAAGAGCGCGGCCGCGATCGAACGGCGGTTGGCGTCCTTCAAGATCAAGGCGCAGGTCGTCGGCGTCGCGCCGGGTCCCGCCGTCACGCAATACGAACTTCGCATCGCGGAAGGCATCAAGGTCTCGAAGATCGCGACCTTCGAAGCCGATCTCGCCGCGGCGCTCAAGGCCGTGAACGTGCGTGTCGTCGCCCCGATTCCCGGGCGTGACACCGTGGGCGTCGAGGTCCCGAACCCGAGGCGACAGATCGTCGTTCTGCGCGAGCTCATGGACACCCGCGGCAAGACGGTGAAGTTCGGCATCCCGCTGTTCCTCGGCCGCGATGTGTCTGGCGACCCGATCGTCGAGGACCTGTCGAAGATGCCCCACCTCTTGATCGCCGGCACCACGGGTTCGGGCAAGTCGGTGTGCATCAACACGATCCTCCTGTCGATCTTGCTGACCCGCACGCCGAAGCAGGTGCGCCTGATCCTGATCGACCCCAAGATGGTCGAGTTGCAGGTCTACTCGAGCGTGCCGCACCTCGCCTGCCCGGTCGTCACGAGCATGAAGAAGGCTCCCGGAGCGCTGGAATGGGCCGTGGAAGAGATGGAGAAGCGCTACACGATGCTCTCCGCGGCCCGCACGAACAACATTCGCTCCTACAACAAACTGGGCCAGGCCGAGCTCGAGAAGCGTCTCGATCGGCAAGTCGCTGCCGAAGACGTCGAACTGCCGTACATCGTCCTGGTCATCGACGAGCTCGCGGACCTGATGAGCATCGCCGCGAAGGAAGTGGAAGAGCACATCCAGCGGTTGGCGCAAAAATCCCGCGCCGTGGGCATTCACGTCATCCTCGCGACCCAACGTCCGAGCACCGACGTGATCACCGGCGTCATCAAGGCGAACCTGCCGTGCACGATCGGGTTCAAGGTCGGTCGCAAGATCGATTCGCGCGTGATCCTCGATTCCAACGGCGCCGAGAAGCTGCTCGGTCACGGCGACATGCTCTACATCGGGCCCGGGACAAGCTCCTCGGTGCGCGCCCAGGGGGCGTACGTCTCGGAGGAGGAGATCCATCGCGTCGTCGACTACCTGGATTCGCAGGGGGCGCGGCAGAGTTTCATCCCCGATCTCGTACAGACGCAGACCGCGCGCAAGCGCAGCGCCAAGGCGCGGGACGACCTCTACGAACAGGCGGTCGAGGTCGTTCTCGGTCAGCAGCGGGGGTCTGCAACCCTGTTGCAGCGTGCGCTTTCCGTGGGTTACACCCGCGCCACCCGGCTCCTGGAACTCATGGAGCAAGACGGCCTGGTCGGTCCCTACAACGGCTCGAAGTCCCGTGATGTGCACTTGACCGTCGAGGAGTGGAAGGAGCAGGAGGTCGCCCTCGAGGAGGAACTCCGGGAGGGCGTCGAAGTCGAGGTGGCGGAAGGCGAGTTCGATCCTGCCCTATCTGTCGAGGGCGGCACTACTTGATCTTGTAGCCTCACGTTCGACCGGCTACATTCCGCGCATGTCGAAGGGCGGTCAACTCTTCCATATCGGCGGTTAAACAACGGGAGTTCAGCATGGGCGCGCAGCCTGTTTCTCTGCGAAGACCTTCCGGATTGCAACTGAGTGGGGCGATACCCCTCGCTCCGGTTGCCCTGGCGGTGTTCTTCCTCGCGGCACTCGGCTACTACCACGTGAAGATGTCGGGGACGTCTGCGGATGGCGTGATGCAGACTCTCGTCGTCGGGCTGTACCGATTCCTCGGCTTCGTGCCCGCGTTCATGCTCAGCCTGATGGTGCTGATCTGGAGTTCGGTCTGGTTCATCAGCGGCAAGCTCGACCGACCATGGTCCCGGGCCTGGCGGGTATTGGCGTTCACGTTGAGTCTCGCCCTGGTCGCGAACGTGCAGCCCGGCGGCTCGGTGGCCACGGAGGCGTCGGGGTGGCTCGGCCCACACCTCGCCGGACCTCTCGATCAGATGTTCGGCCCCGCGATGAGCACGCTGCTCGCGGCGATCGCGGCCCTGGCCTCCCTGATGTTGGCGACGGACTTCCTTTTCTACCGGTACTTCGACCGGCTGGCGCGGCGCGAGCCGAGACGGGCGGTCCGGGAATTCGAGATCGAGGGCGTCGAGAACCACGCCGTCGACGAGCTCCGCGAGCTCGCGCTCACGGAATTGGAGTTCTCCGAGACCGGCATGCCCACCGGAGCGGCGATCGCGACGGAACACCGCAACGGTGAAACCGTAGCGCGGGACGACATCGAGGAGATCGAGATCGCGGGCGAGCAAACGAGCCCAGATCACGGCGAAGAATTCGTGAGATCGCGGCCCGCCCTCTTTGCGGAAGAGTACGAGGTTGACGAAGAAGACGAAGAAGACGAAGAAGACGAAGAAGACGAAGAAGACGAAGAA
>CAYYAQ010000217.1:2933-6962 GCA_964469555.1 uncultured candidatus Brocadiaceae bacterium | reverse complement strand
CGCGATTGGGAGGTTCGGGTTCTTCATGGCAGTTGTTCAGGTTTGGGTTCGGGTCGTGGTGTCATTCCGAGAGCCAAGTGCATCGCGACGTCCAGCGCCTTACGCACCGAAACTGATCGTGCCTCGACACTCTCAAACAGGCTGGGCTTGCTCGGGTCACGCAGGTAGTCAGGGCCGTGACTGGCGGCGATGACGGGGTTCTTGCTGGGGGAGCCGCCGGAATTGCAGCTTGGAACGTCTAGCCTCGTCATGCGGACACCGTAATCGAACCAGACGGGCCGGCTACTTGGCCTTCGGCATCTGATCGTAGAGGTCGTTGCGCACGTAGAAGCCGAAGAACCCGCACCGCCTGCCGCCGGGCCACCGAGTCTCGCCCTTGCTGTAGACGAGCTTGTAGCCGCTGCGGAACTTCGGATTCGCCCACAGCTGCTGATCGCCGAGGAACGGCGGCAGAGGGTCTAGCGGCGTCGGCAGCCAACCCAGGCTGGATCCCAACTGAACGAACTCCGGATTCTGCGCCAACACATAGTCACCGTCGCCTTTCTCGTGACCGGCGTGACCGCTACCCATCCCCGAAATCACGACCCGAGCGATGTGCAGATCGTTCAGCCCCAGCATGTCGATGGCACGCAGCTTGGCGTAGTAGACGATCGTCCCGGCGGTGTTGGTGGCGATGGTGCTGCCGGGAGGCGCATGCCGGCCCAGCCATTGGCCAGCGATTCGACCATTGAACGCGACCACGTCGCCGCGAATCACCGAGAGATTCGTGGTGAACATCGTCACCAGCCCAAAGCTCATCGCCAACGACACCGCAGCCGTACCAACCCACCGGTGCCAACCGACGACGGCAAACGCTCCCAGCAGGCAGAGTGGCGCGAGGACCGGCGCAAAGAACCGCTGCGCTGGCATCACATCGCCACCGACCGCGATGATGTAAGAGGTGTAGACCCCGACCAAGATCGACAGCACACGAACCTCTATTCGGGACCACCGCACGGCGACGCTCACCAGCCAGAGCAGCAGGATGGGCCCCATCGTCTTCGCCGACAGCAGGAGGTAATCGAGGCCGCGAATCACCTGAGAACCGCTCGCCGTAACCTTGGCGTAGAACGTGTTGGGAAACGGATAGCCGAAGTAACTGAAACGCCACAGGTAGTAGCCACCGAATCCGACGGCGAAGACCAGCGCCGTCATCACCACTCCACCACGGCGATGCCGCTGACGAAACAGCAGCGCATCGCCACCGAGAACCGCAACCACCAGCAAGCCGTCCGGACGATTCATGCCCAGTAGCGCCAGCAAGCCACCGATCAAGACGTATTGAAGCAGACCACCAGCACCGCCCCGAGCCCGCAGATACGCCACGCAAGCCGCGGCGACCAACAGCCCCTGCAGCCCGGTCTCCATCCCCCCCCGCGACCAGGTCGTGAACGAGGAGCTGGTTCCCAGCAACAGCGTAGCGACCGCCGCAGTCCGCACATCGATCGCTGCCACCCATCGCCAACTCTGATGGACCACGGCCAGCGTCGCCAGCACTGCACCGTGACCAAGGACCTGGGCAGCGTCGACCAGATCCGTGCCGAACCCGTGCAGTAACGCCAACAGCGCCAACCAGAGGAACGAGGTGAATCCTTCGACCGGTGGTTCTCCCGGGTTGAACACCAAGCCGTGACCGGCGACCCAGTTCTCGGCGTAGCGGAAGAAGATGAACGCATCATCCAACATCCACTCCTGCAGCACGATGCTGTGAACGGCCACAACGGCGCACACCAAGACAAGACTGCTGATCGACAAGGTGCGGTCGGACATCGGCATGACAGCCTACCCCGCCCCAAACTGCTCGGATGCCGGGTTCCCGGGCAAATTGGGTTGTGGGCGCGAATCCGCTCGATGCTCCGGTATCGGAGGCCGCGATGTGGGCCGTCAATTAGCCCATCTTCAAAACGTCCGAATCTACCAACTGACCAGCCGCGCCAAGACCCTGGCGCCCGACACCCGGAAGTTCGCCACCGCCGAGGAACCAGATCACGCAACCCTTCGCCAAGCCCTCGACGACACCGCGGCTCGAATCGAAAACTGGTTGTCCATGGTGCACAACGGCGAGAAGGGCGCGCGACCGATGCCTGGAGGACTGGTCACGACCCTCGCCTACCTAATCTCCCACGAGAGCCCTCACCGGGGCAGCATCGTACTCACCCTGAAACAGGGCGGTGAGCCGATCGCGAAGGCGAGCCGAGAGGAACTCTCGGGCCATTGGGGGAAAAGCCCTGATGACCGTTTCCTTCATCACGGATTCTCGAGCACCCTCACCCCCACCGTCTGGCCGACGCGGATCCGCTCGCAAGCGACGCGAGGATGAATCCCACTCGTGGACCCAATCCGGCGGTCTCGTCAACGCCCTCACATCCGAGAGGTTTGACTCCGATCCTCCGCTAATGGTCCGCCTAGAAGAAGCGCAACATGTTGCTGAACGAGCCCGGGGCGTACCCCGCATCGTTCGTCACGAATAACGCCTGGGTGAAGATCGGGAAGTTGAACGGCACCGGCGGGATGCGCATCCGAAACTCGCCCGACGTCGCGGAAATCACGAAACTCGGCAGGATGCGGACGAACGACGTGCTGATCGTCAGCCCGTGCAGGTAGCTCAGCAGCGGGATCTTCGGCCCCGGATTGAATCCGAGCCCCCAGAACACCAGGTCGTTCTTCGTTCCCTTGAAGATCAGATCGAACGGGACGTTCGATCCGGGAGCTCCCTCGGTGTAGAGGAGCGGCAGCACGGCCAATCCGCGCTCGAGCGAACTCACGCCTCGGGAATTCGTCAACTCGATCTGGTGCCAACCGGGAGCCGACAACGTCGGCAGCCGCACCGCGATGTCGGTTCCGGACTTCGCGACCACGGTGGCCGGTCGACCGGACACCTTCACTGTCGGGGCGTTTCCCAAATCGAGTCGGGTTCCACTGAGCCAAACGAGGCCCGTGCCGCGGGGTGGGCTGACGAGGGGATTCACGGATATCAACCACGGTCCGAACGTGTTGGTAGGCACCATCGCCGAGAAACCACCCGCGAGATCATAGGTCGTCGAAGTCGAGCGTGCAGAGCCCTGCTCGCCGGCCATTCCGGTCAACGCGTACGTCGTCGAAGTCGACGATCCGCCGGGGGCGGTGGTCTTGGATTCGGAGAAGTACGTCACGCTTCCCGATCCTGAGTTGTCGGTGCCCGTCTGAGCCGCCAGGCTGCTCAGCGCGACGCACATCGCGAGAGGAACGCTACTGATGAGGGTCTTCATGGTGCACCTACTCGCTAGTACTGGATGGACAAGGAATCAATCGAAACCACCCCGCCACTGGAGCTGACCTGGATCTCCCAGACCGCCTCGCCGGTAGGAATGTTCGAGAGCGTGCCGAAGCTCAAGAGCGTCGGCGTATTGGCGGTCACTTGCACCGAGCAGATCACCGTCGAGTTCGTCACGTCGTAGATCTGCACGGTGCCATCCACGTTACCCACGTCGGTAGCGACCATCTTGATCGCCGCCGGGGTGCCCATCACGGTCGACCCGCGCCAGACCAGTGCGGCCATCCTCGTGAACGAGCCGTTGCCACCGGTGAACTCGGCCTTGTACATCATGATGGTCGTCGACCGCTGCGTGCCGGTGTCACCCTTCGGGCCCTGTGGACCAGTCGGGCCTTGGGGACCCTGCGGACCCGCGGATCCGGTTGCACCGGTGTCGCCCTTCGGCCCCTGCGGACCAGTCGGGCCGGTTGCACCTGTCGCACCGGCAGGACCGGTCGTGCCCGTATCACCCTTGGGACCCTGCGGACCAGTCGGGCCGGCTGCACCGGTCGCACCGGCAGGACCAGTCGTGCCCGTATCACCCTTGGGACCCTGCGGACCGGTCGCACCGGTCGTGCCCGTATCACCCTTCGGCCCCTGCGGACCAGTCGGGCCGGTTGCACCGGTCGCACCGGCAGGACCAGTCGTGCCCGTATCACCCTTCGGCCCCTGCGGACCAGTCGGGCCGGTTGCACCGG
>CAYYAQ010000217.1:0-2833 GCA_964469555.1 uncultured candidatus Brocadiaceae bacterium | reverse complement strand
TCGCACCGGTCGTGCCCGTATCACCCTTCGGCCCCTGCGGACCAGTCGGGCCGGTCGCACCGGCAGAACCCGTCGTGCCCGTATCACCCTTCGGACCCTGCGGACCAGTCGGGCCGGTCGCACCGGCAGAACCCGTCGCGCCCGTATCACCCTTCGGCCCCTGCGGACCAGTCGAGCCGGTTGCACCGGCAGGACCGGTCGCGCCCGTGTCACCCTTGGGACCTTTGAGGCCCGTCGGTGAGCCGACCCACTTTCCAGTGTTGTCGATGACCGGAAGCGTCCCGATGCTCACGGAGCGGGGATGGATGTCCGCGCCCTTGACGTCCTTCGCGTTGCCGGCGGTCTGGCTGTAGGCCTGCGAGGACATCATGAACCGAGGCGTCATCTCGGCGTCGGTACCCATCGTGAGCCCGAGGAAGAGCGTCTTGCCGTCGAACAGTGTCGTCGGGAATCCCGAGACACTTCCGAGCTGGATCTTGAACAGCCCGCCGGTCACGGCGACCGCGCTGTGCGTCTCCGTCCAAAGTTTGGCACCACCCGAAGCGGTACTGTAGATCGCGGCGACCATCTTCACATTCGCCGAGACCACACCCCCACTGGATTGCAGTTTGAGTCGACCGTGAAACGGGATGGTCGACGGAACCGTCGTGGGCGTTTGCGCCTGCAGCAACGATGCGAGAAGGAGCACGGAGGGCGCGGTGGCGCGGATGAGACAGAGCATGGGACTACCTCTGTTGTGAAACCTAGTCAGAACAACCCTGCCCGCCGGTCAATAGATACACGCGAAATCAGCCCAAGTGAAGAGGCTCGTAGCGCGGGACCGGTCCACCGATCGCCCGAGCGCAACATTCATGAATCTCACGGCATAGTCCTGCACCGTTAACCGTCTCTCGAGTACGGCCCAAGGACATGAATTCAGGACTACAGAAACCGTTTCGTCTCATCGGAGTACCGGCGTACACCACCGCGCAAATCCTGTGCGCTATATCGCATCACCGCGTGTCCCTGATTCACCGACCGCAATTCAATGGTCAGCACATGAATCGCTTCGAGACGCTCTTGTCAATTGCCAAGGGGCGTCGAAGGGCATCACCGTCCACCGAGGACGCCGCTGGCTCCAACGTCGCCTTCGATCTGGTCTTCAAGGGAACGCGAAGCGACACGATCGTGTGGGCTCTCGGTTTCGCACCAGGTTCGTTCAGCAACCGCGTGAGTTTCTAGCCCGCACTTGGCGACGGGCTAGGAATTCGGCTGGAACGTATCTTTCTCGACGAGGTAGCGGTATCGGTCGGCGAACGCCGCGGGCGTGATCCCCCTCGCGGCTGCCAGCGCGGCGAGTTTGGACGGCGTCTCGAGGTCCTCGCGTTCCAGCCGGATCATGTACTCACGCGCGACGCGGTACGACTCCGACTTGACGTTGACGATGCGGACCCGGGGGCGACCGGTCTTGGGATCGGTGAACGTCCCGAAGCGCAGGGGCGCGAGCTCGCCGTCCTGAATCGTGACCATCGCGCCCACTTCGTCCGAGTCGTTCGTACCATCGAGGAGACCACGCAAGTAGTCGACCGCGCCGTAGCCGAGATCGCGGGTGTAGTCGATGTCGAACGGTATCGGACAAGCGCTTCGCAACTCGTAGCCGATGTTCTTCGCCACGATGGTGACCTTCTGTCCGCGCTCGACGAAGCGGGCCTTGACCAGATCACAGAGCACGCGGTGCAAATGGACCTCGGCGAGACGCACATGGCCGTGCTCGTCGCGCTCGGCGTCTGGCATCGCGAAGTCGACGTCCTCGGCAGGAAGCCGCAGGCTGAGTCCCTCCGCGAGAACAGCGACACCGAACGGTCGGCCCGAGGCGATCCGCTTGAAGATCGCCGCCTCCAGGATATCGACGATGTGGTCCAGGCCGATCGGCTCGTCCTCTGGAAAGTCCTCGGGAATGATGCTGATAGTGGCTCCTGAAGACTTGCCGATGCCGAGAGCGAGGTGACCCGCCTGCCGTCCCATCGCGACGACGAAGAACCACCTCCCGGTCGTCATCGCATCGGTCATCAAGCTCGTGACGAGCTCGGCACCGTAGTGGCGAGCGGTCTGGAATCCGAACGTGGGCATCCCGATCGGCAAGGGGAGATCGTTGTCGATCGTCTTCGGCACGTGAGCCACCCGGATGGCGCCCTTTGCCGCTTCCGCGACGACTGAGGCAGAGAACCCCGTGTCATCGCCACCGATCGACAATATGGCGTCGAGCTCCAATTCCCGGATGGAATCCAAGGTCCGCTGGAGATCTTCGGGGTTCTTCGTGGGGTTGGCGCGAGACGTGTAGAGGATCGACCCGCCCACCGCGTGGATGCGGGACACATCCTCGATCAGGAGCGGTCGGCAGCGCTCCAGCGAACCCCGCATCAGGTCCTGGAACCCGTTCTCGATACCGACGACCTCCCATCCAGAGTTGATCGCCTCGATGGTGGCGGCGGAGATAACACAGTTGATGCCCGGCGCGGGACCTCCTCCGACGAGGATCCCGAGGCGGCGTGCGGCTTTTGCCATGGTCGCGTTCTATCGGTGCGCGGGCACCGGAGCAAGGTCGGACGCGGGCGCCGCTGACGGCCCACGAGCGGACCTCGCCCGCCCCATCCCTCAAGATCACGGGTGGGCAGTATCGAGAACGGCTACAGATCCTGTCATTCTCCGACCCCCGCTCCTCGACATGTTCACACTCACCCGCGCTGTCGCCCTGTGTCTGCTCTTTGTCGTGGCGTCGTGCGGCAGCGCAGTGACGACGCCCACCACCGGCATCCTGACGTCGGTCAACGTCTCGATGAGGACGGGCACGGTA
>CAYYAQ010000216.1:0-7069 GCA_964469555.1 uncultured candidatus Brocadiaceae bacterium | reverse complement strand
CTGAGAGGAATCGTGCGTCTTCTGGGAAAGGTCGGGGGCGGTTTCACCGATGGAATTACGGGTGGGCAACCGCGGAGGGCCTGGGTAGACTCCGCGCCCCGATTCCTCGTGGTGTAATTGGCAGCACAGCAGATTCTGGTTCTGCTAGTCAAGGTTCGAGTCCTTGCGAGGAAACCACTTCCGCCCTGCCCGCTGGGGGATGATTCCGCGTGGTGTAATCGGTAGCACATGAGTTTTTGGTACTCACGGTTCAGGTTCAAGTCCTGGCGCGGAAACCACTTCTGAACACTCTCCGGAACGCCCCGAGTCACGGCTCGCGGGCGTTCGTCGTTTCCGGGGCCGCGCCTTTTGCAGCGTTGCCGAGTGATGTGACCATATGGTCACATGTGGCTCAGGCGATTCCGCGGACCCAGATCGACCGCCTCTGGAAGGCGATGGCCGACCCGGCCCGGCGCCGGATCCTCGACCTCCTGCGGGATCGACCGCAGCGCACCGGCGGCACGAAGTTGTGATTCGCCGACACGATGTATGGCCGGGTCACGGCGGGGACCATCGCGTCGATGACCGAGGGTTGGAACTACCTCTTTGGCAAGGCCTTCAAGGACTACGCCGAAGAAGGCACGCGCCCCCCCGACTCCTCTCCCCTGTCATGCTGAGAGAGTCTACGTGCTTTTGAACCGGTCGAAGAGGTTGAGGCCGACGATGGACTGGCCGTCGATCAAGGGCTGGTCGAACAAGCGTCGGCGGGCCTCCTCGAATGGCATGCGGTGCACCTTGATCTCCTCGCTCGGCTCGAGGTTCTGTTCGGTCCAGGTCAGGTCTCGCGCGACGTAGAACCAGTCGATTTCGTTGGAGATGCCCTTGTACGGCGCGAAGCGACCGAGGAGTTGCCAGTCGTTCGCGACGAGGCCGGCTTCTTCTTCCAGCTCGCGCTTCGCCACGTCGAGTGGTTCGTCGCCGAGCACCATCCCGCCGATCGGGAACTCCCACAGCGTCTCGTCCAGCACGTAGCGGTAGACCTCGAGCAGCACGGTGGTGCCGTCCTCGAACAGCGGGATCGTCCCGCAGGCTCCCGTCATGTCGATGTGGTAGTACTCGCCCTCGCTCCCGTCCGTCTGGCGGAAGCGGTCGCGGCAGTACCGGTGCCACTTGTTTTCGACGAGGACCTCTGTCGAGAGAAACCGCGATGATTCACGAGATGGCATGGTGCGAACGATTCAGAGGACTGAAACCCACGACTGGGTGTGCGAAGAAACGCGTTCGTCCGGCGTGAGGATACCCCGCAGATTGAGCGGGTCTGCCGCCGCGACGGTCAGCGGCGATTCGTCTCGGTTGCGGATCTTGCGAACCAACGCGACCTGCGGCAACGTCGGATTCCCGAGTCGGGACTCGAACCAGCGGCGGGCGGTGGGGTGGAAGCTCGAGAGTGCCATCGAATGCGACCCACACTATACGGTGGCGTGTTGGTGTGGGCGCTTGGTTCCCGTACGCTCCGGTCGTGAAGGCTGCGATCTACCGAGAGTTCGAAGGGCCGATTTCGGTCGAGTCCCTCCCCGACCCGACACCCGCGCTCGACGGGGTCGTCGTCGAGGTTCGTGCGAATGGTGTGTGCCGGAGCGATTGGCACGGTTGGATGGGACACGACGCGGATGTCACGCTACCTCACGTCCCCGGCCACGAGTTGGCGGGGGTCATCGCCGCGGTCGGCGCCGACGTGCGGCAGTGGAAGGTGGGTGATCGGGTGACGGTTCCGTTCATCTGCGGATGCGGCGCGTGCAGCGAGTGTGGAACCGGCAATCAGCAGGTCTGCCCGAACCAGGAGCAACCCGGCTTCACCCACTGGGGTGCCTTCGCGGAGTTCGTCGCGCTGCGCTACGCGGACACGAACCTCGTCGCCCTTCCCGAATTGCTGGACTTCGTCACGGCTGCGTCGCTCGGGTGCCGGTTCGCGACCTCCTACCGCGCGGTCGTCGCGCAGGCGCGATCCGCGTCTGGAGAGTGGCTCGCTGTGCACGGTTGCGGTGGCGTCGGGCTTTCGGCAGTGATGATCGCGGCGTCCCGCGGCGTCCTCGTGCTCGCCATCGACGTCGACGACGACAAGCTCGCGTTCGCTCGATCGATCGGCGCCGCCCAGACGCTGCGCGCCGACCAGGTCGAGGACATGGCGTCGACCGTTTCCGACCTCACCGGCGGCGGGGCGCACGCGTCCATCGACGCGCTCGGCAGCGCCGCCACGATGCGCAACTCGATCGACAGCTTGCGACGGCGCGGGCGCCACGTTCAGGTCGGGCTGCTGGTCGCGGGCGATAGCACTCCCCCCGTGCCGATGGACCGCGTGGTCGCCCACGAGCTCGAGCTGCGCGGGTCGCACGGCATGCAGGCCCACGTGTATCCGGAGATGCTCGACCTGATTGCGAGCGGTGCCATGGATCCGGCGAAGCTCGTAGGGCGTCGCGTGGGTCTCGCGGAAGCCGTCGAATTGCTCGTGAGTCAGGAGGCGTTCGTGGACGCCGGCGTGACCGTGATCGATCGCTTCTGACGCGGCTACTTCGACAGTTGGCGATTCAGCACGTACACGTCCCCGGCGTGCAAGGTCACGTGGACTACCACCGCTGGACCGTCTTCCCATCGCAACGTGATCTTGTACAGGCCCGGGGGAAGGGACCGATCGAGGCGCGCGTGTCCGTCGCGTCCGAGGTGGTCGGCGCTGAGAATCGCTTTCGGGTCTGCTTTGCCGTCGACGATGGGGCGCCACACGCTCTCGCGCACCTTGCCGTCCGGGTGCGTGAGTTCGATCGCCACGTTCCTGCCGATCGAGTTCCCTCCCGAGTCCGTCAGGCGGAGTTCGATCATGCCGCCGGGCTTCAGGACGACGGGCTCGCGGATGTGCCCGTTGCCGGTCAAGTGGAACTCGAAGCGGTGGGCGAGGTACATCGTCGGGATGCCCTCGCCATCCACCGACTGGAGCTCGGTCCGATACACGCCCGGCGCCAAACCCGGGAGCTTGTAGACGCCCTCTGGATCACTCTTGCGGCGACGCCACAGTTCCTTGAAGGAGTTGTCGGACTTCTGCTCCGTGAGAACCGCCAGGTGGGGGATGGCCTGGCCCGCTTCGTTCGTCACGTGGAACTCGACGCCGGCGAACTTCATGCTCGGCGTCAGGAACACCTGACGTTCGATCTTGTCCGCCGTGCCGTCGAACGAGACCATCAGCGGCTCCGCCGGGTCGAATCCCATCGCTTCGACCTTGACGACGAGCTTGTGGCCCCGGGCGCTCGCGATCGGCAGCGGATTGCTCTCGGCTCGGGGCACGAAGCGGGTCTTGGGCTGTGATTCGCCGGGGACGTGAGTCACGACAGTGACCCGGTAGTTCTCGATGCGGCTCTTCGTCATCACGTCCAGCACCTCGAGGGACAGCACTGCTTCGGCGTCGCTGAAGGGGAAACGCAGCGCGACGGGCTTACTCTCCGCGGTGATCGTGAAGCGCGCGGGCGTCGGCGCGATCTTCTTGCCCATCGCGACGTGCAGGACGTACGACCCGACCCCGAGCCGCAGTTTGTGTCCACTGTCGACGGCGTCGGCTCTCGTGATCTCCGTTCCGTATCCGTCCGACAACCGGAACTGGAATCCGTCGAGTCGTTTCTCCTCGACGCCGCGCCGGTCGACGACGTAGGCGACCAACTCGACCAAGACGGTGAACGGCTTCCCGGTCTCGGAGATGTCGCGCTCAGGATTCGCCTGGGTACGCTCGATCGAGGACGACAGCGGCTCCGCTTCGCCCTCCGGGACCTTGGCCTCTGCCTCGGCTTCTCCGGGATCGCCCAGTTCCGGGGTGTCGTCCGCCCAGGGTTCAAGCATCCAGACGCCTACCCCGAGCACGACCACGAGGAGTCCGATGGCCCAACCACGCATGGCCTGAGTCTATCGGCGACTCGGCGAGTCTCTGCCCCGGTCCGGGGATCAAAGGTCAGACCGGCGGGGGATCGGTCACGACCTTGGGCGACGGGTCATGATGACGAGCTTGCGGCGGCGTCTCGCGCACGGGCTCCGGCTCCTTTGTGACGTCGGGAATAGCGCTGGAAGGGGCCTCTGAGGCGGGTTTGTTCTCGGGCAAGGAGTTGGGGGAGGGCTCTGTCTTGGTCATGGTGGACGGGGGTTCGAGGTGTATTCGGACAGCCGAAAATAGGTCTCGAACCCGTTTTTGCCAATCACTTCGCCGACGTTCCCTTGGATTTCCCCTGGAGTGACATCCCCTTTACGCGGCGCCGGTCGATTCCCTGTGGTCGCTGGCGTCATACTTATCTTTACCGAAGCACTCAATCCAAGAAGAGGATAACCCGATCATGTTCATCCGCAGCACCCTCGTCCTCGCGTCCCTGGCGTTGCCTTTGATGGCCCAGGAAAGCGGTGACGTCAAGGCAGCGAGCACCGGCGGTGCCGCTACGTTCTACAAGGCCTACTTCCTCGACAAGGACCAGAGCCGGTCCGCCGAGGCAACGAAGAAGGCTCTCGGCCTCTACCAGAGCTTCCTCGCGGCGAACCCGGGCCACAAGCTGGCCGGCAAGGCCGCGGCGAACGCCATCGTGCTGTTCTACGCCACGGGCGACGTCGCCGGCGCTCGCGCGTTCGCGAAGAAGCACAACGACCTGATCACGACGACCGAGAAGGCCGTGAGCGAAGCGCGGCGCAGCCGCCCGCAGCCAGACGAGAAACTGAACGCCAAACTGCGCGACGCGATGTCGAGTGCTCGCGACGGCGGTGATGATGCCGAGTCGAGTCGCATCGGCAGCGCCATGCGCCGCTCCGGCGGCCGCGGTGGTTTCAGTCGCGGTGGTTCCAGTCGCGGTGGCTTCAGCCGCGGTGGACGTGGTGGCCAACAGGGCGGTCGTGGAAGTCGCGGTGGTCGCGGTGGTAGCCGCGGAGGTCGAGGTGGCGGTGGTGGTACGACGATTCCGAAGATCGCGGCCATGAGCAAGGAAGACGCCAAGAAGGCTGTCGATACCTTCGTGACCGGCATGGAGCGCATGATCGACTTCATGGCGCAGCGCGGCCAGGCCGACCAGGCTGACAAGCTCGAAGCCAAGCTCGACAAGATCCAGGATCTCGTCGACGACGGGAAGCTGGCCGAAGCCCAGAAGATTCTCGACAGCGTCCAGGCGGACATGGGCAGCGCCAGTGGCCGTGGTGGCCGCGGTGGCGGCGGAGAGCAAGGCGGTCGTCGACGTCGCGGTGGTGACGGTGGTGACGGTGGTGGAGCTGGTACTGGCGAGCGTCGTCGCCGCGGTGGCGATGCCGGCGCTGGCACTGGTGAGCGTCGTCGTCGCGGCTAGTCGCGTCGAGAGTCTGACGACGACCCCGAACCGCGCGGTCCGGGGTCGTTTCGTGTACCGCTCCTGGGATCAGAGGGAGTATCGATTCCGGATCCGCCCGATGGTCGGTACAAGAGAACCATGGCCGTCGATCCCGTTCGTCTGGAAGTGTTCCAGCACCTTCTCGCTGCGGTGTGCGAGGAGAGCGGTGCCCTGCTGCGGCGCACCGCGATCAGCCCGAACATCCGCGAACGGCTCGACTTCTCCTGCGCACTCTTCGACGCGGAGGCGCGGCTCGTCGCCCAGGCGGCGCACATCCCCGTACACCTCGGCAGCGCCGCAGACTCCGTGCGCGCCGCCGTCGCGGCACTCGATTTCGAACCCGGTGACGTCGCGATCCTGAACGATCCGTACGCAGGTGGAACCCACCTGCCCGACGTGACGATGGTCCGTCCGATCTTCCTCGACTCCAAGCGGCGCCCGAGGTTCTTCGCGGTGAACCGCGCGCATCACGCGGACATCGGCGGCTCGGTGCCGGGTTCGATGGGTGTCGCCGCGGACCTGATCGCCGAGGGGCTCGTGATTCCACCGATCAAGTGGCGCACGGCGGATGGCCACAACCGCGACATCGTCACGCTTCTCATCGCGAACGTCCGGGCTCCGGGGGAGCGGCTCGTCGACTTCCAGGCCCAGGACGCGTCGCTTCTCCTCGCCGAGCGGCGGATGGCGAAGCTCGTCGACGAACACGGATTGTCCACGACGAAGGCGTACTGCGGCCACTTGATGGACTACAGCGAGCGGATCGCCGCGTCAGTGATCGCGAAGATCCCAAAGGGCGAGTTCAAAGCCGAAGATCGCATGGCGGACGACGGCATGGGCAACGGCCCGTTCACGATCCGACTCTCCGTGCGGAATCGCGGCGGTCGACTCCTCTTCGATTTTCGCGGGTCCTCGCCCGAGGCCGCCGGAGGGATCAACGCGAACCGCAGCATCGTGCTCTCCGCGTGCGTGTACGTGCTGCGGTGTCTGTGTCCTGGGCGACTGCCCACGAACGAGGGTCTCTTTCGTCGCATCGAGATCAAGACCGACCGGGGCTCGATCGTCGATCCGCGCCCGCCCGCTCCGGTCGCGGGGGGCAACGTCGAGACTAGCCAGCGGCTCGTCGACGTGGCGCTCTCGGCCCTGTCGCGTGCATTGCCCGACATCATCCCCGCTGCCTCGGCTGGCACGATGAGCAACCTCACCCTGGGCAACCGGGAGTTCACGTTCTACGAGACCCTGCCCGGCGGCGCCGGCGCTGGCCCGAAAGTCTCCGGAGTATCCGGCGTGCAGACGCACATGACGAACACCCGGAATACGCCGGTCGAAGAACTCGAACAGCAGTACCCTGTCGAGGTGTGTTCGCTGACGATTCGGCGGAACTCTGGCGGTCGTGGTAAGCACCGCGGCGGCGACGGCATCGTCAAGGAACTCCGGCTCCTCGCCCCGGCTGTCGCTTCGGTGTTCGCCGACCGACACGAGGAAGGTCCACCCGGCCTTCGTGGTGGCGCTGAGGGCAAGACGGGACGCATCCAGTTGACGCGGGATGGGAGGACCAGAAGGCTCGCTTCGAAGGGCTCGACCGATCTGCGTAGCGACGATGTGCTGCGTGTCGAGACCCCGGGCGGCGGTGGTTGGGGGAAGCGATGAGGAATCTCGTAGCGGTAGGTCTCGTTTTCTTGTGCACCGCGTGCGCGATATCGTACGACCCCGAACCGGTT
>CAYYAQ010000215.1:0-7246 GCA_964469555.1 uncultured candidatus Brocadiaceae bacterium | reverse complement strand
CCGGACGACGTATTCCGGGGATGTGGTGCTGGCCGAGGATCTCATGCAATTCGAGCTTTAGCTCGCTCCGAAAGAGAGACCTTGACGCGGTGAGCCCTTCGCGGAATCCTGTCGCGCCCGACTCGAAGCACACTACCACCCCCCATGACCCAGCAAGCAGAACAGCACCCCTTTCAGGCCGAAGTCAGCGAAGTCCTGTCGATCGTCGTCAACTCGTTGTACAGCCACAAAGAGATCTTCCTCCGGGAGCTCGTAAGCAACGCCAGCGATGCGTTGGACAAGCTCGCGTTCCAGGCGCTGACGGACCACGATCTGCTCAGCGACGAGCAGGAACTCAGCATCGACATCATCCCGGGCAAGGACGCCGGCACGCTGACGATCCGCGACAACGGGATCGGCATGACGCACAAAGAACTCGTCGACAACCTCGGCACGATCGCGAAGTCGGGTACGCGACAACTCATGCAATCCATCGAGAGTCAGGACTCGGACAAGAAGGACCTCAACCTGATCGGCAAGTTCGGCGTCGGCTTCTACTCGGCGTTCCTCGTCGCGGACAAGGTCACGGTGACGAGCCGCACCACCGGAGAGGACTCCGCGTGGATGTGGGTCAGCGACGGCAAGACCGGCTTCACGATCGAGGAGAGTGAGCGCGAGGCTCGCGGGACGAACATCATTCTTCACTTGAAGGAGGAGCACAAAAAGTTCCTCGATGAATGGGAAGTGCGCACCCTCGTGCGCAAGTACTCGGACTACGTTCGTCACCCGATCAAGCTGCAGGTCGAACGCACCAAGCCCATCGGCGAGGAGAAGGACGAGGAAGGCAATCCGAAGACCGAGGTCGTCAAGGAATGGGAGACCGTCAACACCGCCAACGCGCTGTGGACGCGACCGAAGAGCGAGATCACCGACGAACATTACAACGAGTTCTACAAGCACCTGTCTCACGACTGGGAGGACCCGCTCGCGACGACACACTTCAGGGTCGAGGGCACCCAGGAGATGACGGGGTTGCTGTTCGTTCCCAGTCAGCAGCCGATGGACTTGTTCCAATCGAAGAGCAGCAAGGGCGTGCGGCTCTACGTGAAGCGCGTGTTCATCATGGAGGACGCCGAGGAGCTTCTTCCGGAGTGGCTGCGGTTCATGCGCGGCGTGATCGACTCCGAGGATCTCCCCCTGAACGTCTCACGTGAAATCCTCCAGCAAGAGCGTGTCACTGCCGGCATCCGCAAGCAGGTCGTCGGCAAGTCGCTGTCGCTCCTCGAGGATCTCGCCGAAGAAGGCGAGACCACGAAGACGACCGGCGAGGGAGACGACGCCGAAGAGACGACCGTCAACCGCTTCGAGTCCTTCTGGAAGAACTTCGGGCGCGTGTTCAAGGAAGGCGTGCACTACGACCAGGGCAACAAGGAGCGGATTTCGAAGCTCCTCCGCTACCCCAGTTCCCACGGCGACGGTCTGACCTCGCTCCAGGAATACGTCGACCGCATGCCGGAGGACCAGGAGTCGATCTACTACGTCATCGCGGAGACGCTGGACACGGCGCGCAACAGCCCGCACATCGAGTCGTTGAAGGCCCGCGGCAATGAGGTGCTCTTCATGTCTGACGCTGTCGACGAGTGGGTCGTCGAAGCTCTGCAGAAGTTCGCGGACAAGGGATTCGTCAGCGCCGCGAAGGGATCTCTGAAACTGCCGGACTCCGATGAAGAGAAAAAGGAGATGGAGGCTCAGACGACGCTCTTCTCCGCGTTGATCGAGAAGGTGAAGGGAGATCTGGACGAGCACGTCCAGGAAGTGCGCATGACGAACCGCCTCACCGACTCGCCAGCGTGCCTCGTCTCGGACGAACACGGGATGAGCCCTTACCTCGAAAAGGTACTGCGCGCGTCAGGCCAGGACGTGCCGGTGCAGAAGCGGGTCCTCGAACTCAACCCCGACCACGCGGTCGTGAAGAAGCTCCAGGAGATGGTCCAGAGCGACAGCGGCGCCGAGGGCGTTCAGGACTGGAGTCAGCTTCTGTTCGATCAGGCCCTCGTGGCCGAGGGCAACCTGCCTTCCGACCCCGCGAGCTTCGCCCGCTCGATCACGAAGCTGATGCAGAAGGCTGTCGACTAGCCTTCTTCTACTTCACCTCGGTCGAGGGTACCGACCGGGCGGCGCCCAGCAGGATCGAGTTGAAGAGCATCTTGATCGTGACCTGCGGCTGACCGCGGTACGCCGCGTCGATACCGAACAGGTAGACCTTGCCTTTGCCGACGGTGGCTTCGAGCGCGGCAGCCTTGCCGCGCAGCAGCTCCGCGCCGATAGCCCAACCACTCGCGAGTAGATCGCCGCCGGTCTCCGGGAAGCGCAAGAGAACCTTCACGCGCTTCGAGTCGCGAACCTGGAATACCGCGCTGCGCCGGAACATGCCGGTAAGGCTCGAGGGTATTCCCGTCGTGATCATGCTGGCGTCCGACGCCGTCATCCGCATCAGCGATGCGGGGATGAAGAAATCCTTGCGGGTCGCCTCGCGCTCCTTGCTCGTCACCTTGTCCCGCACGAGCACGCCGTCCTTGACCGGCAACTTGAACAGGCGCGCCGCCGACACCGACTGCGAACCGACCGCGACCAACACGCCACCATCGGTCACGAAGGCCTCGAGCGCCGGCACGGCCTTTTCCTTGGTCAACCGGACGCGACGAGCCTTGACGTTCGACCAATCCTCGAACGGCGGCAAGGCCTTCACCAGGCTGTCGAGGCGTTCATCACTCCCGCGATTGGGCCGCCCGCGGCGCAAGGCTCGTCGGATCCGACCGCGACCGCCCGGATCCGGCAATCCGGTCTGGAAGATCAACACGTCGAAGTCCTTGCGCAGGTCGCCCGCCTGCACACGGTCGCCGAACACGAGCTGCACCGGGAATTCGTGCTGCTCCAACAGCCACTGGGTCCATCCGGTCGCCATGTTTCCGCCGTAGACATCGAACAAGCCGACGCGAATCGGGCCGAGCGCCAACCCCGGCACGCCTGGTTTGCCATCGACCCCAAAGAAATCGAGGCCGAGGCTCTTCGCCATGGTGTCGACGACAGCAGCGGTGTCCTTCCCGCGCGAGATGAAGTAGGTCCCCTTCGGAAAGGAATGCCGACCGAGCTTCTTGTCCTTCCTCAGGCAGAACACCTTCTCTTTCCGTTCCATCAATCTGTTGATGCACGTGAAGCTGTTCGAGTCGCCAGCCCGCAGCAAGTAACCGGCCCGACCATGGGTCACCTTCCCCGCGGTCGGTCGTGCGAGACTCTCGAGAGTCACGGTCGCCAGCGATACCTCGAACGATTCGAAGACGCGATCGAACTCGACGCCCATCTGCATCGTCGGCGTCCACCCCGCGCTGTCGTACGGCGCGACCGGCTCACCACCGCTGCCGACGCCGTCCGGGTGCCACTGCGGCTCGAACATGTCCCGCGCATGCGGTCGAAATGCCTGCGCCAACTTCACGACGAACGAACCGGGCAAGTACTGCTTGCCGCCGATGACGGCGGCCTGGGTGAGCTTGTGTACTTCGACCCCGGCCTTGATCAGGATCCCGACGAACCGCCGCGCCGCGGATGGATCCAGCTGCTTCGCCGAGATCACGTAGCTCCGCGCATCGCGCAGTTTCGGGTCGGTGAACGTGTCCTCGACGGCCTTGTGCATGGCGCCTGCACTGCGATCGCGGCCACCTCCTCGTCGCCGACCACCGCGGCGTTCGTCCTCGCCCTGCTCATCGCCGGTGTTCCCGCCGGCACCCCGCGCGGCTTCGCTGCGCCGGCGAGCCTCGGCGAGCAGCCTCGGCGTCGGCGTCCAATGGTCCTCGCTCCCCCGACGGATCGAGTTTCGACCCATCTGGTAGATGTTGTAGAGGAACTCCTTCCGATACCTCGACGCCAACAACAGGATCGCCTTGTTGGCCGTCTGCAGGTATTCGATTGTCTGCCGCGCGTGCCACAGCCCCGACTTCACGGGGTTCGGGTAGTCGCCGTAGGGCAAGCGACGCTGCAGACTCTGCGTCAACTTCGTCGGGTTGGGGCTGCCGAAGGACTCGGTCAGGATCCCGATCATATTGTGGAAGTACGTCGTCGTCCGCAGCCCGCCGTTCCACCAGGTCGAGTAACGCGCGCCGGTCCGCGAGATCGCGCCGGGCTTCGACTCCCACGAAAATCGACTGGTCATGTGGTTCGCGACCAGCGCGATCCCACGCACGACCATCGGATCGAAGTTGTAGTTGAACGGATCCCGGAACGGCGGCGTGAAGATGATCGTCCCCCGCGGCGCCGACTGGTGATGGTTGTAGACGATCTGCGGGAACCACTTCCGGTAGAGCACGCGGTTGATCGCCTCGGTCTCCGCCTGGCTCGCCATGTAGTAATCGCGGTTGTTGTCGTGCCCGATGTACTTCTGGTAGAGCACCGGGAGGTTGCCGACGCGGCCCGTCGCCATGTAGCCATTCGAGACCATCTCCATCCCGTCAGGATTGGCGGGACACACGAGCAGGATCACGCTCTTCAGGATCTCCAGAGTGTCGTCGTCCTGGCCGCTGACCATACGGTAGACGAGCTCGAGGATGTTCTGCGCGGCGACGGACTCGGTCGCGTGCATTCCCGCGTCGATCCAGACGACGGCCTTGCCCTTGCTGGCGAGCACCTTCGCGCGCGCGTCGTCCAAGCCCTTGGCCAGTGCGAGTGTCTTGGCGATCTCGCGGTACTCGTCCACCTTCCCGAGATTCGCAGGCGACGAAATGACCGCCATCACCATCGGCTGCCCGTACGAGGTCGTGCCAATGTTGACGACGTTCATCCGGTCCGATTCATTGGCCAGCTTCTTCCAGTACCCGCGCAGCTGCGTGTAGTTGGCGAGGAAGCCATCCGCGCCGATTTGTTTGCCCATATAGGCTTTCGGCGACGTGATCTGCTGGGCAGGGATACCGATTCCAGCGAGCAAGGGGGCGACGAGGCAAGCGAACCACAGGGGGCGACGGAGGTGCATCCCCCGATCCTAGCGCCGACCACCCCCGCTCATGTGATGAGAGTGCAAGAAGCCGTTCTCCGCGTCGAAACAGCCGCCCGAACCGGCAATCCTACCCGTCTCCTCGCGTCGCGTATGCTTGCCTGTTATTGGGCCAGACGGTGACACCATGCGGCATCTGTGCTCGACGGCGATCTGCTTCACGACGGCGGTTGGCGGTGTTGGGAATCACGTTCAAGCTCACGGCACGGAGTACGCTTCCGAACAAGAACGGACTCGCGCGGTTGGCCCCACCGATGCCGCCGCTGCGCATCAGTCAAATGATCACGCGAATCGGGCTCGGGCCGACGCCGAACAGCCCAACCGGAGTCGACTTCAGCAACGCCCTGCACCTGACACTCGGCAGGTAGACCGACCGCCGCGGCTAACCCCAGTCGTAGAAGCCCTTGCCCGACTTCTTGCCGGTCTCGCCGCGCTCGACCATCTCGCGCATGAGCGTCGGCACTCGGAACGCGGGGCTGTCCAGCTCTTCGCGCAGGTAGTCGGCGATCGCCATGCGGACGTCCAGCCCGACGAGGTCGGTCAGCCTGAGCGGCCCCATCGGATGGCGGTAGCCCAACTCCATCGCCTTGTCGATGTCCTCGGGCGAGGCGACGCCGGCTTCGACCATGCGGATCGCTTCCAAGCCGAGAACGACACCGAGGCGACTCGTCGCGAAGCCGGGGCTGTCCTTGACGACGATCGGCTCCTTGCGGAGTTGCTTCGCGTACTCGAGCACGCGATCGACTGTCGAGTCATCGGTGCCGGTCGCGCGCACGATCTCCAGCAACGGCATGATCGGCGGCGGGTTGAAGAAGTGGGTGCCGATGCAGCGCGCGGGCTGCGGGATCCCGTCAAAAATCCTCGCCAGCGAGAGGGACGAGGTGTTCGTCGCTAGCACCGTCTTCGCCGACACCTTCTCGGCGGTGTCGCGAAACATCTTCTGCTTGAGATCGAGTCTCTCGGGAATGGCCTCGATCACGAGGTCCGCCTCCGCAACCGCGGCGTCGAAGTCGACGGTGGGCGTGACGCGCGCGAGCACGGCGTCGGCTTCATCTTGCGCCATCTTGCCTTTCGCCACGCCCTTCTCGAGGAACGCACCCAATCGACCCATGCCCGTGTCGAGCAGGTCCTGGCCGATATCGAACAGCGCGACCTTCGAGCCTGCCTGCGAGCAGATCTGGGCGATGCCGGATCCCATCGTGCCGGAACCGAAAACGGTGACGTTTGCAAAAACAGGGTCGGTCATGTCGCTGTCCTTCTACTGCTTCTTCTTTCGATCAAGGAACGCCTGCATCCGCGCGTGCTTGTCTTCGCTGTCGAACAGAATCGACTGCGCGATGCTCTCCATGCTGACCGCAGCGGCCTCGCCCGGTCGAGACAACGCGTTCATCGTCGCCTTCGCCAGGCGCACCGCGAGCCTGCCGCGGGAGGCGATTTCGCCGGCGATCTCCAATGCGCGGGCCAACACCTTGTCGTCGTCGACGACGTCGTTGACCAAGCCGATGCGGAGACACTCCTGCGCATCGATGATGCGGCCCGTGTAGATCAACTCGCGGGCCTTCCCCAATCCCACGAGTCGGGGCAAGCGATAGGTGCCGCCAGCCGCGGGGATGATGCCGAGCCCGACTTCGGGTTGCCCCATCTTCGCCGACGTTCCGGCTACGCGCAGGTCACACGCGATGGCGAGCTCGCAGCCGCCGCCGAGCGCGAAGCCCTTGATCGCCGCGATCGAGGGCACCGGAAAGTCGTCGATGCGCTTGAAGATCGCGGAGTTGATCGCGGCCAACGCGTCGGGACCCTTGCGCTCTTTCAGCTGCGCGATGTCCGCGCCCGCCGCGAATGCCCTGTCGCCGGCACCGATCAATACGAGAACCGACACATCGTCGGCTGCCAACAATTCATCAAGCGCTGCGTGCAACCCGTTCACCATCTCCAGATCGATGGCGTTGCGCTTTTCGGGCGCGTTGAGAGTGAGGATGGCGATCTCGCCGCGCTTCTCGATCAGGATCTTTCTAGTATCGCTCATGCCGTCGGCTCCAGCACGATCTTGCCGAGGACGCCGCGATTCTCGAGCTTCTCATGCCCTTCTCGCACCCGACTCATCGGCAAGATGGTGTCGATGACCGGCTGCAGCTCTCCGCCACCCACGAGATCGATGACCATCAGGGCATCCGCGTGCGAACCCATGGTGCTGCCGATGACCGACAGGTTCTTGAAGAACAGCCT